>NZ_BQXK01000005.1:0-293268 GCF_030158995.1 Acidovorax sp. SUPP2825 | reverse complement strand
CCGGGCCTGCAAGGCCCCTCATGCACCCAGGCGCAGACCGCTGCTGGGCCTCATCACGCTCAAACGGCTACTGGCGCCCACTCCTCCCTATTCGGATTCGTCAAACATGGGGTTGTGAGAGGCTCCCTACAGCCCGACAATCGAGGAAGATACGTTGGAGGTCCTTGTTTCTTGCCGCACTCAACTCGGAATATCCATGCACAGCCTAATGCCCGCCAAAGAACCGGGCATATTTTGCAGGGGGATTTGAAGCTCCGTAGAAAGCATCGCCCATTGCGCCGGGCCTTGGAATGGATAGAAACCGGAAGCACCGCCCCTCACCATCACGCCATTGCGGCCCTCCACCTTGGTCATCGCTGCCAAACCGAGCCCTGCGATTCCAAAAAAATTGGAGGCTTTTTTATTCTTCGAAGCACTCCCGAAAGACGTCAGGCAGACATTTTTTGAAAGATCGCCCCGGGGCAACTTATCTCCGCCAATGAAAATATTCGACCGCAGCTCTTTTGCCACATATTCCCACTCATGGTCACACGGTAAGCGGTAGCCGCTTTTGCTCAAGAATTTTTCAGCCTCGCTGGTTGACAAGTAGATGGGGTAAGGCCCCTCTTCTGCCGAAAAATCAGGCCGTTCCAAATCGCCAGACAAATCGATATTTTCTTCCGCCACCCATTCAAAAAGCGGAAACCTGCTCATCAGAAATGGGCGTACGGCTTTCTCCTCTGGTGAGACACGGCCCTCCACCAAGGTTTTCAGCATCTGCCATTCATCTGGAGAGCACAAAGCCTGAATGGCTTTTTTATGCGCATCGCTCATGCCGTAATCAAAAAACCCACCGAAAACTAAGCTCAAGGGGGTTTCGTATTCCTCGTCATAGAAGCACGGAATATCCACTTTCGACTGACTTTTAGATTCAATTGAACGAAAGGGCTCAGCCAATTGAAAACGATCAGGCAGCCTTTCCAATATCTCATCACAGATATACTCTTGTCGCTCTGCAGTTTGCGACATCCACGACTGCAGTGAATCAATCTCAGAAAAATTACTCATGATCTCTTTCTTTTTCCCAGAGTACAAACGCCCGCAGCCTTTTTGGAGTTTGACTTGGCCCTAGCCTTCTTAGCCGCATCACCTGCTTCCCACACTTTACCATCCCAAGTATATTTAATACCAGCAACTTTGCCACTATTTACGGCCGTATTCATAGCTCCCTTGCAGTGGGAGCATGGCGCATACTGCCCATCCATTTCTATGGAATCTTCTGGAGAATAATTTCCTTCATTCAAAGCCTTCCTTTCAGTATGTGTAACCAAGGTGCAGAGCGGATAACCTAACGCCTTATCCTCTTCAGTCATCCCACCACTGACATAATCCTGCTCAGATTTAACCGCACCATCCTTCCCCTTGACTTTGGCTTTCAAATTGTGGGGGGGACGCCTTGCTAGACCAAGAGGATCAAACCAACTCCAAGGATTCGGAGAATATTCATAGAAATTTCCTCCCCCAGCAAAACCGATAGGATCTTGATGTACAAAACGCCCAGTCACCGGGTCGTAATAACGATACCGGTTGTAATGCAGCCCGGTTTCACCATCAAAATACTGCCCCTGAAACCGCAGCGGCTGCTCCACTAAATTGAGAGCCTGGAGATCGCCCTGGGCCGCGAGAGTCAATGGCCGGTCACTTGCAGTGAACACCGCAGCTTCCCCATCGGTGCCTGTGCGAAGCATCTGAAGCGCCTGCGCCTGCCCCCACACCTTATAGCTGGCCGCCCACACGATCCTTCCCGCCTCGTCCGTCAACTCCTGCGGCGCGCCTACTTGGTCGCACTGGTAGTAATAGACGGCAAAGGATTTTGCCTCAGACGATTCATTTGCTACATTTTCCATAGCAATTTGCCCTAGTACTTCTTGCGCTGGGGCCTGTTTCGCCTCCGACTCCAGCTTGGCCAGCGGCACGAAGCTGTCCGGCTCGTACAGGTATTCGCTGACTTTGCTGCCCCGTATTTCTCCCGCGAGCAGGTCGCCGTCATACACGAACCGGGTCCTGCCGAAGGCGTCCGTCTTGTCGATGCGCCGCCCCAGCGCGTCGTACCGGTAACGCGTGGTCTGCACGGTGGCTCCAGGCTCGGCCTGCACCTGGCCGGCAGCACGCACCGATTGCAGCGCGGGACGCTCCCGGTAACGCGTGACGGTGGCCTCCACGATCTGGTGCTCCGCGCTGTAGCGATAGTTCTGCACCGTGTGCCAGCCCACCAGCCGTTGCACGACGTTGCCGTGCAGGTCGTACGTGAACCGCAGGTCCTGGTACACGGTGAGTCGGTTGGTGGGCACCTTCTCCCGCTCGTGGCTCACGCCGCCGGCGCTCTGCTCGCCGCCCCGGTTGGGGTTGAGCAGGTTGCCGGCCGGATCGAACGTGAATTGCTCGCGGTCTTCTCCCTGCTGCGTACCTTGCGTCGTGCTCCGCGTGCCTTTGTGCGCCGACAGGATGCGGCCCAGCGCGTCGTAGCGGTATTCGCTGGCGCCCCGCAGGCTGTCCTGCGTGGCCGTGAGGTTGCCGCCCCGGTCGTACTGGTAGTGCCGCGCAATCCGATGGCCTGAAGGAAGGTGTGGCAGACGGGCCAGCAGGTTGGACAGGCCCGGTGGGCCGGGCATTCCGGGTGGTGGGTCCCGGTCCCGCAACGACGCCTGCGTGGCTGCGCCGGGCAGCGTTTGCAAGGCGGCTTCCCGGCTCACTTTGTGGGCCACCAGCCGGCCCATGGGGTCCAGGCCGTAGCGGCTGGTCAACGCCCCTTGCGTGCGCGATATCTCCTGGTGCAGCGCGTCGCGCTCCATGTCGCTGACCGTGTGGCCATCCACCCGGATCTGGTGCAGGTGCCCGGAGCCGTAGTACAGCCATTGCACGTTCTTGCCGCTGGGCAGCACGCTCTCTGTTCGGTTGCCCAGCGCGTCGTAGGCGTGGCGGAAGGTGAAGTGCCGATCCGCCTGGGCCTGCGCACTGTCTGCCTGGGCATCGCCCAGATGGACCTGCGTTTCCTCGACCAGTTGCGAGAGTGCGTCGTAGGCGAACCGGACCTGGGCCTGCGCGTTGGCGCAGCCGACCATGCGCCCGAGCAGGTCGTAGGTGTAGCTGGCCGCCTCTCCGTTCGTGTGGGCCTTGGTCAGCAGCCGGCCCAGCAGGTCGCGCTGGAAGTGCGTGCGCTTCGGTAACGGCGCATCGGGCGCCATGTCGTACGGCGTGTCCGGCGGCTCGTCCGCATCGCGTTCGTGCAGCTCGGTCAGCTCGCCCGCCGCGTTGTATCGGTAGCGCTGGATGCGGCCATCGAAGCCGATCTCCTGCACCAGGTTGTCGGCCGCGTCGTAGTGGAACTGGTACCAGGCGCCGTTCTCGTTTTGCAGTGCCACGAGGCGCCCCACCGCGTCGTAGCGGTAATGCAGGCTCTGGCCCTGCGGGTCCTGGCGCTGCACGGGCTGGTCCAGGCCGTTGTACGCATAGCGGGTGATGGCGCCCTTGGGGTCGGTGTAGGCCACCAAGTTGCCCTGGACGTCGTGGTCGTAGCGGTGCTCGGCCCCGTCGGCTTCGGTGACGATGCGCAACTGGCCCAGCGCGTCGTGCTGGTAGCGCGTGGCCTGGCCCAGGGCATCGACGCTGGCGGCCAGGTTGCCCAGGATGTCGTACTGGTAGCGCGTGGTGCGGCCCGAGCAGTCGGCGTAGGCGGTGAGCTGGCCGGCGGCGTCCCATTGCAGGTGTTTTGTCTTGCCGTGGGCGTCCTCGATGGCCACGGGCAGGCCGCGCGGATCGTATTGGTAGCGGGTGGCGTGGCCCAGCGCGTCGGTGTGCTCGCGCAGGTCGCCGCGCGCGTCGTAGTCGTTCTTCCAGACGTGGCCCAGGGCGTCGGTGATCTCGGTGGGCAGGTTCAGCGCGTTGTAGCGCAGCCGCGTGGTGGCGCCGGCCGCGTCGGTGACGGCGGTCAGGTTGCCACGGGCGTCCCATTGCCAGCGGGTGCTGCGGCCCAGGGCGTCGGTGGTCGTGTCGGGGTTGCCGGCGCGGTCCATCTGCGTCTCGGTGCGCACGGGCTGGCCGTCCGCTCCAGCTTCCGTGACGGCGACGACTTCGTTGTGCCCGTTGTAGTGGTAGCTGGTGCGCCGGCCCAGGGCATCGGTGACATGGGTGGTGCGCATCCCCAGGTCGTATTCGAAGCGGGTGTCCAGCAGGCCGGGGGTGTCGGTCCAGGTGCGCACCACGCGCCCACCCGCATCCAGCCGGCTCCATTGCTGGTGGTGGGTGAAGCCGTTCTTGGTGGTGTAGGCCACCATGAGGTGGTTCTCGTAGCGGTACGCCGTGGTGCCGCCCTGCGCATCGGTGGCGCTGGCGAGGTTGGCCTGGCTATTGCCCTTGCCCCCCTTGTCGCCCTCCAGGTTGCCCGCGCTGTCGTAGGCATAACGCACCAGCACCCCGCCCTGATGCTGCACGCCATCGAGGGTGCGGGGCGCAAGGCGCACCTCGGCCAGCAGGCCGGCCTCGGTCCAGCCGAAGTGCAACTCGCGCCCGGCGCTGTCGGTCAGGCCGGTGGGGCGCGGCGCAATGCCGTCCACGCCGGTTTCGTCATAGGCCGGGTAGTGCAGCGTGATGGCATTGCCGTGGCGGTCGCGCAGCCGCGCCAGGGGAAGGCGCCACTGGCCGGGCACGGGCTTGGCGAACTCGTGCCGCAGGCCATCGGTGGCCTCGACGCTGTAGCGCCCGTCTTCGTGGCGCTGCAGCGTGATCTTTTCTCGCTCGTCGAAGTGGCTCTGCCCGGGCGAAAGCGGCGGCAACTGCACCCTGCGGCCCCGGGCATCGTAGTAATGCACATGGCTGTGGACCAGGGCCAGCTCGATACTCAAGGGCGTGCTCCACCCCCAGCCCAGCCAGCCGGGGCGCCGGTCGGCCGAGCGGTAAAAGCGCCGCCATTCCAGCGGCAGCAGGCCGGGCAAGGCAAAGTCGGTTTCCGACAGGATCTTGACGCCGGTGGCGAAGATGACCGGGTGGCAGGTGCCGAGTTCGCAGTGGGCGCCGCCCGGTGCGCCGACGTGCACGTCATCGACGATCTTGGCCTGCGTGTTGGGGTTGACCTGGTTGTTCTGCCGGCTGGCAACCGCATTGATCCTGGACTTGGCGCGCTTCACGATCTTGCCGAGCACGAAGCCGATGGTGATGGCCGCCACGCCATTGGCGATCACGTCGGCGATCTGGTCGATCTTCTCGTCGGTCAGGGGCGGCGTGAGCAGGTCCTGCACCTCCTGGGCCAGCTCTGCGATCTGCATGGCGGATTCGGCCATGGCGGCACCGCCCACCACCAGATTGACACCGGGAATGAGCTTGCCCACCAGCTTGAGCGCGGGGCCGATCAGCACGCTCGGGTCGGTGAGCGACTCGCCCAGCGCGCTCAACTGGTCACCGAAGGCGCCGGGGAGCTTTTCGATGACTTTCTGGGCCAGCTGGTCGTAGGGGCCGGGCAGCGCCTTCATGGCCAGGCGCATGGCCCAGCCGGGGTTGATGACGAGGGCGTTGGATTTGGTCGTGTCGAACGAGCGAACGCTGCCCTTGCCTTCGAACTTGGTGTCGCTGCTGTAGCTGGTGGGCTCGGCCGCGCCGCCCACGACGGTGGAGCGCACGCCGGCGATGCCGCCCAGCCGATCGGGCGTGGCGGGAATGGATTCGAACCGGCTACCGGCCACGGAGACGGGCTTGCCGTCGATCTTGAGGGTGGCCGTGCCGTTCTTGAGGCCCGGCCCGTGGGCCATGTTGAGGATCGGAACCGGCGGTCCGTTGGGCTTGGGGAAGACGGGGTTGATGGGCCCGGGAATCATGGCCGGGCTGCGCCCCTCGTGGATCGCCCGGCGGTCGTTGACGTACGTGGCCATGGGTCAGGCAGCTTCGCGGTTGCGGGTGGATGGGGATGGAATCGGTGCGCGGGTGTGATTCCAGGTGGCGACCCAGGCGGCCACGCGGGTGCCAAGACCGGTCACGCTCTGCAGGCCCGCGTGGCCGCTCAGCGCCACGGGCCTGTGGGGGTGGTGCAAGCCCTGGCGCATCTCGTGCAGCAGGCTCAGCAGCAAAGGCACCCAGGCGGCGCCGACTTCGCCCAGGAACGCAGCCGGATCGTGCATGGCGGGATGGCCGTGCTGCGCAGCCAGATGGGCGCTCAGGTTCATGAGTTCGCTGCCTCGCCACGGGCTTCCGTCCATGTCGCTCCAGTAGGACTGCAGCGCCTGGGCGGGGATGTCCGCGGCCTTCAAGGCGTGGGTCGCCGCACCGATGAGCGCAGCGCCGTCCAGGATGGCTTCGCTGCCCACCCGGGAGGCCGGCTCCTGCGCAAACGCGGGCGGGAACACGGTGACGTAGTTCGCCGCACAGGGCTTGCGGGCGAGCCGCACGAACGCGGCCCCTTCGGAGGCGATGAATCCCTCCGTGTGGCCTTTCACCCGGAGCCAGCGCCGTTGGTGGAAGACATCGATGGTGGCGGGGTCCACCCCGCTGTCCACGCCGCCGCAAACCACCTCCGGCACGCTGGGGTGCTCTTGCATGAAACGGTATGCCGCAGCCAGGGCATCCGCCCCGGCCACCGCCCCGCCCGTGTAGAGCATGAGCGGCAGGAACTCCGGTGCCACGTCGAGCGCGCGCGGCAGCTCCAGCGCGAATCGCTGGGCGTCGATGGCGCCGCGCAGCTCAGGCAGCGGCTCGGGCAGGGCGATGAAGACCGGAATGGGCCGGACCATCGGCCATGCCGCGGTGGGTGCGGTGGTGGGGCCTTGCAGCGCCTCGTGCAGGGCCGGCGCGGCCAGCCGGATCAGCCGATCGATGCCGGTGCAGTCGGCCTCGATGGCCTGCACGCGCGACACCGTGGCCTGGTGATCGATGTGGCCCGTGATGGGCTGGCGGGTGAAGGCCGCAAAGCGGCTGGCCACGGCGCTGCGGGTCTGCCAGGCACGCGTGCCGATGGGCGTGCAGGCGCCGGTGGCCGCAATGGTGAGCGGCGTCATGGCGCACTCCCGGCAAAGACGGCCCGCTCGAACACGGAGGCCGTCTGAAGCGCCAGCGCCTGCACGCCGGCCAGGTCATCGGCCTCGATCCACAGCGCGCCGCTCATGCGGGAGACATGTTCGATGTACAGCAGGCGGCGCAGCGGTGCACCCACGCACGCGGCAGCCTCTTCCAGCACGACCGATGGCCGCGGTTTGCCGATTCGCAGGGGCGGGCCGGCGCTGGGCAGCGCCGCCAGGGCCGCGTCCGCCCAATGGGCGCGGTCGCCGGCCGGGCGGGCTCGGTCGAACAGCCCATCGCAGGGAACGCCCGCCAGCAATGCCACGCTGTCGGCCAGTGCCCGGCATGCGAGTTCGTCGTCCCACGGCGTGTGCGCCGCAAGCTGGCGCAGCAAGGGGCCGTCGCCGACCAGGGCGGCGGCATACAGCTGCTGCGTCCAGGCCATGGCGGGAAAGCGGCCCTCGCGCAAGGCAACGGCCAGATCGTGCCCTGCGCGCGCCGCGCAAAGGGCCAGCGCCACCGGGGAGTCGGGCCATCGCGCCAGCATCGCCTTGGCGGCCGTGGTCTCCTGCGGGCTGCCCATGAGCGCCAGGGAGATCAACCCTGCTTCGGCGTCCTCGCCTTGCTCCACGGCCCGCAGCGCCTTGGCCTCGTCGGCACGGGCCACGCAACGCCAATGGCAGAGATTCGCCAAGCCGCCGGGCAGGGGCTCGGCCATGGCCGCCATGGCATCGGCATACGCATCGGACACCGCGGGCCGCGCAATGGCGAGCCGCATCAGAAGGCGCACCAGCGACAGGTGCTGCTGCTGAACCGCCTGGCTTGCGCGCGGCGCGAGATAGCTGGCCACGGCGTCATCGAAAGCGAATCGCAAGGCATGGAAGACCGCGGCGGGGTGGGCTTGCAGATGGCCGTTCCAGAGGTCGGGGGCCACATCGGCGGGCCGGCCCAGCTGCAGCTTGAGGACTTCGATGCAGGCGTGGGCAAAAACGGCGGGGCCTTCCTGCAGCAATTCGTGCCCTGCGGCGGCGATTTCCGCATGAAAATCCGATTCCATCGCAGGCGCATGGGACAGATGCAGCTTGAGCGAGGCCAGGCACTGGACGATGCTGTCGTCGAACACCGCCAGGGCCTCCAGCCGGTGTGCGGGCAGCGTGAGCATGTGGGTGCGGCGCCAGTACTGCGTGACCAGCGAACGCGCCATGCGCAGGGGCAATGCGCGCATGACCGGGATGTCGATGGCGCGCACCAGGGGAAGACGGGTGACACTCACGCAGACCCCCTCGGGGCTGGCGCATGGCAAGGCCGAAAGCAAAAAGGATGCATACGATGCTGGAAAATTTGACGCCCTTCGCCGCGGAAATCCTTCCGGGCTACGGGCCAGATGGCGGGCTGCAAAAGACCGTGGTCGTCAAAGCCACGCTGGACTTTCGCAATCGGGTGGCGCCGCACGGCACGGGCTTGCCGATCCTGCGTGGCGACCAGTTCTTCGATGCACCGGGCATGGAGGGCGTGGTGCGCTTCGAAAGCGACCTGGTGCCCTTCAAGCCGCGGGTGGATGTCATCGTCAACGCGGTGGCCTACGCGCCCGGCGGCAAGCCCGTCGCCGCGTTCGATGCGGGCGTGACGGTAGGACGCGAGGCGCGCGTGGTGCGAGTCTTCGGCGAGCGCGTGTGGCGCAAGCGACTGGGCTTGTTTCCGGTGGCGGTGGAGCAGGCACCCGCGCTGCAGGTGCCCGTGGCCTATCACCTGGCCTACGGTGGGCAGGACCCTGCCGATGCACAGGCCTTCGCCCCCGCCAACCCCACGGGCCTGGGCTTCAGCGCCGGGCTGCCGCCCGATGGTTTGCCGCTGCCCCGGATCGAATGGCCGGACGAGTTGATCCACGCAGCGGGCGATACGCCCTCGCCCGCGGGGTTCGGGTGTTTCGGCCGCACCTGGCTGCCACGGCGCAAGCTGCTGGGCAGCTATGGGCCGGCGGAGTGGCAGGTGCCCGGCATCGTGGGACGGATGCCCCGATCGTTCGACCCGGCGGCCTGGAACTGCGCGCATCCACGGATGCAGTTTTCTTTCGAGCAGGTGAAGCCCGGCACATCGATCCAGTGGCTCCACTTGAGTGCCCAGGGCCCGTCGCAGATCATCCTGCCCGATATCCGGCCCCACGTTTCCTGGACGGCCGGCGGCGGCAAGCGCCATGCCGCGTCTCCGCATTTCGACACCGTGACCATCGAGCCCGAGCATGGCCACTTCGCACTGACCTGGCGCCACACGCTGTCGCAGGAAATCCATGGCCAAGTGGAGGCGGTGCAGGTCCATCTCTGAAACGGACGGCGGCCGCCGTTCAGTTGATCCGGACTTCGGCGGCGTCGATGTCCACCAGGTCGCGCGCGTCGTGCTCGATGGTGAGGGCCACGATGCGGGCCAGCCCCTCGGCCGTCAGCCGCAGCGTCGCGGCGCCGGACGAGAGCGTGATGGAGTCATTCGACTGCAAACGGATGGACCGGTCGCTCCAGGGCACGGCGGCACAAGGCACCAGCACGGCGGTGATGACGGCGTGGCCTGCACCGGTGCGTGCCAGCAGCACCTCGTCGCCAGGCACGAGCGCAGGCAGCATCACGCCCACGCTGGCATCCAACGTCTCCGCGCCGCACGCCACGCTGTAGGCGCCCTGCCCGGCTTGCGCGCGCACCGTGGCCTGGCACATCGTGACGGATGGGGTCGCGCCTGCACCATCGCCGTGAGACGGCGAAGAAGAGAGCGAAGCATCGACGGAGGACGGTTGTGCGAGCGCCATGCGGACTCCGGTCAGGTGGGATTGACGTTGGTGTTGGGCGACGCCACGGTCACGCTGGAGCTGCCGGCCACGTTGATGGTCTGCCCGTTGATCTGCACGGTGCCGTCGCTGGTCATGCGCAGCACCGCCTTGCCGCATTTGATCTCGATGGCGTCGCCCACGGTCACGGACATTTCCTTGCCGACCGACAGCGTGCGCACCTCGCCGATCGTCGTGGCCGCGTTCTTGCCCACGCTCTCGGTGTAGTTGTCGGAGGTGCTGTCGGTGCGGTCCTTGCCCACCTTGCTGGTCTGGCTCTGCCCCACGGTGACCGAGCGCCCCATCAGCACGTTGGTGCTCTGCGTCAGCCCCACGTTGACCACCATGGCCGCGCCCACGTTCACGTTGTAGGCCGCGCCGATGTTCATCATCTTGGCCAGCCCCACGTTCTGCAGGTAGGCCAGGCCGACGGTCTCGGTCTTGAAGCTTCCGACCTTGATCGACCAGTTGTTGCCGATCTTGTCCTTTTCGTTGCGGCCGATGGTCTTGCTGCGGTTGTTGCCGATGCTCACCGTCTCGTCGATGCCGACGTCTTCGTTCCGGTTGTCGCCGATGCTGATCTTCTCGTTGTGGTCCACCCGCTCGGTGCGGTTGTTGTGCACGGTGATGGTTTCATCGCGGTCCACGGTCTCGGTGCGGTCGCGGTGGATGACGTTGGTCTCGTCCCGGTCGACGGTCTTGCGCCGGTCGTTCCCGACCCACTTGTCCTCGTCGTTCTCCACTTCGGTGAGCTGGTCCTTTTGCGCATGCAGCCACAGCTGCTCGGCCCCGGCCTTGTCCTCAAAGCGGATGGCATTGGCATCGCCCGCGCCGTTCTTCAGTCCGTCGCCGAAGGCCCCGCCCTTGCTCGATTGGGTCTTGATGCCCGACTGCGTGGCGTTGGCCGGCAGCGCCCACGGCGGCATGTTGTCGGCGTTGTACACGCAGCCGGTGATGAGGGGGTAGTCCGGGTCGCCATTGAGGAAGTCGACCACGACTTCCATGTTGATGCGAGGAATGAACATAGCCCCGAAGCCGGAGCCGGCCCAGCTGCTGGAGACCCGCACCCAGCAACTGGAGTTCTCGTTCATGGCGCCCACCCGGTCCCAGTGGAACTGCACCTTGACGCGCCCGTACTGGTCGGGCCAGATCTCCTCGCCCGGCGGGCCGACGACGACGGCGGTCTGCGGGCCGGTGGTCCTGGGCTTCGGCGTGGTGCGCGCGGGGGTGTAGGGCACGCTGGTGGGCTGGGCCAGCAGGGTGAATCGCTGGAACGAGCCTTCTTCCTGCGCCGTGCCCTTGGGGCCCGGCGCAGCAGCGCTGACCTGGGGGTTTTCCTTGAAGTGATATTCGAGACCGGTGAGCAGGTAGGCCTGGTTCTGGTCCTCGCGCGGGTAGTTCTCCAGCGTGAAGGTGTAGCCCGGAGCGAGCGCCCGGTGGCGCGACTGGCCCCGCACGGTGCTGTGCCCGGTGAGGCTTTCCTGCAGCCGCACCCGGGCATAGGCTTCGCCGTCGCCGAATTCGGTGTACCCGCCCGGCCATTCGTAGATTTCGTGGGCGTCGTGCGCGTGCCCCGGCGGGGTCTGGCGCATATTGGACAGGTCCGCGCGCGGTTTCTTGAAGTCGTAGTCGTCGTTGTAGTGCCGCCCGGAGTGGATGGCCTGGTGCAGCTCCCAGGCGTGGATGTTCTCTTTGTCGGCGACGGCGGCCTTCTCAGGCGGGTAGAACGGGATGACGGCGGCGCCCGCGAGCGGGCTGTGCGAGGCGACGATGTCGTCGGCCAGGGTCAGGATGTGCTGGCCCGCGCTGTGCTGGTGGTAGTAATAGATGCCCTCATGCTCCATCAGGCGCGAGACGAAGGCGCAGTCGGTCTCGCCGTACTGCACGCAGTAATCCCAGCTGCGATACGCCCGCGTGAGCCGCTTTTGCAGGGGGTGGCCGTATTTGCCGAGCACCTCTTCGATGATGTCGGGCACGGTCTTGTTCTGGAAGATCTTGAAGTCGCTCTTGCGTGTGGCCAGCCACAGCCAGGGGTTCAAGCGCAGGCGGTAGGAGTAATACCGGTGGTCTTCGCCCTGCAAGCCGAACCGGGTGACGATGCCGTCCAGGTAGCGCCGACCTCCGCCTTCGGTCTCCACCTCCACCGTGGCGTGCTTGCCCAGCAACGCCTTGGGGTCGAGGGATTTGCTCTCGCTCAGCAGGTCCACATCCAACGCAAACAGCTCGCTCAAGGATTCCTTGCCCTGCAGGCGGCGAAACTGCAGCTGTTCTCCCAATGGCGTTTGGATCGTGACGCGGCGTGTCATGTGAGCAAGCCCCTATCGGCGTAATCGCTGTGATTAAAGGCCGCGATCATAGCCAGCAATAATGACAATCCATCGATTAAACAAGGCCAGCTCAAGGGCATTGCACGACACGCATCTCAAAGAGGCATCAGAACACACCGCATCCCCTGCATGCAATGCGGCCGGCATGCCAAGCCACCGTCTTGGCGCCAAGCCCAATATTGCCCTGGTGGTCCAGGAAGCCGCCCTGTGGAGCCGACCAGCCGCACCACCGCACGTTCGACTGCGGCGCCTCCTTCGAGTCTTCTTCTGGTGGCGCACTTGCGCCGTCGCTTGCTGCTCGTCCTTCTCAAACAGCGGGGCCGCGGCCCGATACGGCATTGACCGCCCTAGGCGCATCGGCCGATTGATGCTCCAAGCCACCACCCGCTACAGCGCCAGCGCCGTCTCGGTGCGCTGGACTTCGCCCAGTGGCATGGATTCGGTCCGACAGCCTTTCTTCAAGCAGACGGGCTGGACACGGAAGCGCTGTCAGGACAAGGAATTGCCAAGCCTTTTCGAGAGGCTCCCCTTCGATGCGGGATTGACGGCAACGCCAATTTTCTGGGCGGTATTTTGGTTGATTTTATTGGTTTCAATCACTGGCACTCCATTTTTATTGACTGGAACACCCGCCGCGTTGATAGAAATCTTGTTTCTATAGGCGTATTCTGGATACATGACCTTTTCCACCGAAAAAACACGAGAACCACCTTCCAGTCCATACCTTTTCTGCAAGGCAGACAATTTGGTGGACGGATAAAGTAGATTATTTGTTTCGGAGGTGCATCGATTGATCACATCCAGACCCCGGGAAGAAATATTGTTCAAGGCGGCTGCCTTGACTTCGCTGGGCAGTGCGGCGGCGAATATAAGGATATCGCTCTGCAATTCCGATACCTCTGCATTGTCCGACGAGGCACCTGCCCTGTCTTCGGCAGCTTGCACTCCAACATCGTCCGTCGATTTTCGAACATATCTGATTTTACTGGCGTCACCCTGCGCGACAGAGAAATCACTGCGATCAATGATATTGGCTTCGGCGCAGATATCCAAAAAAGCCTCGGCCCTTTCGCAAGCACCTTGATCAATATCAACCAACTGGATTTTGGCGCCCGAATGAATATGGTACATCATGGCGGAAAGCGGAAAACCGGCACCGACGAATGAAATGGTCTTGCCCTTCAGATCAGGAATTGAACTGTCTTTCGTCAACAAGCGCAGCTCATTCTCCGCCATCTTGTCGTAATTATCGAGGTATGGAAAAGAGAACTGATGGCTTTCCTGCACGCCGGCAATCTTTTTGCTGCTCGGAACATCGAACACGATCTTTTTCAAATGTGCGGTTTTATCGTCTTTATTATTCAAACCGGCATGCAGCACAGGAATGCTTGTATTTTTAAAAACAGTGAAAATGTAGTCCAAAGCAATTCTTTCCATCTCCCCTTCTGAAAGATTGGAAATTTCTTGCAGATCTGATGCGATATCGCTCAGATTTTTTCTTATGGCCCGGGACTGTTCGGCAGAATAATCCTCGTTGCATGTCGTCACCAGTGAATTCAGACATTCATTGACCTCATCGCAAGGTTCGAGCCCATCGGCAATGTACGCTTGCGTGCGATTTTGATCATTCTTCACATGCTCTTTGTGCGCATCGAGCCGAGGCTTCATCTTTGCGTGAATCAACCTGATTTTTCCAACGGTTGCGTCGACACGCTCTTTATTGGCCTGACTCGCAGTTGGCAACTTCTGGATATCTGCATTTCGAGGCGCCGCAATCTTCGAACTTTTGCTGGAGGCCCCGCTTCGGATGGTTGGAAGGCCAATGGCACGTGCGGCCGTCGATAGCACTTTCCCCGCTTTCGAACAGCCCCCATGTTGCGTGCGCTGCAGATCTGGCTGGGAGTCCTTGTCCTTCGGAGGCAAGACGCATTTGAGTAGTCCGCGATGGGCGTCAATCTTCATGATTCTCAATTTCATTTAAAAAAGGAGTGCGCATAATCGACAGGGACGACGCTGTCCCAGTCCAGGAATGCGAAGCTCTGTCGCTTTTTGCGAAGTCGCCGATGTGTCCGCTGATGTGCTCGGTTGGTACCGGGTCGTCGGCGCCCTGTGGATGGGCACGTACCCGTGTGTAATGAATGACGTCGAGGGCATTGCATTGCGGATCCAGGCCACAAAACACATCGGAGTATTCATTCCATGCCCTTGCCGTGTCCGACACCCGATCAACGTTTCGTTAAATCATTTCAAAGAAATGGCAATCCAGTCAGCACGTGACGACGACGTGTGAGCGGCGCTCTCAAATCTCTCGACGAGCCCCCTCGCAGCGGTCGCCTCAGCGCCAGAAAATCGCAGCCATCGCCCGCGCCCGAAAGCCGTATCGCATGCCCCGCTTTGCCGCCAACCTGTCCCTGCTCTACCCGGAGTTCGATTTCCTCGACCGTTTCGCCGCGGCTTCACGTGACGGCTTTCGTGGGGTCGAATTTCTCTTTCCCTATGGCCACCCGCCCGCCGAACTGGCGGCGCGCCTGCAGGCCCATGGCCTCGAACAGGTGCTGTTCAACGCGCCACCGGGCCAGTGGGACGCGGGCGAGCGCGGCACGGCCTGCCTGCCGGGGCGGGAGGCGGAGTTTCGCGCCGGCATGGTGCAGGCGATCGATTACGCGCAAGCGCTGCAGTCGCCGCGCATCCACGTGATGGCGGGGCTGCTGCCGGCCGGCCGCACGCGGGGCGAGGTGCGCGCCACCTATGTGGCCAACTTGCGCGTGGCGGCCGCGATGGCCGCGCCGCACGGGCTGCAGATCCTCATCGAACCCATCAACGGACGGGACATGCCCGGCTACTTTTTGAACCGCCAGGACGAGGCCCATGCGCTGCTGGCCGAGATCGGCGCGCCGAACGTTCAGGTGCAGATGGACCTGTACCACTGCCAGATCGTCGAAGGCGACCTGGCCACCCAGATCCGCCAGTACGTGCCCACGGGCCGGGTAGGCCACATCCAGATCGCGGGCGTGCCCGAGCGGCACGAGCCGGATGTGGGCGAGGTCCACTACCCCTACTTGTTCCAGTTGCTGGACGAACTGGGCTACCCGGGCTGGATCGGCTGCGAATACCGGCCCGCGCGCGGCGCGGTACCCGGGGGCACCAGCGCGGGACTCGGCGGGTTGCGGCCCTTCTGGTGAGGGACGGCGGCCCGCACACCTGCCGGGCCATGGCCCCCTTGCGCCATTGGCTGACACGGCCGGCAGGCCAACGGGGATGAAATGGCACATCGCCCGGCGCCCCTCCGGCCGGCCTTTCCTTCATCCCCCACCGAGCATTTCCCCATGCCACGCCTTTCCCAGAAAACCGCCCTCGTCACCGGCAGCACCCAAGGCATCGGCGCCGCGATCGCGCTGCGCTTCGCTCGCGAGGGCGCCGACGTCGTGCTCAACGGCCGCAAGCCCGACGGCGGGCCGCGCGAACTCATCGAACAGATCCAGGCGCTGGGCCGCCGCGCGGTCTATGTAGCGGCCGACATCGGCACCGCCAGCGCGGCCACCCAGCTGGTCGAGCGTGCGGTCGAGGCGCTGGGCGGCCTGGACATCCTGGTCAACAACGCCGGCGTGGAGCGCCATGCCGATTTCTGGGACGTGACCGAAGAAGACTACGACCTGGTGATGGACACGAACGTGAAGGGCCTGTTCTTCGCCACCCAGGCCTTCGTGCGCCACCGCCGCGCACTGCAGCGCGGCGGCGCCGTGGTGAACATCAGCTCGGTGCACGAAGAGATCGCGTTCCCGCACTTCGCCTCGTACTGCGCGAGCAAGGGCGCCTTGCGCATGCTGGCACGCAACCTGGCCAGCGAACTGGCGCCGCTGTCGATCCGCATCAACAACGTGGCGCCGGGCGCGATCGCCACGCCCATCAACGAAAAGCTGCTGAACGACCCAGCCAAGCTCAAGGCGCTGCAGGCGCAGATTCCGATGGGCCGGCTGGGCATGCCGGAGGATGTGGCGGGGCTGGTGGCATTCCTGGCGAGCGAGGACGCGGGCTACATCACCGGCGGCACGCATTCGGTGGATGGCGGGCTGACCTACCACTATACGGAGCAGTGAAGGGGCGGCGGCGCCCGTTCAATGGAGTGAATGGACAGGCGCCAGGCCGGTCCGGCGCAAGGCGCATACAGGTCGTGCATTGAAAAGGTCTCCACCGCAATAAGTACTATGGCATATAGCTATACTTTTAATAGCAACCGCTTGTAGCCTTCTTCGCCTTCCTCGCTCCGGGATGCTCTGCTGGGCAAGGGGTGTCGTCAGACCCCGTCGCCCAGTTCCTGCCGCGTGGGCAGCCCGTCCGAGTCGCCCGGAAACTGCACCACCCGCGCGCCGATGGCGTTGCCGCGCGCCGCAGCGCGGGCCAGGTCCAGCCCTTCGAGCAGGCCGCTGACCACGCCCACTGCGAAGCCGTCGCCAGCGCCGACCGTGTCCACCACGCGAGTCACCGGGCACCCGGGCGCTGTGCCCCGCGCACCGCCCTGCTGCGCGTAGAAGGCGCCTTCCGGCCCGAGCTTGACGACCACCTGCCGCGCGCCCTGGGCGAGGTAGAAGTCGGCCACACCCTCGGCGGTATCGCGCCCCGTGAGGGTGCGGCCTTCGCCCAGGCCCGGCAGCACGGTGTCGCACAGCGCCGCCAGGGCGTTGATGCATTCGGCCATGGCCTCGGGCGAGGGCCACAGCCGGGGACGCAGATTGGGGTCGAACGAAATCGTGGCGCCCGCCGCGCGCGCCTGCCGCGCGAGGTGGAAGGCCAGCTCGCGCGTGCTGGGCGACAGCGCCGGCGTGATGCCGGTCAGGTGCAGGTGACGGGCCGGGAACGCGCCTTGCGGCGCATCGGCCAGGCTCAGGTGGCTCGCGGCCGAGCCTTTGCGGAAATATTCGATCTGCGGATCGCTGCCGTCCTCGGCGCGGGTCTTGAGCATGAAGCCCGTGGGGTGCGCGGCATCGGTGGCGACGTGGCGGCGGTCGATGCCCTCGCGCTCCATCTCGCCCTGCAGGAAGCGGCCGAACGAGTCCGCGCCCAGCCGCGTGATGTAGCCGGTGCGCAGCCCCAGCCGCGCCAGGCCGGTGGCCACGTTCAACTCGGCGCCGGCCGCCGCGCGGCGGTAGTCGGCCACGGCATGCAGCTCGCCCGGGGCGGTGGCCATGAAAAGCGCCATGGGCTCGCCCACGGTGAGAACATCGAGCGCAAGGGAGTCGGGTTGCATCGGGGCGTCGTCCATCCACAGAGTTATCGGTCGGTCACATCACGGCCCCGAGCTGCCAGGGCAGGAATTCGTTGTCGCCCAGGCCGTTGTCCTCGCTCTTGCTGCGCTGCCCCGAGGCCGTGGCGATCATGAGGCGAAACAGCGCTTCGCCGGCCTCGGCGATGCTCTGGCGCCCCTCCACGATGCCGCCGCAGTCGAAGTCCATGTCGAGCGCCATGCGCTGGAACATGGGCGTGTTGGTGGCCAGCTTGAGCGAAGGCGTGGGCTTACAGCCGTAGGTCGAGCCCCGGCCGGTGGTGAAGCAGATCAGGTTGGCGCCGCCGGCCACCTGGCCGGTGGCGGACACGGGGTCGTAGCCGGGTGTGTCCATGAAGACCAGGCCCTGCGTGCGCACGGGCTCGGCATAGCCCACCACGTCCATCAGCCCGGTGGAGCCGGCCTTGGCGACCGCGCCCAGCGACTTCTCCAGGATGGTGGTGATGCCGCCGGCCTTGTTGCCGGGCGAGGGGTTGTTGTTCAGATCGCCGCCGTGCAGCGCCGCGTAGCGCCCCCACCAGGCCAGGCGATCCAGCAGCTTGGCGGCGACCTCGGGCGTGGCGGCGCGGTGCGTGAGCAGGTGCTCGGCGCCGTAGATCTCGGGCGTCTCCGACAGGATGGCCGTGCCGCCGTGGCGCACCAGCAGGTCCACCGCCGCGCCCAGCGCCGGGTTGGCGCTGATGCCCGAGTAACCGTCCGATCCGCCGCACTGCAGGCCCACCGCCAGGTGCCGCAGCGGCACCGGCTCGCGCCGCGCTGCGTTGGCCTGGACGAGCATGTCACCGAGGATGGCCTTGCCGTGCGCGATGGTCTCGCGCGTGCCGCCCTCGTCCTGGATGGTGAGCGTGGCGAACAGGCCGGGCGCGCGCGCCGTCAGCGTCTCCACCAGCGGCGCGATCTGGTTGACCTCGCAGCCCAGGCCGATGACCAGCACGCCGGCGAAGTTGGGGTGGTTGGCGTAGCCGCGCAGCGTGCGCTGCAGCAGTTCCAGCCCCTCGCCATTGCCACCCATGCCGCAGCCGCTGCCATGGGTGATGGCGACCACGCCGTCCACCTGCGGGTAGGCGGCCAGCGCCTCGCCCCTGAAGGCATCGGCGATGTGGCGGCACACGGTGGCCGAGCAGTTCACGCTGGCGATCACGCCCAGGTAGTTGCGCGTGGCCACGCGGCCGTCGGCGCGCACGAAGCCGTCGAAGGTCAGCGTTTCTTGCAACGCGCCCGTGGGCCGGTAGCCCACGCCCGCGCTGTGGCCGTGGCTTGATGCCGCCATGCCCACGTTGTGCACGTGCACGTGGTCGCCGGCCGCGATGTCGGCCGTGGCGATGCCGATGCCCTGGCCGTACTTGAGCACGGCCGCGCCGCGCGGGATGGACACGAGCGCCACCTTGTGGCCCGAGGCGATGGGCTCGCGGACCTGCACGGCGTGCCCGCCGATGGACAGGCGCGTGCCGGCCTCCAGCGCCTGGCGCGCCACGGCCACGTTGTCGGCAGCGCCCAGCTGAAGGGCCAGGGGCGGGGTGGACTGCAGGTCGGTGTTCATCGTCGGGGCTGCGCGGCAGGGCGGTGGCAAACAGGGAATGAAAGGGTCAGGCGGCGGCGAGGGCCACCTTCAGGCGCGGCTGGGCCAGGTGCGGGGCATGCTCGGCCGCCAGCGCCACCAGGGGGCCGAAGCGGCGCTGCTTCTTTTGCGCATGGTTCTGCGCGATGTCGGCGATGCGGTGGTCCAGAAACGGGTTTTCGAAGCGCTCGCGCACATCGACGAGGTAGGCCTCGGCCTGCGCCCGTGCGCCCAGGGCGCCGAACACGGGCAGGATCTCCTCGGCCCACAGCGTCTCCAGCCCGGCACGCAGCGCGGCATCGGCCATGGCCTCGCGCACGGTCTCGCCGGCGGCGCGGCCTTCCTGCTGCCAGCGCTCAGCCAGGTAGGTGTGGCCGGCATTGAGCAGCAGCAGCTTGAGCCGCTCGTAGAACGCCAGGTCGTCGGTGAGCACGATGGCCGGGTGCGTGCACGGCAGCGTGAGGCGCGGGTGGCGTTCGACCACCCACACGGCATAGGGTTCGGCCACCGCGCCCACGGG
Source organism: Acidovorax sp. SUPP2825 (assembly GCF_030158995.1). Taxonomy (NCBI): domain Bacteria; kingdom Pseudomonadati; phylum Pseudomonadota; class Betaproteobacteria; order Burkholderiales; family Comamonadaceae; genus Acidovorax; species Acidovorax sp. SUPP2825. Next base: position 273,750 of record NZ_BQXK01000005.1, on the reverse strand, counting down.
CGCGATGGCCTCGGACACGATGCGGTCCACCAGCGAATTGGCCCACACGCAGTGCGCCGTGAGCCAGTCGGTGCATTCGGCCGGCAGCGCCCATTGGCGCGCCAGGCCCGCGACCACATCGCGCAGCACGTCGCCGTTGCGCTCGACCAGTTCGCACGGCAGCAGCGTGATCGGCGCCTGGGGCGCGGCCTGCCAGCGGCCGTGCAGCAGCACCAGCAGCTTGGCGGGAAAGCTGTGCGGTGGCGCGCTGCCCGGGCGCAGCGCGGCGGGGCCGTCCCGGTCGTCGAGCAGGTAGCCGCGGTCTGCGGTGTTGGAGACGATCACGCGCACCGGGCCGGCCACGGCGGCGCGCAGCTCGGGCCAGTGCGTGGCGGCCTGCCAGGCCTCGCGCACCGCCGTGCATTGCACGGTGCGGTCCACGCGCTCGCCGCCGGCGAGACCCCGGATGCGCACGGGGTAGCCCTCGCCGCGCGCCAGCGCCGCGATGCGGGCCGCGCCGTCGGGGCGGTCGGTGGTCTGCACCACGGTGATGCCGCCCAGCGCATCGCCCGCGCCGGCAGCGCCCGCGAGCGCCTCGGACACGAACAGATCGACGTGCGCCTGCAGGAACCGGCTGGTGCCGAACTGGAGGATGGGTTGGACCATGGCAGCGCGTTCCTCAGACTTCCACCAGGGCCTTGACCACGCCCTGGGCGGGGTCCAGCAGCCGCGCGAAATCGGCCGGCACGTCGGCCAGGGCCATGCGGTGCGTGTTGAGCGCCGCCGTGGGCACCTGGCCCGCGCGCATGGCGGCCAGCACGGTCTCGAAGTCTTCGGTGGTGGCGTTGCGGCTGCCCAGCAGCGTGGTCTCGCGCTTGTGGAATTCGGGGTCGGAGAAGGTGATGGTGTCGCGCACCACCGAGATCAGCACGTACTTGCCGCCGTGCGCCACGAAGCCGAAGCCGCGCTCGATGGCCTTGGCATTGCCCGTCGCGTCGAACACCTGGTCGTAGAACTCGCCGCCCGTGGCGGCGGACAGCTGGGCCTCGTCGCCCTCGCCCAGCGCCACGGCATGGGCCACGCCCAGCTCGCGCTGGCAAAAGGCCACGCGGTCCTGGCGGCCGTCGATGGCTGTCACCTCCGCGCCACGCAGCTTCGCGAAGATCATGGCGGCCATGCCGATCGGGCCGGCTCCCACCACCAGCACGCGCTGGCCGGGCTGCACGTCGCCCCGGCGCACGGCGTGCGCGCCGATGGCGAGGAACTCGATCATCGCGGCCTGGTCCAGCGTGGCGCCCTCGGCACGGTGCACGAAGGCCTCGGGCAGCGAAAGCACCTCGGTGAACGCGCCGTCGCGGTGCACGCCCAGCACCTGGATGTTGACGCAGCAATTGGTCTTGCCCTGCCGGCAGGCCACGCAGGTGCCGCACGACAGGTAGGGCATGACATAGACCACGTCGCCCACCGCCAGCCGCCCGCCGGGCACGGCCTCTTCCACCACACCCGACAGTTCGTGCCCCATCACCCGCGGGTACTGCAGGAACGGCTGGTTGCCCGTGTAGATGTGCAGGTCGGTGCCGCACACGCCCACGCGCTTGACGCGCAGCAGCACTTCGCCCTCTCCGCGCACGGGGCGTTCGCGCTCCACGGCGCGCAGGGTGCCAGGGGTTTCACAGATGACGGTCAGCATGGGGGGCTCGCAATGCAGGAAAAAGAGGGGTGGGTGGGTTCGGTGGACTGAAACGCTGGCTCAGTTGCCACCGTGGTACTTCTTGTAGATCGCCACGAGCTTGCCGTTCTCGGTGTTCTTGGTGATCCAGTCGTTGATCCAGGCCTTCAGCTCGGGCTCGTTCTTGCGCAGGCCGACGCCCAGCGGCACCTTCTGCATGACGAACTTCTGCACCAGGTCCTTTTGCGGCGATTTCGCCAGGGCCGTGTTCACGATGGCGGGCGAGGTGGCGATGATGTCCGCCTGCCCGCTCACCGCGGCGGTGACCAGCGTGGCGTCGTCGTCGAAGCGCACGATCTGCGCGCCCTTGGCGCCCTGCGTGACGACCTTGTCGTTGTTGGAGCCGCGCGTGGTGGCCACGCGCTTGCCCTGCAGGTCTTCGAAGCCCTTGATGTCCGCGGCCTTGGGGGCGGCGACCACGGCGAGGATCTGCGCGTAGGGCACCGAAAAGTCGATGACCTTCTCGCGCTCGGGCGTGACCGACAGCGAGGCGACCACGATGTCGGCCTTGCCCGTCTGCAGGAACGGGATGCGGTTGGGGCTGGTGGTCTGCACCATCTCCAGGGCCACGCCCAGGTCCTGCGCCAGCAGCTGCGCGGTCTCCACGTCGGAGCCCACGGGCTTCATCGCGTCGTCCACGAAGCCGTAGGGCGGCGATCCGGTGTCGAGAGCAATGCGGATCTTCTTGGCCTCGCGGATGTCCTTGAGCAGATCGGCATGGGCGCTGCCGGTGCCGAAGGCCATCAGGGCGGCCGAGGCCAGCAAGGTGCGCAGCAGGAAGGAACGCGGTGTTGTCATGGGGCTTTGTCTCCGTGTGAAAAGGAAGGGTTGGGGTCGGCCCCGTCTGGCGCGGGGCTCGGGAATCACCGTGGCAGCGCTACAGGCCGTTGCCGACGAAATCGCGCAACTCGGTGGTGGCCGGCGCGTCGAGGATCGAGGCCGGACCGTGCTCCCACACGCGGCCCCGGTGCATGAAGATGACCTCGTCGGCCACCTTGCGCGCAAAGCCCATCTCGTGCGTGACGAGGATCATGGTCATGCCGCCTTCGGCCAGCTTTTCCATCACGCGCAGCACCTCGCCGGTCAGTTGCGGGTCCAGCGCCGAGGTCACCTCGTCGAACAGCATCAGCTGCGGCTGCATGGCCAGCGACCGGGCGATGGCCACGCGCTGCTGCTGGCCGCCCGACAGCTGCGAGGGGTAGCAGTCGGCCTTGTCGGACAGGCCCACCTGCGCCAGCACGGCCTGTGCACGCTCGCGCACCTCGGCCTTGGCGGCCTTTTGCACCAGGCGCGGGGCGAGCATGATGTTCTCCAGCACGGTGAGGTGCGGAAACAGGTTGTAGCTCTGGAACACGATGCCCACGTCGCGGCGCAGCTGGTGCAGGTTGAGCCCCGGCGCGGTCACCTCGTGGCCGCACACGCGGATGCGGCCGGCATCCACCGTCTCCAGCCGGTCGATGCAGCGCAGCGCCGTGCTCTTGCCCGACCCGCTCTGGCCGATGATGGCGACCACCGAGCCCTTGTTCACCGTGAACGACACGCCTTCCAGCACGCGGGTGGCGCCGAAGCACTTGGAGATGTTCTCGATCTCAACGATGGGCGACATGAAAGCTCCTCTCCAGGCGCCGGCTCAGCACCGACAGCGGGTAACACAGGGCGAAATACAGGGCCGCCACGATCACGAAGATCACGAACGGCTCGAAGGTGGAGTTGTTGATGATCTGGCCCGCCCGCGCCAGCTCCACGAAGCCGATGGCAGAGGCCAGCGAGGTGTTCTTGACGATCTGCACCATGAAGCCCACGGTGGGCGGCGTGGCGATCTTCACGGCCTGCGGCAGGATCACGTGCCACACGCGCTGGTGCCAGCGCAGGGCCAGGCATTCCGCGGCCTCGGCCTGCGTGCGCGGCACCGACTCGATGCAGCCACGCCAGATCTCGCCCAGGTAGGCCGACACGTAGATCGACAGCGCCAGCGCCGCTGCCGTGAGCGGCGCCACGTTGAACCCGAGCGAGGGCAGGCCGAAATACGCCAGCGGCAGCAGCACCAAGAGCGGCGTGCCCTGGATCAGCTTGATGTAGAGGGACACGGCCACGCGCGACCAGCGCGGCCCGTACGAGCTGCCCAGCGCCACGGCAAAGCCGAGCAGCCCGCCGCCGGCGAACGCCAGCAGCGAAAGCCCCACGGTCCACAGCAGGCCGTCGAACAGGAAATGAAGGTGCGATGCGTTGAGAAAGCCCATGGTGCGTGCCTGCGGCTTTTAAAGGGGGGTGCCCAGGCGCCGGCGGCGCGGGAAGGCGACCATGGCCACCAGCCAGAGCGCGCCGCGCATCACCAGCGACATGGCCAGGTACGCCGCGGCCACGATGAGATAGGTCTCCACCGAGCGGAAGGTGTCCGACTGGATGCGGTTGGCCACCGCCGTCAGTTCTTCCGCCGAGATCTGCGAGCAGATCGACGAGGCCAGCATCAGCAGCACGTACTGGCTGGACAGCGCCGGGTACACGCGCTCGATGGCCGGCGGCAGCACCACGTGGCGCAGCGTCTGCCAGCGCGACAGGCCCATGCACTCGGCCGCTTCCAGCTGGCTTTTGGGAATCGACTCGATGCCGGCCCGCACGATCTCGCTGGTGTAGGCCCCCACGTTCACCACCAGCGCCACGATGGCCGCGGTGAACGCGCCCACCTGCAGGCCCAGCGAGGCCAGCCCGAAGTACACGATGAACACCTGCACCAGCAGCGGCGTGTTGCGGATGACCTCGATGTACACCCCCGCCAGCCGGGCCAGCCAGCGCGAGCGGCCCGTGTTGGCCAGGGCGCAGAACACACCCACCAGGAAGCCGAAGAAGGTCGATGCCAGCGACAGCGACAGCGTGGTCCACGCCCCTGCCAGGAGGTCGGGCCAGTAGGCCAGCGGCGCGGAGAAGTCGAAAGCGTAGTTCAAGGCGGTGTCGGCGTGCGGACCGCTCGGCGGCCCATCGCAGGGGTTTCTGGTAAGGCCAATTTGAGCGCCAAATTTAAATTGGCCTTACCGGGTTAACCCCAGCCGAAGGGTTTTCAGCGATCCAATGCTTGGAATCTGGTGATTTCACCCCCTACACTGCGCGCAAACCCTTTTTGGTCAGGCCATATGGTCTGGCCAATTTCAATCCACACGTTTGATGAACGACTCGACCAAAGCCTTCGAATCCCGGCGCCTGTACCAGCAGATCGCGGACAAGGTGCGCCTGCTGATCCAGCAGGGCGATTACCGGGAAGGCAGCCGCCTGCCGCCCGAGCGCGATCTGGCGCAGCAGCTGGGCGTGTCACGCCCCTCGCTGCGCGAGGCGCTGATCGCGCTGGAGATCGAGGGCAGCGTGGAGATCCGCATGGGCTCGGGCGTGTACGTTTGCAGCCGCGCGCTGCGGCGCTCCGCCCTGCCCCCTTCCATGGGCGAGAGCCCGGCCGAACTGATGCAGGCGCGGGGCGCGGTGGAGGGGGCGGTCATCGTGCTGGCGTGCGTGCATGCCACGCCGGACGGTCTGGCCCGCGTGCAGGCGAGCATCGACGCCATGCGCGCCGACATCGCGGCCGGGCGTGATGTGCTGGAGCACGACCGCGAGTTCCACGTGCGCATCGCGGAGATGACGGGCAACTCGGTGCTGGTGCGGCTGGTGGGCAGCCTGTTCGACGAGCGCCGCGGGCCGCTGGCCAGCCACATGCGCGAGCGGCTGGAAGGCCAGCCGACCTGGCATGCGGCCCTGGCCGAGCATGAGCAGATCTACCGCTGCCTCGCGGCCCGCGACCCCTTGCTGGCGGAGTCGGCCATGCGCTCGCACATCCGCGCGGCGGCGGACCGCTGGGTCATGCCCTGAGCTTCGGCACCGAGCGCTCAGCGTCGGGCGCGGCGCCCTGCTCTTTTTCCTTCGCTGCTTCTTCACTGTCGCGCCGAGCCTCACGCCGGATGCGCCACTCCGCCCTGGTGCCGCTGCCTGGACCCCCGTGCTCTGGGGGCCGAGCCGTGGCCTCCGCGACTGGGTTACCAAGAAGCGCACAATCAGGAAACGTTTGCACACGTTTGAAGTGAAAATGGCATAATTAATAAAAATGATATTTTCACTACCGCACTGAAGAGACACTGACCATGCAACACCTCAAGATCTCCACCCGATTGATCATGGGATTCGGGTTGCTCGCCACCCTCGGCGTCGCCATTGCGCTGCTCGCTGCGCTCCGCATGCAGGGCCTGGCCCAGGATCTGACCGAAGTGTCGACCAACCGCATGGTCAAGGTGGCACAGTTCACCGACATCAAGGACAACCTGAACAACGGCGCGCGCGCAGTGCGCAACATCATCATCTCCAGCGACCCGGCACTGCGCCAGGGCGAGAAGAAGAAGGTTGCCGAAGCTCGCGCGGCCAATGCCGCACTGCTCCAGCAACTGGACGCGTCGCTGGCCCTGCCGGTGACCCGCGAGCAACTGCGCATCATCAACGCCAACCGCGAGCCTTACAACCAGGCCATCGATCGGGCCGTCGCTCTGGCGGAAGCCGGTGACAGCGCAGCAGCGGGAACGTTACTGATCAAAGAAGTGCGCACCCTGCAAAACGCCTTGTTCGGCGCCGTGGACGCATCCCGCGAAATCCAGCGTGGCCTGGCCAATCAAGTCGCCAAAGAGGCCCTGGCCCATGCCCACAACATGGCCGTGGTGCTGGGTGTGGCCGCAGCGCTGATGCTGGTCGTCAGCGTGCTGGTCGGCTGGCTCATCGTTCGTGATCTCTCCCGTTCGTTGGGCGCCGAACCCTCCGCGTTGGCGGCAGCCGCCAACAATGTGGCGGCCGGCGACCTGAGCGCGGCACTGGTGGTACGCAGCGGCGACACGGTGAGCGTGATGGCCGCCATGGCCCGCATGCAGGAGGCGCTGACTTCGGTGGTGGCCACCGTGCGCCATGGCTCCGACGGCGTGGCCACGGCCAGCGCCGAGATCGCCCAGGGCAACAGCGACCTGTCCGCCCGCACCGAACAGCAAGCCAGCGCGCTGGAAGAAACCGCGGCCTCGATGGAGGAACTGTCCAGCACCGTGAAACAGAACGCGGACAACGCCCGCCAGGCCAACCAGTTGGCCGTGAGCGCATCGACCGTCGCCGTTCAGGGAGGTCAGGTGGTGAACGACGTCGTGAGCACGATGAAGATCATCGACGATAGCTCCAAACGCATCGCCGACATCATCGGCGTGATCGACGGCATCGCCTTCCAGACCAACATCCTGGCGCTCAATGCCGCCGTGGAGGCCGCCCGGGCCGGCGAGCAAGGCCGTGGTTTCGCGGTGGTGGCCAGCGAAGTGCGCAACCTGGCGCAGCGCAGCGCAGAGGCCGCGAAAGAGATCAAGTCACTGATCGACAGCAGCGTCGCCCAGGTGGGCGAGGGCACGGCGCTGGTGGCGAAGGCCGGCAGCACCATGACCGAAGTGGTCACGGCCATCCGCCGCGTCACCGACATCATCGGAGAGGTGAGCGCCGCCAGCACCGAGCAAAGCCAGGGCGTAGCCCAGGTGGGCGAGGCCATCGTCCAGATGGACCAAGTCACCCAGCAGAACGCGGCCCTGGTGGAGGAAAGCGCTGCGGCAGCCAGCAGCCTGAGCACGCAAGCCCAGCAACTCCTGCAGGCCGTGGCCATTTTCAAGCTCGGCGCACAAACGGAGGTGAGCAACGCCATGGCACACCAGGCAGGGCCATCGTTCAGCGGGCAGGCGGGCGTCGGAAAAAGGCATGCCCAGCCCGTAGCGAACACCCGTGCCATCCCCAGGCTCAGCGCCATGGCCGGCCGCTGACCAAGGCGCCCTGCGGCTGCAGATCAAGCGCTCAGATGATCTCGCAGGGCTTTCCAGCCGGCCACTGAGGCAGGCACGTCTTCGGCGCAGGCGGCCTCTTCTAGGCGGCTGGCCACTTGGTGGCCTTCGCTGCGGCCCAGCGTGAGCAGTACGGTGCGCAGGTTGTGCGCCAGCCGGCGCAGCGCGGCCAGGTCGGCCACGGCGGCGGCCCGGTCCCCCTCTGCGCGATCCTTGGGGAATTGCAAAAAGCAGCGCTCGCGATAGCTCTCGAACAGGCGGCGGTTGTTGGCGAAGTGCGTGGCCACCGCGAGGGTTTCGTGCTCCGCCAGGCCCTCCACCGCCAGGGCGGCAGGCGCGGGCGGCGGCGCAGGGGGAGGACTTTGGCCGGCCAGTTGCAGGGCATCCCGCACGCAGCCTTGCAGATCGCCCACCGAAGCCGGTTTGGCCAGCGTACGCCAGATGTTCATCGACGCCAGTTGCTCGCGCACCTTGGTGTTCAATCCCGCGCTGAACACCACGACCTTGGCGTCCGCGGCGAGGGAGCGGTCGGCGGCCATGCGCTGGATCAGCCCCATGCCGGATTCCCCGGGCATCATCAGATCGGTGATGACCAGCTGGACACGGTGCTCCGCCAGGAACTGCAGCGCCTGCTCCACGCTGCTGCAGACCTGCAGCCGCACCGGCAGGTCGTCGAGCACCATGCCGACGAAGCGGGACACCAGGGCATCGTCTTCCACCAGGAGGACGACGGGTTCATCCATGGCGCAGCGTTTCCAGGCAGGCCTGCAGCGCCCCAGGCAGTTCGGCGACCAGCCGGGGCTTGTGGATGACGGCCACGCCCTGCAGGGCGAAGGCATAGGGCGCGCGTTGCGATTCGTCGAGCGAGGTCACCACGATCAGCTCGCTGCGAGCGAACTGGGGATGGGACCGCAGCGTGGTGATCAGGGTCGCGCCATCCAGGCCGGGCAGCAGGATGTCCACGATGAGGATGTCCGGCTGCAGCTGCCCGTACAGGGCCAGCCCGGCGATGCCGTCATCGGCCACCTGCAGCCCCAGTTCCGGAAACTGCTGCTGCACGATGAGCTGGATGAGGTTCTGGAAGTGCGTCGAATCCTCGATGAGCAGCAACAGGGGCTTTTTCGGCGCGCCGGCCTCGGTTCCGGCCCCGGTCCGGGCGTCGTCCGCCCGGCGGTTGTGCGGCTGCGCCGGGGCGGCCTTGTTGCCCTGCAGCCATTGCTGCACGGATGCGCGGGAAATGCGCCGGTGCCCGCCGGGCGTCTTCCAGGCTTGAAGCTCCCCGCGATCCACCATGAGTTGAACGGATCGAACGGCCATGCCGAGCAGCTTGGCCACCTCCAGGGTGGTGCAGTGATCGGTCACGTCGGAGATCTCAGGAGCAGATGTTGCCATGCGTGAATTGTGCCGCTGTTGGGTTCAAAACAAACAAATTTAAAGATGATAAAAATGATTTTTCTGATTAAAATCAGCCAACGACGCTGTTTTTTATTTCTATCATTTTCTCACCATCCGATCCCATGGCCTTCACCGCTCGTCGTCCCTGCTCAAGCGTCTGGCAAAAACCCGGCGCCGCGCTGCCATGGGGCGAGCCTGGCCTGACGCGCCTTCCCCGAAACCCTGAGATCGGTCAAGGTAAAGGCACAGGCCGACACGGGCGACCGGGCACCGGCCCCTATGATGCGCTGACACCCCAGGCCGCCTTCCCGGCGGGCCTGCATCCCGAGGACATCGCGCGCCCCCTTTCCTGCAGGGCGCGGCCCTGAAGAAATGGATGGCATGAAGCGGATCGTCCTTTCCCTCTCGCTGCTTTCCGGGGCCTGCCTGGCCGCATGGCCGGCGGTGCAGGCCGGGCCGGTGTCCGATCGGGTGCGCTCGACCGGGGTCTTGCGGGTCTGCATCTGGCCCGACTACTACGGCGTGACCTACCGCCATCCCCGCACGCGCGAGCTGAAGGGCATCGACATCGACCTGTCGGCCGAACTCGCGAAAGACCTGGGCGCGCGCCTGGAGTACGTGGATTCCTCCTTTCCATCCCTGGTGGCCGACCTCACCAGCCGCCGGTGCGACGTGGCCATGTCCGCCATCGCCGTGACCCCGCAGCGCCAGCAGGTGCTGGATTTCACGCAGCCCTACCTGCACAGCGACGTGTACGCCATCACCACCAAGAACAATGCCGTGGTCACGCAATGGTCCGACATCGACCAGCCCGGCGTGCGGGTCGGCGTGCAGCAAGGCACCCTGACGGGGCCGATCATGGCGGCGCAGTTGCAGCATGCGCGGGTGGTGCCGGTCGACGCGCCCGCCACGCGCGAGCAGGAGCTCATCTCCGGCCGCGTGGATGTGTTCATGACCAACTACTTCTACAGCCGCCAGTTGCTGGACAACGCCAACTGGGCCAAGCTCCTCGTGCCGGCGCATTCGATCCGGGTCGTGCCCTACGCCTACGCGGTGCGGCCCGGCGATGGTGCCTGGCTCCGGCAGATGGAGGATTTCGTGGCCCGCATCAAGCGCGACGGCCGGCTCAAGGCCGCCGCGGAAAAGAACGGCCTCGGCCAGGTGATCGAGCCCTGACATGACGATGAAACGCCGCGCTCCCTCCCCACCCTCCCTCGCGGCGGAACCGGCGCTGCGCTTTCGCGGGCTGCCGGCCAGCGGCCTCGTGCTGGCCGCCGGCGTGGCGGCCGCGCTGCTGGCGGCGGCCGCGATGGCCCTGCTCGCCGTGAACGACATGCGTGCGACGATGACCGCCAGCCAGGTGCAGGCCCAGTTGCTGGCCCGCATCATCGAAGACCAGGCCGCCCGCACGTTCGATGCCGGCGACATGGCGCTGGGCGTGCTCGCGCATTCGCAGGCACTGACCGATGCCCCCACCAGCACGCAGGCGATGGAGGTCGCGATGCGGCAGGTGCTGGCCGGGCTGCCCTTCATGCGCGGCGTGGCGGTGGTGGACACCAAGGGCCTGGTGGTCGCCAGCACCGTCACCGGCGAGGCGGGTACCTTCATCGACGTCACGGGCCTGGGGCCCTGGGTGGAGGAAGAACGCCAGCGCATCGGCCCGCTGGTGCCGGGCCGCAGCCTGGGCAGCCTGCGCCGCACCACGCCCCCCGACGTGGCCCCGGCAGGCATGTCGTTCATTCCGCTGCTGCGCGGTTTCCGCACCAACGGCGGTCGGGACCTGATGCTCGTGGGGCTGGTCAATCCCGGTGCGCTGTCGAACTTCCAGTACCTCACCCTGGAATCCCTGAGCTACGACGCGGTGATCGCCAGCGACGACGGCCAGGTGCTGGCCAGCTCCGCGCCCGCCGCTGCCCTGGTCGGCCGGCGGATCGACAACCTGCCCGTCTTCCACAGCTACCTGCCCCACCGCGACTTCGCCAGCTACATCGGCCAGGGCGTGCTGGGCAGCGACCGCATCCTGGCCTTTCGCGCCTCGCGCGACAAGCCACTGGTGGCGATCGTGGAGGAGTCCTACGCGATGGCGCAGGACCGGTGGCTGCAGGAGGCCCAGAGCATGCTCGGCATCGGCCTGGCCGCCGTGCTGCTCGCCCTCGGACTGACCGCGACCGCCTGGCGCGGCCTGCGAGCGCGCGAGGCCGCGCAGCGCTCGATGAACCTCGCGCAGCGAAAGATCGCGCAGAGCCAGCACGATCTGGCGGTGCTCATCAGCAGCGTGCAGGAGCTGATCTTCCGCACCGATGCGCAAGGCGTCATCACCTATGCCAACGCGCGGTGGGACACGATCAGCGGACGCAGCCCTTCGCATGCCGTGGGGCAGACGCTGCCGGACATCGTGGACTCGGTCAGTCGCAACGAGGTCGTGGCCATGCTCGACACCGAATCCACGGCGCAGGCGCGCACCTGCCAGGCGCTGATCCGCAGCGCCGATGGCCGCCACCTGCTGTTCGAGCTGGCGGTGGTACCGCTCATCAGCGAAGGGCGCATCGCCGGCTTCGCCGGCAGCGCGGTGGACGTGACCGGGCGCTGGGAGGCGCAGCTCAAGCTGCAGGCCCAGCTGGCCTTCCAGAACCTGCTGCTCGAAACCACGCCCCTGCCCATGTCCCTGACCGACAAGGACCATTGCGTGGTGCTCGTGAACCGTGCCTGGGAGGAATACAAGGGCCGGGGCCGCGCGCTGGTGATCGGCGAGCGGCTGCATGCCTTCCTGCCGCCGGACGAGGCCAACGTCGTGGTGGAGGCCAACCAGCGCCTGCTGATGCAGGGCGGCAAGATGACGCTGGAGACCCGGCTGCTGCACGGCGACGGCACCCACCGCGACGCCCGCGTCTTCAAGGCAGCGCTGACCGACGAGATGGGCCATGCCACCGGCGTGCTGAGCATCCTCATGGACGTGACCGACTTCCGCATGGCCGAGCGCGCCATCCAGGAGGCGCGCACCGCGGCCGAGGAGGCCTCGCGCACCAAGTCCGAGTTCGTGGCCAACATGAGCCACGAGCTGCGCACGCCGCTGCAGTCGATCATCGGGTTCGCCGAGCTGGGCGCGCTGCGCAGCCCGGCCGATGCGCGGCTGGCCGGCATGTTCACCGACATCCACTCCTCAGGGCAGCGCATGCTCACGCTGGTCAACGACCTGCTGGACGTGGCCAAGATCGAAAGCACGGTGGGTACCTTCCACCTGGAGCGCACCGACCTGCGCGGGCTCATCCGCTCGGTCGCGCGGGAGTTCGACCCCCTGCTCGCCCGGCACCGGCTGTACCTGCATCTGGAGCTGCCGGATCTGCCGCTGGTCGCCAAGGCCGATCCGCTGCGGTTCCAGCAGGTCGTGCGCAACGTGCTGGCGAACGCGGTCAAGTTCTCGCCCGGGGGCTCGACCATCGAGCTGCGCGGCTTCATGGACGGCCTGGGGCAGATCCACATCGAGATCGAAGACAGCGGCCCGGGCGTGCCCGAGGAAGAGCTCGAGCGCATCTTCGAGGCCTTCATGCAGTCGAGCAAGACGCGCGACGGCTCCGGCGGCACCGGCCTGGGCCTGGCCATCTGCCGCAAGATCGTCGAGGCCTTCGGCGGGCGCATCCATGCGAGCAACACGGCCCAGGGCAGCGTGTTTCACATCGTCCTGCCGGCACGCGGCGCGTCCGAAACCACGCCGGCGCCGCTGACCTCCACGGTGTAGCGCCTGGCGCCTGCGGCGTCCGCGCAGCGCACGCGGCGCGGTCCTTCAGCACACGCCGGCGCGCTCAGTACTTCGCGAAATTCGCCGTGATGCGCTGGCGCAGGTAGTCGCCCGCGGTGATCGGCGGGTACTTGCGGCCCGGGCCTTCCACCACGGCATCCTCGTTCGCCTGGCAGAAGAACGCCAGGCTGTAGCGCGCGCCCTGGTATTCGTGCGGCAGCGGAGTGCGCACGCGGTGGAAGTTGCTGGGCAACTGGTCGTCGCTCCAGCGCGTCAGCATGTCGCCGATGTTGCAGGTGATGACGCCTTCGGCCGGCTCCACGCTGGTCCACTGGCGGCTCTCCATCTCCTTGCCGGGCAGCACCTGCAGCCCGCCCTGGCCCGGGCGCTGGAACAGCAGCGTGAGGCAGTCGAAATCCGTGTGCGCGCCCGCGCGCCACAGGCCCAGTTCGTCCTTGAGCGCCGGGTCCACGGCGAAGTAGTGGAGCATGCGCAGGGTGCTCTGGTAGGCCGCGCTCGACGGGTCGTGCGCGCGGGTGAAGAAGTCCGGATCGAACCCTAACCGGTCCGCAAAGCACGACAGCAGTTGCATGCCCACGTGCCAGCACTGCGCCTCGAAGCGCAAGGTGGCTTCCTGGAACCCCGGCAGCTCGGCCTCGCTGGGCCACAGGCCCGCCATGCGCGGCCGGGTGACCTGGTAGGACTCCTTCTGGTCCGGCGTGCGCGTGGACGGGCGCACCTGCGCCTTGTGCTCCCAGCCGGCATTTCGCGCCAGCGGCCACTGCGCCTTGGTCTCGCGCCGCAGGTCGAAGAACGCCTGGGCGCGCGCGAACGCGTTGCGGATGTCCTGCACCGGAATGCCGTGGCCGGTGACCTGGAAAAAGCCGATCTCGACCGAGGCGCTCCACAACTGCTCGGCGATCTCGGCCTTGCGGTGTTCGAAGTCGGACAGGTCGATGCGCCGGATTTCGCGGGCGCTGGTTTCCGCGCCCATGCCGCCCATGCGGGCTTCCTTTTCCAGTTCGCCGCGCACATCGGCGGTGGCGTCTGCGGGGTCGCCAGGGGAGATGGCGGGGTGATTGGCGGTGCTTTGCTGCTGCATGGCGGGTTTCCTCGTCGGATGAACCAAGGCCCATGGCGGACACGGCCAGGCAGGCACGCGCCACGGGGCTCTTGAAGGGGACAAAGGCGGCGACCGGCAGCACGCATTCGCCAGGACGGCAACGGCGCGCCGGCGGCCACCACCGGCTTCAAGAGCAATGACCCGCCGATGGGGCCGCACGGGGCAGGCCATCGGGCTGAACGCTTCTACTCTTGCGGGGCGTGCAAGCAAATCGCAGGCCAATCCGTGCGCAGCGGGTGGACCAGCGCTGCGGCGCCGCGGCGGCACGGGCCGCCGCGCCGCGCCTCACCGCAACGGGGACCGCCACGCACCACCCGTGTGCCCGCCCCGCCGGAAATGCACCAGCGGCGACACGCCTCCGCCGCACCACACACGCCCACACCCTGAGCCGACTCCAACGGCGTCGTGCAGGCACGCTTCATGCAACGCCGCCTCCGAGTAGAAGCGTTCAGCCCGGCCCGTTCCCCACGGCGCCGTTGCCCGGAAATTGCTCAGTTCGCACCGATGCACGGCGCAGATGCGCCGTGGCCGGCTGTCATCCCCGAACCTGGAGCCACCGCCATGCAACGCCGCCGATTCCTCGCCACCTCCGCCACCACCCTCCTGTCCGCCACCCTGGCCGCACCCGCCGTGCACGCCCAGGGCAAGGCCACCACAGCGCTCAAGTTCACCCTCGACTTCCGCGTGACCAGCCAGACCGCGCCGTTCTTCCTGGCCGCCGCCAACGGCTACTACAAGGACGAGGGGCTGGACGTGGCCATCGACGTGGGCTCGGGCTCCGTGGCCTCGATCACGCGCGTGGCCAGCGGGGCCTACGACCTGGGGCTGGGCGACATCAGCGCGCTGGCCGAGTTCCACGCGCAGAACGCCGACGCGCCGGTGCAGGCCATCTACCAGTACTACAACCGCGCGCCCTTCGTCATCATCGGCCGCAAGGACCGCGGCGTGACCACCGACTTCCAGTCGCTCAAGGGCAAGCGCGTGGCCGCCGCCGCCGTGGAATCCACGCGCCGCAGCTGGCCCATGGTGGCGCGCCAGCTCAACGCCAGCCCCGACCTGTTCCAGTGGGTGACCACCGACTTCAGCGCGCGCGACAACGTGATGGTGCGCGGCGACGTGGACGCGGCCACCTACTTCCACGACTCGGCCGTGTCCCTGTTCGCCCGCATGCCGCCGCAGGACCTGGCGGTGCTCGAGTACGGCAAGACCGGGCTCAACCTCTACGGCAACGCCATCCTGGCCGGCCGGCTGCTGCAGGAGCGGCCCGATGTGGCGCGGGCCTTCCTGCGCGCCACGAACCGGGCGCTGCGCGAGACGCTCTCCAACCCCGATGCGGCGATGGCCGCCATCAAGGCGCGCGAGCCCATCCTGAACATGGACATGGAGCGCGCCCGCTGGGCCATCACGCGGCAATACCTCGCCACGGCCGAGACGCAGGCCATCGGCCTGGGCAGCGTGAACCCCGAGGTGCTCGCGCGGCAGATCGACGAGATCGCCACCACCTTCGGCCTGGCCCGCAAGCCGGCGGCCGAGCGCGTGTTCAACCCGGCGTTCCTGCCCGCTGCGGCCGACCGCAAGGTGCCGGCCTGAAAGCGGAGACCGCCCGATGAACATGCCTGCTTCCCCCGCTTGCGAACTGCCCGAGGAAGTCCCCCTCGCCCCGCGCGACGGCCTGTACCTGCGCCGTGCCATCGCCCTCGCCGACCAGGCCCGCGCGCGCGGCAACCGACCGTTCGGCGCCGTCATCGTGGGTGCGGACGACCGCATCCTGGCCGAGGCCTGGAATGCCAACGGCGAGACCGGCGACTGCACCGCGCATGCCGAGACCTCGGCCGTGCGGCTGGCCAGCCCGCACCATCCGCGCGAGGCCTTCGTGCAGGCCACGCTGTATTCGTCCGGCGAACCCTGCGTGATGTGCGCCGGCGCGATCTTCTGGGCCAACATCGGTCGCGTGGTGTACGGCATCGACGCCGTGCGGCTGCGCGCCTTTCGCGGCGAGCGGCTGGACCAGCGCGACGCCGAGCTGTCGTGCCGCGACGTGTTCGCGGCCTCGTCCCATGCCATCGAATGCATCGGCCCGGCGCTGATCGAGGAGTCCTCGGCCTCGCACCGGGGCGCATGGAAAGCCTGAAGTCCATCCCCTTCGCCCGGTCGGCATCGAATCGGCCCGATGCCGGCGGATATCATGCCGGTCTAGCTCACGATTTGATAGCAACCGCATGACCTGGCACGCCCACCTGCAACTGGACTACCGCCGAGAGGCCGAGCGCACGGTGGCGCGCTTCGAACACGGCGGCCCGCTGCGCATCCTGCAAAGCCTGTACCCGGAAGGCGATGCGGTGTGCCACAACGTGCTGGTGCACCCGCCCGGCGGGTTGGTGGGGGGCGACACGCTGGACATCCGCACCACGGTCGCGGCCGGCGCGCACGGCCTGGTCACCACCCCCGGCGCCACGCGCTTTTACCGATCCACCGGTGCCCCCGCCTTGCAGCGCACGCACGCCGTTCTGGCGCCCGGCGCGCGGCTCGAATGGCTGCCGCTCGAAGCCCTTTGCTACAACGCCTGCCAGGCCGAGAACCGGCTCACGCTGGAGGTGGCCCCGGGCGCCGAATGCCTGGGCTGGGACGTCACCGCGCTCGGGCTGCCCCACGCAGGGCAACCCTTCGAATCGGGCCGCTTCACCCAGCACATCGAGGTGCCGGGCGTGTGGCTGGAGCGCGGCCGCATCGACGCGGCGGACCGGCTGCTGCTCGACGGCCCGCTGGGCCTGGCGGGGCACCGCTGCATGGCGTCGGTCTTCTTCATCGCCGGCGAGGCCCTGACCCGCGAGCGGCGCGAAGGCGCGCTGGACGCCGCCCGCGCCGCCATCGACGGGCACCCGCTGGCCGCCACGGCCGGCGCCACCAGCCCCCATCCGAACGTGGTGGTGGTGCGGGTGCTCGCGCCCGTGGTGGAGCCCGCCATGGGCCTGCTGCAGGCCGTTTGGGCGGCCTGGCGTGCTCAGTGCTGGGGCATGGCGGCGCAGCGGCCGCGCACCTGGTCGGTGTAGCGTGCCAGAGGCGCGCATTCGGCGTACGGCGTGCGATACGTCCCGACACCCGGCATTACAAAAACGCACGGGCCACGGCAGAACCCCCTCCTAGAATCGGCCGGCCGCGCTGAACCGCCCGGGCGCCCTGCCCGTTGCGCATGCTCCTTTTACGCGGCGCCAACCCTTTCACCCCGCCATGTCCGATCCCTACGCCCTAGAGCGCAGCCGACCCCATGCCCCTGGATGCCTGCAATCGAAAATCGCACTGCAATTCGACGGAAAGGTCCTGCGCGGCACGGGCACGCAATCCGTCCTCGCGCTGCCCGCCGTGTCCGGCAAGCCCAAGAACGGCCACTTCGACTACTCCACCGAATGGCAGAAGACCCGCAATGCCGGGCCCATCCCCGAAGGGGACTACTGGATCCAGCCGTCCGAGATGTGGGCCAACAACTGGCTCAAGAACCTGTACCGCTCGCCACGCGCGGCCTGGGGCAACTTCCGGCTGACCATCCACCCCTATCCCGACACCGAGACCTACGGGCGCGGCGGCTTCTTCATCCACGGCGGCTCGACGCCGGGCAGCGCCGGCTGCATCGACCTGACCGTGCACATCGACAAGTTCGTCGAGAAGCTCAAGAACGAACTGGGGGGCCTGCACGAATGCTACATCCCGCTCACCGTCCGCTACCCGGCCGAATGATGGCCCGCAGCACCACCGCGCTCCTGGCCTTGGCTCTGGCACCGGGGCTGGCCCTGGCGGAAGTCAGCGACAAGACGCCGGCCCTCTGGCACATCTGGGCCGTGGCCCTGGGCGCCTCGGCCGTGTGCATGGCGGGCATGGCCTGGCGCCGGTGGCTGGGCGCGGCGCTGGCCGTGGTGCCCGCGCTGTGGTTCGCCGGGCTGCTGCTGGAGATCCACTCCACCGACGTCGGGCCCTACCTGTATGCCGAACAGGGCTGGAGCTACTACCTGCAGGCGTACCTGGCGCTCGCGCTGTTCCTCGCCAGCCTGGTGCTCGGCCTGCGCCTGGGCGAGCGGCGGCGAAGGGCATCCGGCGCGGCGGCCGGAACCCAGCCGCGGACTTGAAGGGCCTGCCGCCCCAAAAGCGGCCCTCTTCGCGTCAGAACGTGCCCGGAAACGCCCCGCCGTCGGCCAGCACGTTCTGCCCCGTCAGGTAGCCCGCCTGCACGCTGCACAGGAACGCGCAGATCGCACCGAATTCCTGCGGCGTGCCGTAGCGGCCGGCAGGAATGGCCGCCTGGTGCGCGCGGCGCACATCGTCTTCGCTCTTGCCGGTCTTCTGGACGGTCGCCTGGATGTTGGCCGACAGGCGATCGGTGTCGAACTTGCCCGGCAGCAGGTTGTTGATCGTCACGCCCTTCGCCGCAATGGAGCTGCGCGAGGCGCCCGCCACGAAGCCCGTGAGACCGCTGCGCGCGCCGTTGGACAGGCCCAGGATGTCGATGGGCGCCTTCACCGCGCTCGACGTGATGTTGACGATGCGCCCGAAGCCCCGTGCCGCCATGCCGTCCACCGTGGCTTTGATCAGCTCGATCGGCGTGAGCATGTTGGCGTCCACCGCCTTGATCCAGGCATCGCGGTCCCAGTCGCGGAAGTCGCCCGGCGGCGGGCCGCCCGCGTTGGTGACCACGATGTCGAACGCCGCCCCGGGCCCGCCCTCCACCGAGAGCGCTGCGGCCCGGCCCTCGGGCGTGGTGATGTCCGCCGCCACGGCCAGCACGACCGGCTGCGGGTGCTTGTGCGCGAGCGTGGCCGACTCATTGGCCGCCGCGGCCAGCAACTGCGCCGCGGCTTGGTCCAGCGCCTCGGCGTTGCGGGCGTTGATCACCACGTTCACGCCCTCGCGCACCAGCGCCTCGGCGCAGCCATACCCCAATCCCTTGCTGGCGCCGCACACCAACGCCCATTTACCGGCAATACCCAGGTCCATAGTCTCCTTTCACGGCCGGCGCGCCCGGCCCGTTGCGAATCGCAAAAAGAGGCACCGCACGCGCCCTGCTCCCGGTGCGCCAGCGATCGAAGGACCATGATACGAAGCGCCGCGCGCCAGCGCCGGGCAAGGGGAATGCCCGGCGCCAGGCACCGGCTCCGCAGGGCGTCAGCCCGCGGGCTTGCGCGCCGCCATGCGGGTGAAGACGAAGATGCCCGTGAGCACCAGCGCCGTGCCCGACGCCACCCACAGCGTGAACGGCTCGTCCAGCAGCCACACCCCCATCAGGATCGTGGACAGCGGCCCCACCATGCCGGCCTGCGCGGCCAGGCCCGCACCCACGCGCTCGATGGCCATCATCACCAGCAGCACCGGCACCGCCGTGCACAGCGTGGCGTTCAGCAACGACAGCCACAGCACCTCGGGCGCCACCACCGCCGCGCCCAGCGGCCGCAGCACTGCGAACTGCAGCAGGCAGCACACGCACGCCACCGTGGTCGCCAGGCCCACCAGGCGCAGCGAGCCGATGCGCTTGACCATCTCGCCGCTGTACACCAGATAGACCGCATAGCTCACGGCCGACAGGAACACCAGCAGCACCCCCCAGGCCACGTATGCGCCCTGCAGGCCCGCCTCGTGCCCGAACACCAGCACCACGCCGCAGTAACTGATTGCCATGCCCAGCATCTGCCCCCAGCGGATGCTGCGGCGATACAGCACCCAGCCCAGCACCACCACCAGGGTCGGGTTGAGGTACAGGATCAGCCGCTCCAGGCTGGCGCTGATGTACGCCAGCCCGGCGAAGTCGAGAAAGCTCGCCAGGTAGTAGCCCGTGAACCCCAGCCACGCCACGCCTGCCCAGTCGCGGCGCGTGAGCGGCGCCTTGCCCCGGCTGGACCACCACGCCATGGCCGCGAAGATCGGCAGCGCGAACAGCATGCGGTACATGATGAGCGTGACCGCGTCCACGCCGTGGCGATAGGCCAGCTTGACGATGATGGCCTTGCCGCTGAAGGCGATGGCGCCGACCAGGGCGAGCGCCATGCCGGCGGCCACGCCGGCATTCGGCGCGGGCAAAGGCCCCGAGGGCTGCACTGGAACGGAAGCGGACGCTTCGACGGCAGGGGCCGTGGAGCGCGCGGTATCGGGGGGTGTGGACTGCTGCATGGATTCGGCGGGTTGGGCAGCCCGGTGCGTTGGCCGGGTGCGCATTCATTCAGTGTCGCACGCAGGTGGCGGCACAGCCATCGGCCCTGTGCGCGGCCCGCCCCGCGATCGGCGATACCGGCGAAGTCACAGTGCTTTGCGGCGGCATTGCGGGCGGTGCGGGATGGCTCCGCGAAGCACCACGATCATTTGCTGAACGGTTACGTCCTGCAACCAACCCATACAGCAACGCTCGGGGAATCAAGCCATTTCTTCGCCATAATCCGCCCCGTTCACGCAAGCCTCCGCGTGACTGAAAAACAAAGGGAGTCAGGGTCAATGGTCGATCTTCTGAAGGCGCCGCAGGAAGCCCTGCGGTCCGTGCTCGGGCGCCAGAACGCGCCGCAATATGCCACCCGCCTGTTCCAGTTGCGGGACATTCCATCGGTGATGCGCTCGCGCTTGGGGTGGCCGGTGGCGGCGGCGTTGATGGAGCGGTGGTTTAACGGTGCGGCGTACCAGATGACCCCGCAAGTCAAAGGCAGCGTGGCAGGTCAGCGTTTGAGTTATTTGCCCTCGACGCAGCTTGACGAGAATACCGTCTCCATGGCGTGGGCTTTAGGCTTTGCGCGTGTGCAGGCTGCAATGGCCCGTTTGCAAGCGAAATGGGCGAGCCCGGCAGGAATCGCGCAATTGAAAGACCGTGTGAAACAGGAGAGTCGTGGACGCAGTCACCAATGCTGGCTTTTTGGCAACTTGGCCCAGCCCGCCAAAATACTCGAAGACACCTGTCAGGTGAATTACCTGGCTTTCGGCCAGTGGAGCGATCCCATGGATGACTTCTATGGTGCTATGGGCGAAGCGCAGATCAACGTGGCAGCGTCTGGAATGGTGACCCCTCAAGGCATGGGCAGAGCGACCATCGAAATCAATGAACTGGGCTTTTATCTGCGCGATGCCTACGATTTCAACGATGGCCAATCGTTCATTTCACAACCGCTGGGCTGCTGGGGCTTCAATGGCGTGGAATGTGGCGTTCGTACCCAGTGGGGCGTGCCGCTCGGAGAAGTGCTGGTGGACGAATCCCCTGCTGCCGTTCAGGGCTACAAGTACGTCGTTCAAAACAAGGACTTTCGCGATTGGCGGGCCAAGCACCAAAGGGGAGGCGACTTCATGGTGTTGTCGGATGTGCGCAGGGTGCGGCTGCCATTCCCGCAAAAAATTTCATGGTGACTGGAATGCCAATGGCTTGGAAATATCGAAAAAAATGGCTCTGGCTTTTGATCGTTCCGTTGGGTTGCGGTCTTTGGTACGGCTCCCAACCCAAACTGTTCCACAGTGCGATCAGCCCACGCAACGTCTATCGTTTGGAATACTACGAAGCCTCGTTACTGCAAAGCCTCATTCACCCTAATTTCAAGATGCCGTCATTCGTGCGTCTGTATCGGATCGCACCCGAAACGCTGCTCGGGGAAAGCGATGTAGTGGACCTCTGGATCAACGGCCAGTTGTATTGGTACCTCAACCCGCCCATGAACAAGGTGCGTGTAGGGCGCGACGTGGTGTTCGAGAACATTCCGCCGGAGTGCGTTGACTGTCCGCCGCTGACCGATGCCGAAATCATGCCCTGAGAAGAAAAAATACCGGGCTCTTCTAAAACGGGCTGCTCTCGCGATTGCCTTGATCGTCGGGGGCTGGTACTTCGCTACTCCAACCTACGATCGAAGTCACTACAGCCCCCGCCGTGTGTACCGGTTGGACTACTACGAAGCCTCCTGGCTTCAACGTTTAACGCACATGGACATGCGTTATCCCCACGTGATTCGGCTTTATCGCGTAGAGCCGAGGACACTGTTGGGCACCAGCGATGTAGTGGACCTCTGGATCAACGGCCAGTTGTATTGGTACCTCAACCCGCCCATGAACAAGGTGCGTGTAGGGCGCGACGTGGTGTTCGAGAACATTCCGCCGGAGTGTGCTGACTGTCCACCGCTGACCGATGCCGAAATCATGCCTTGACGCATTGCAGCACCGGTGCCTTCATCCCACACGGCCTGCGCTCAACCGTTCTCCGACTCTGCTCAGTTCACCACCTTGACGTCGGCTGGAATCGATTGGTTCCATTGGAGCGATGGCGGCTCGCCAGTGCCGTTCCGATTGCCGCGCAAGAGCGTGTCGCGCATCGCGCTGGCGTTCTGCAGGCGCAGCGCTGGGACAACATTGTGCTCGACCAGCGAATTGCCGATCGAATCCCAGAGCTCGATCGAGCCCTTTGCCTGGTCCACGAAAGTATTTCGTCGAACGATGTTGGTCTGCGTGATGCGGTCCGTGTACCAGACGTCGTTGCCCACGCCGGCCGGATTGCCGCCGTGCACTTCCAGAACGCCTGCGTACCGGATGGTGTTACCCAGGATCTGGTGGTGCCAGCCGGGAATCATCCCTCGGCCCATTTCGTAGATGCCGGTGGACTGGACCAGGGCACTATCGGCCCCGCCGGCCACGCCGAGGCGGTTGTTCGCCTGCACCACGTCGGCCGAGGGATAGAAGCTGCTCTGCCCTCCGTTCACGTGATAGTCGTTGTTGACGAACAGCATGCGGCCGAGCGTGCTCACCACGCTGATGACCGAGGTGCCGTCGGGATCCACCGTCCAGGGTTTGTCGAGCACCAATGTGCGGTTGTCGGGTGCTCGGAGCACATACCGCATCTGCCCGGCACCCTGCCCCGACAGGACCATCGCGGAAAAGCCGGGCGCCGAGTTCGGATCTCTCAGGTCGCCGTCCAGCGTGAGCGTCGTGCCCGAAGCGGCGACGGCATGGCCGAAGAAGATGCCGTTGCCTTCATCGAGCGTGAGCCCCCAGACCGAGTTCGAAGGGGGCCGGTCCGTTTCGCTCCGGTTGCGGGCGTAGTAGACGTCGGACGACGGCGCTGCGAAAGACCGCTCTGCCGCGCCCCTCGGCGCCTCCAGCGCCATTTGCCGGAAGGTGTTGTTCGTGATGACGGCGTTCTGCGCGAAGTGGTTGAAGCGCACCGCCTCGTGGTACCACGTGAACGTGTTGTCCGTCACGGTGACGGCAAACACGTTGCCGTTGAACTGCACCGGGTAGCCCGCACGGATGTCGTTGCCACGCACCAGCACATTGGACATCTTGGCGGCGAAGATGCCGTTGGCATCGTTGGGCTTGCCATCGCCCAGGTCGATCTTCACGTTGACGACGTAGGGGGTCGAGACGCTGTCGGCAAGCGCCATGTGGTTGAACCGGATCGCATCGCCCTGGGTCATCAGCGGAGCGATGATCGACAGGCCCTCGACGCCGTACACGGCTTCGCCATAGTCGTAGTTGAAGCCGCCCTGGCTCAGTGCCAGGCCCTTTCCTGCCAGCAGGGGGCCGTCCGTGGCCGCGGGAAAATACAGTTCCGTGACACCCATGCCCTGGCCTTTCACGCGCACATGGTTCGGAATGCGCAATCCGAACCCTTGCGCATAGAGGCTGGACAGCGTGTAGCGGCCAGCCTGCAGCGCGATGGTGCCGCCTGCGGCGGCACACGCGAAAGCGTCGGTGAAGCTTGTGTCATCCGGCTGGCCGTTTCCCCGGGGAGGCGGCACGGTGCATTCGTCCAGGGGCCAATCGACGCGCCGGGCGATCTGGATGGCATCGACCCCGGCAGGCCCCTGGGAACGGTCCGGGCCCGCACCGAAGCCGGAAAAGCGCTTCCATGCACCGGGGCCACCCCACCCGTTGTGGAAGTACAGCCGATACGCGCCGGGCTCGACCCAGGCCGGCACGTTGAAGCTGGCGGTGAACGCGGCTTCCGCAGGCTCGACAGGCTCGGCCTGCAAGGTCGCCACCAAGCGATCGTCCTTCACCAGCGCAATGACGGGCGTATTGCCGGAGGACGACAGGCCTCCCAGCGCCGTGCCGAACACGCTCAGCCGGCCTCCAGGGCTCGCCGCCGCGCCCATGTCCCCCTGCACGAACCAGACATCGGGGGCATTCACCTGAGCGATCGGGCCTGTCGTTCCATTGGCGAGGATGCGGTATTCGTAGACCCCCGCGCCCTGGTTTGGCGGCACGAACTTCACCGATTGGGCCGTGGCCTGCAGCGGCACGATGTCGACCCAGGCACCGCCGCTGCTCTGTTCACCGGCCAGTGGATTGCCAAGTGGCAGGTCGTCCAGGCGCCGGGCCTGGACCGTGGCGCCCGGCGCGGCGTTGGCGGCGCTCACCACCACGGTGTCGTCGGGGGCCACCGGCTGCGAGGCCCAAAGGCCGACGGGGCGAGTTTCGCTGGCCGCTACCGTGGCCTTTGCGCTGGAAGCCGTGGCGATGGCAGACGCGCCGGATCGGACGGATGCGGCCCCTGCCGCCGAGGTCTGCGACCACCCGGTTTCGCACACGATCAACAAGGTGGCAGCACAGGCCGCCCCCACGGCAGTACGTGGCATCGATCGCGTCATGGGTCTTTTTCCTGAAGCTGCCGGTTTGGCGGATCGATGCTAGCGAGACCCAGGCACCGCCGGGAAAGTGTTGTGTATCCATCGGTTGCCCCCAAGAAAAACGGCACCCGAAGGTGCCGTCGTTCTCAATCGTGAGAGGGTACCCAGCCCGAGGGTCAGTCCTCGACGAAGGCTTCCTCGCGCTTGTTCTTCACGGCCGGCAGCAGCACGATGATGAGCAGCAGCACGGCGGCAGCCAGCAGGCCGGCGGAGATGGGGCGCGTCACGAACACGCTCCAGTCGCCACGCGACAGCAGCAGGGCGCGGCGCAGGTTTTCTTCCATCATCGGGCCCAGGATGAACCCGAGCAGCAGCGGCGCGGGTTCGGTGCCCAGCTTGTGGAACAGGTAGCCGATGAAGCCGAAGATACCGACCAGCCACACGTCGAACGTGTTGTTGTTCGTGCCGTACACGCCCACCGCGCAGAACAGCACGATGGAGGGGAACAGCCAACGGTAAGGCACGGTCAACAGCTTGATCCACAGGCCGATCAGCGGCAGGTTCAGGATGATCAGCATCGCGTTGCCGAGCCACATCGAGGCGATCAGGCCCCAGAAGAGTTCGGGGTTGCTCGTCATCACCTGGGGGCCAGGCTGGATGTTGTGGATCGTCATGGCACCCACCATCAGCGCCATCACGGCGTTGGGCGGAATGCCCAGCGTCAGCAGCGGGATGAAGGAGGTCTGCGCGCCGGCGTTGTTGGCCGACTCGGGGGCCGCCACACCGCGGATGTTGCCCTTGCCGAAAGGAACTTCGCCGGGTTGCAGCTTGGTCTTCTTTTCGATGGTGTAGGCCGCGAAGGCCGCCAGCAGCGCGCCGCCGCCGGGCAGGATGCCCAGGGCCGAGCCGAGCGCCGTGCCGCGCAGCACGGCGGGGATCATGCGCTTGAAGTCTTCCTTGGTCGGCATGAGGCCGTGCACCTTGGCGGTGAACACCTCGCGGTCGTCTTCGGGCTTGGACAGGTTGGCGATGATTTCGCCGTAGCCGAACACGCCCATGGCGATCACGACGAAGTTGATGCCGTCGGTCAGTTCAGGGATGTCGAAGCTGTAGCGGGCGACGCCCGAGTTCACGTCGGTGCCCACCAGGCCCAGCAGCAGGCCCAGCACGATCATGGCGACCGCCTTGAGCAGCGAGCCCGAGGCCAGCACCACGGCGCCGATCAGGCCCAGCACCATCAGCGAGAAGTATTCGGCGGGGCCGAACTTGAAGGCGACTTCGGTCAGCGGCGGCGCGAAGGCGGCCAGGATCAGCGTGCCCACGCAGCCGGCGAAGAACGAGCCCAGCCCGGCGGCTGCCAGCGCGGGACCCGCCCGGCCCTTGCGCGCCATCTGGTAGCCGTCGATCACGGTCACCACCGAGGACGATTCGCCCGGCAGGTTCACCAGGATGGCGGTGGTCGATCCGCCGTATTGCGCGCCGTAGTAGATGCCGGCCAGCATGATCAGCGCGGCCACCGGGGGCAGCGCATACGTGGCGGGCAGCAGCATGGCGATGGTGGCCACGGGCCCGATGCCAGGCAGCACGCCGATCAGCGTGCCCAGCAGGCAGCCGATGAAGCAGTAGATGAGGTTCTGAAACGTGAAGGCGACGCCGAAGCCGGTCGCCAGGTTGTCAAACAATTCCATGGTTTTCGATGCTCCTGCTCAACCCGAAATGAAACTGGGCCACACAGGGAACTGCAGCTTCAGCGCCCACACGAAAGCCACGTAGCTGCCCACCGCCAGGACCGTGGCGAGGATGAACACCTCCTTGGCACTGAAGGTGTCGCCGGCCAGGCTGGCGATGAACACCAGCGCGTAGATCGCGACGATCAGGCCCATGGCCGGCACGCCGAACGAGGGCAAGCCCGCCAGCAGCACGCCGAACGCGAAGTTCGAGGCCAGGATGAAGAACAGCTGCTTCCACGCCCACTTGCCGACCTTGTCGCCATCCACGCTCTCCACCACCGTGGCGTAGAACGTGATCGCCACGCCGAGGATGGCGAGGATGATGCCGAGAATCAGGGGGAAGTAGCCGGGGCCCATGCGGGCGCCGTTGCCGATGTTGTAGTTGGAGGCACCGACCGCGAAGGCCACGCCCACACCCATGAACATGAGGCCCGAAAAGAAATCTTTCTGGCTCTTGATTTTCACGAAAACGTCTCCTTACAAGAACTTGACGGGCGATTGTGCAGTCCGGTCCACTCGGGATCGATGTGGATTCCACCTATCCAGCGCCTAGGGAAAACCGCAGGGTGGCGCCCCGGAAAAAGCCGCACCGGCGCGCTACGGCAGAGCGTCCGCAGGCGGTGGATGAAGGGCCCGGCAAGGCTCGGACAAAGCGCGCGCAGCCGGCCCCGGGGGCCGCGCGCGGCGGCGCGGTCTACTCCATCGGCGGCGTGGCCGCGATCACTTCTTCCAGCGTGGTGATGCCTTCGGCCACGCGCAGCGCGCCGGCCAGGCGCAGCGGGCGCATGCCGTCCTGTACGGCCTGGCGGCGCAGCACGTCGATGGAGGGCGCCTGGTTGATGCGGTCCTTGAGCGCCTCGCTCACGGTGAGCAGTTCGTACAGGCCCATGCGGCCATGGAAGCCCGTCATGCGGCAGTCCACGCAGCCCACGGGTTTGTAGGGCTGGTAGCCGCCGTTGAGCTTCCACGGCTTGACCACAGCGGCCAGCGCCTCGGCCGAGGCCGCCTCGTCCTTTTGCTTGCACTGCTTGCACAGCGTGCGCACCAGCCGCTGCGCCAGGATGCCCAGCAGCGTGGCGTTGATGAGGTAGGGCGGCACGCCCAGTTCCATGAGCCGCGTGACGGCGCTGGGCGCATCGTTGGTGTGCAGCGTGCTGAACACCAGGTGGCCGGTGAGCGCGGCCTGCACGGCCATGTCGGCGGTGGCGAGGTCGCGGATCTCGCCCACCATGATGATGTCCGGGTCCTGCCGCATCAGCGCGCGCAGGCCTTCGGCGAAGTTGAAGTCGAGCTGCGGCTGCACCTGGGTCTGGTTGAAGCTGGGCTCGATCATTTCGATCGGGTCTTCCACCGTGCTCACGTTGACCTCTTCGGTCGCCACGCGCTTGAGCGTGGAGTACAGCGTGGTGGTCTTGCCCGAGCCCGTGGGCCCGGTCACCAGGATGATGCCGTGCGGGCGCTTGACCAGCGCCTCCCAGCGCGTGGCGTCGTGCTGCGCGAAGCCCAGCGCGTCCAGGTCCTTGACGGCGTTGTCGGGGTCGAAGATGCGCATCACCATCTTCTCGCCGAAGGCCGTGGGCAGCGTGGACAGGCGCATTTCCACCTCGTCGCCGCGCGGGTTGCGGGTCTTGATGCGGCCGTCCTGAGGGCGGCGCTTTTCCACCACGTCCATGCGCCCGAGCAGCTTCACGCGCGAGACCATCGCGTTGAGCACGCCCATGGGCATCTGGTAGACCGGGTGCAGCACGCCGTCGATGCGAAAGCGGATCACGCCCTGCTCGCGGCGCGGCTCCAGGTGGATGTCGCTCGCGCGCTGGTCGAAGGCGTACTGCCACAGCCAGTCCACCACCTTGACCACGCCCTGGTCGTTGGCATCGAGCTGCTTGTTGCTCTTGCCCAGTTCCACCAATTGCTCGAAGCTGCTGCCCGCCGAGGCCCCACCGGCCTTCTGCGCGGCGCGCACCGACTTGGCCAGCGCGAAGAACTCGGCGGTGAAGCGCTGGATGTCCTGCGGGTTGGCGACCACGCGGCGCACCGAGCGGCGCGCCTGGCGCTCCACCTCGGCCACCCAGTCGTCGATGAAGGGTTCGGCCGTGGCGATCACCACCTCCTTGGGCGTGACCTGCACGGGCAGCACCTTGTGGCGCTCGGCGTAGCTGGCGCTCATGGTGTCGGCCACGCGGCCCACGTCCACCTTGAGCGGATCGATGCGCAGGTAGGCCAGGCCGCTGCGCTGCGCCAGGTACTGCGTGAGCGCCTCGGCATCGAGCGGGCGGCCGTCGCTCGCGCGGGCCATCGCCACGTTGGCCAGGCGCACGAGCGGGTGCTGGCGGCTTTCGGCCTGCGAGCAGCGAGCGATGGTGCGGGCGGCCTCCTCGGCCGAGATCACGCCGTCGGCCCGCAGCCAGTCCACCAGCCGGCGCCACTCCAGGGGCCCGGTATAGGCAGGGGGCTTCGTCGGGGTGTCGGTTGGGGTGGCGGTGCTCATGGGCGGGCCTCATTCAAAGGAGAGGAAGGGCGAGCGCAGCGGTGCGGCGGCAGCAGCAGCACGCACCACGGTGGAAGGCCGAAGCGGCCCGCGTCATGCTGCCACCGGCTTGAAAACGCGCGCCCACTTGGTGGCCGGCAGGTCCCAGCGGGCCTGCACGGCCTCGGCGCGCGCGAGCAGGTCGGCGCGCTTGGGCCGCGTGGGCGTGCGCTGCGCCAGCACCACGGTGTTGCCTTCGCGCGTGGGCTTGAAGGCCCACAGCGCGTCGGCGCCGAAGGCCTCGGCCATCTTGCCCAGGCTGCGCTCGTAGCTGGAGGCGCGGCCGAACAGGTTGACGGTCATGGCGCCGTCCTCGGACAGCAGCGCGCGGCAGTCGGCATAGAAGGCGGCGCTGTCGAGCACGGGCGCGGCGGCGTCGTGGTCGTACAGGTCCACCTGCAGGGCATCGACCGTGCCCAGCCACATCGGGTCGCGGATCTCCGCGGCGGCATCGCCCAGGATCACGCGCAGCTTGGGGCCGTCGGGCGGCAGCTTGAACCAGGCGCGGCACACGGCCAGCACCTGGGGGTTGAGCTCGATGGCGGTGGCGCACATGCGCAGCTTCTTGTGGCAGAACTTGGTGAGGGCACCGGCGCCCAGGCCCAGCTGCATCGCATGGCGCTTGGTGACGCTGGCGGGCTCGACGAAGAGCAGCCAGGCCATCATGCGCTGCACGTATTCCAGCTCGAGCCCGAACGGCTCGGCCACGCGCATGGAGCCCTGGATCCACGGCGTGCCCAGGTGCAGGTGGCGCACCTCGCCATCGTCGGAGACGCTCACTTCGGGCAGGGCTTCGCTGTCGTTTTTCTTGCGGGTCAAATCGTCACACCAATCCATAAGTGCCCAGGGCGGCAGCCCAGGCGTTCAGTTTCTTGTCAAAGCTCCACGAGGCGTTGGCCGGGCTGGTGGAAGGCAGCCGCAGGGACTGCACGCCGCCCTCCAGCAGCGCGGGCGGCAGCCCCAGGTGGGCGCGCACGGCCTTGGCGTGCCGGAAGCTCTCCCCGCCATTGTGGGCGATGGCGGCCAGGCGGGGGCACTGCGCCAGCAGCGCCCGGAAATCGTTCACCACGGCGTTGCGGATGTCGGTGTCCAGGCTGCCCTCGCGCTCGCAGGCGGCGTACACGTCCCACAGGCCCAGGCCCCGGTCCAGCAGCCAGGCGCAGCGCCCGGCGTAGTCGTCCCGCCCCGGCAGCACGGGCTGCGGCCACAGTGCCTGCAGGATGCGCCAGAAGTGGTTCTGCGGGTGCCCGTAATACTGCCCCGCGCGCAGCGAGGCCGCGCCGGGAAAGCTGCCGAGCACCAGCACCACGGTACGCGGCGAGACGACCGGCGCCAGCCCGACAAGACGCGGGGCCGCCGCCGGCACCGGACCGGAAGGCGGGGGGAACCAGGGCTCAGGCGGATCGGAGGCGGAATCCATGGCGGCCATCATCGGGGGGCATTGGGGAGAAAAAGAGGGGAACGGGGAATCGGCGGGCCCCGCGGTGTCGCGAGACCGGGCCGGGGCGCACGGCGAAGCAGCAGATTACTATCAATATCATAGCAACATGCCCTAGTACCAATTGCACTGGCGGCCCAAAAGGCTCAGATCGCCAGCAGCGCCCCCAGCCGCGGCAGCGCAGCGCAGGCGTTGGCCCGCGTGGCCTGTGCCAGCTCCGCCACCGGCATGCCGCGCAGCCTGGCCACCACCTCGGCGATGCGGGGCAGCTCGCCCGGCGCATTGCGCGCGGGCGGTGCGCCGTCGGCCCGCTGGGCGGCGGTCACATAGAGCCAATGCGGGGGAATGTCGGGGGCATCGGTCTCCAGCACCAGCGATTCGAGCGGCAGTTCCGCCGCCAGCCGGCGCAGCTGCAGCGCGCGGTCGAAGGTGACCGCCCCGCCGAAACCGAGCTTGAAGCCCATGGCGATGAACGCCTGGGCCTGCTGCAGGCTGCCGTTGAAGGCATGGGCGATGCCGCCGCGCACCGGCCGCTCGCGCAGGCCCTTGAGCACCTTGTCCGACGAACGCCGCACGTGCAGGATCACCGGCAGGTCGAAGCGCTGGGCCAGCTGCAACTGCGCCCGGTAAAAGCGCTCCTGCCGCGGGCCGTCCAGCGTGGGCACGAAGTAGTCCAGGCCGATCTCGCCGATGGCGACCAGGCGCGGGTCGGCGTGGTGGGCCTGCAGCGCCCCGGCCAGCGTATCCACGTCGCCATCGCCCGCGCGGCCGGTGAACAGCGGGTGGATGCCGAGCGCGTAGCTGTCGCCATGCTGGTGCGCCAGGCGGCGCACGGCGTCCAGGTTGCCCAGTTCCACCGCCGGCAGCACGCAGTGCATGACACCGGCGCGCGCGGCCTCGGCGCGGACCTGGGCCAGGTGCGCGGGCCCGGCATGCGCCTCGAACTCGTCCAGATGGCAGTGGGTGTCGATCCAGGTGTGCATGCGCAGATGATGCCCGAGGCGGCAGGCCCTGCGGGCGCCATGGCCCGCGCCGATACGCCCTGTCACATGCGCGGCGGGCTTTTCCGTGCTACCGTGAACGCTCCGCCGCCGCCCGCCCGTGGCGCGCCCGCTTCCAGAGGTGTCAGCATGCCCAGGCCACCCCGCTACAGCAGCTCCCGCTCCGACCGCCGCAGCGCCCCCGAGGCGGCACCGCACCCGGCCGCACCGCGTGGCCCGGCCGGCGCCGCACCACGCCCCGGCGCCGGGCGCTCGGCCGAAGCGGCGCAGGCGCCCGAGGCCCTTTCCGCCACGGCCGCCCCCACCGGGGATCGCCCCGTGCGCGCGGCCCCACGCCTGCACCAGCGCGCCCTGTGGGCCGCCATCGCCCTGCTGTCGGTGCTGCTGGCCGCCAGCGTCTGGATGGGCCAGCGCCCGTCCGCCCCGCCCCTCACGCAAAAGGACATCGACGCCGCCGTGCTGCGCACGCTGGAGACCCAGCCCCTGCCCGCGGCCACGGCGCGCGCGGTGCAGACCATCGCGCCCTCGGTGGTGCGGGTGGTGGGCTACGCCCGCACCAAGAAGGGCAAGGAGGTCGAGCGCGGCATCGGCACCGGCGTGGTGATCCTGGACAAGGGCGTCGTCCTCACCAACCTGCACGTGGTGCAGGGCACCACGCGCGTGCAGATCACGTTCTCCGACGGCATGGAGGCCGGCGCCAGCGTCACCGGCGTGCAGCCCGAGAACGACCTGGCGGTGCTGCAGGCCCACAAGATTCCCGACGACCTGGTGGCCGCCCCGCTGCGCTCCACGCAGAACCTGCGCCCGGGCGACCCGGTGGTGGCGGTGGGCTTTCCGTTCGGCATCGGGCCTTCGGCCTCGGCCGGCGTGGTGTCGGGGCTGGAGCGCGAGTTCGATTCGCCCGAGGGCAAGCGCGAGCTGCAGCACCTGATCCAGTTCGACGCCGCGGCCAACCCGGGCAACTCCGGCGGGCCGCTGGTCACGCTCGACGGCGAGGTCGTCGGCATCGTCACCGCCATCCTGAACCCCACGCCCGCGCGCACCTTCATCGGCATCGGCTTCGCCGTGCCCATCGAGAACGCGGCGGCCGCCGTCGGCATGCCTCCGTTTTGACTATGAACACCCCCCTGAGCGGCTGCGCCGCTTCCCCCCGCTCTCGCAGCGCTGCGCACTGCGGGCAGGGGGACGACGCCAGCGCGGCGGGGCGGCCCTTGCGCGGCGTCTGCTGGCGCGGCCTGCTCCGCGGCCTTCGGAAGGGACAGCGCCCGCCAGTGCATGGGCCTTTGCACTTGCCGCCTCCTCGATAACGCATCAAAAAGGACAGCCATGGAACACGCCACACCGCACACCGCCACGCTGATGGAGCAGATCCTCTACGAGGTCAAGCGCGTCGTGGTCGGGCAGGACCGCTTCCTGGAGCGCGTGATGGTGGCCATGCTGTCGCAGGGCCACTTGCTGGTCGAGGGCGTGCCCGGCCTGGCCAAGACGCTCACCGTCAAGACCCTGGCCAGCACCGTGCAGGGCCAGTTCAAGCGCATCCAGTTCACGCCCGACCTGGTGCCTGCCGACCTGGTGGGCACACGCATGTACAACCAGCGCACGGGCGAGTTCAGCACCACGCGCGGCCCCGTGTTCACCAATCTGCTGCTGGCCGACGAGATCAACCGCGCGCCCGCCAAGGTGCAGAGCGCGCTGCTGGAGGTGATGCAGGAGCGCCAGGTGACCATCGCGGGCGAGACGCACCGCGTGCCCGAGCCCTTTCTGGTGATGGCCACGCAGAACCCCATCGAGACCGAGGGCACCTACGCGCTGCCCGAGGCGCAGGTGGACCGCTTCATGATGAAGGTGCTCGTGGGCTACCCGAGCGAAGAGGAAGAGTTCGTGATCGCCCAGCGCGCGCTCGCACCCGCCGTGCAGGTGGCCGCCGTGGCCACCACCGGCCAGCTCGCCGCGCTGCAGGCCGAGTGCCGCACGGTCTACGTGGACCCGTCGCTGCTGCAGTACGCCGTGCGCCTGGTGGCCGCCACACGCGCGCCGGCCCAGTACGGCCTGCCCGGCCTGGCCCCGCGCATCGCCTGCGGCGCCAGCCCCCGCGCCACCATCCACCTGGCCGAGGGCGCGCGGGCCCTGGCCATGCTGCGCGGGCGCGCCTACGTGCTGCCCCAGGACATGGCCGACCTCGC
This sequence comes from Acidovorax sp. SUPP2825, assembly GCF_030158995.1. Classification (NCBI taxonomy): domain Bacteria; kingdom Pseudomonadati; phylum Pseudomonadota; class Betaproteobacteria; order Burkholderiales; family Comamonadaceae; genus Acidovorax; species Acidovorax sp. SUPP2825. The sequence goes on along the minus strand of NZ_BQXK01000005.1, from coordinate 240,519 downwards.
GCCCGACGTGCTGCGCCACCGCATCACGCTGTCGTACGAGGCGCTGTCGGACGGGCTGGACGCCGACGCCCTCGTCGGCCAGCTCATGGCCCACCTGCCCGCGCCGCCCCGGCCCCTGCACCACGACGCCCAGGACGGGGCCCGCCATGAGCCGCAGCGCGCCTGACGCCGCCCCGCCGGCCGCAAGCGCAGCGGCGCTGCCCGGCCAGGCCGAGCGGCTGCTGCGCCAGCTCGAGTGGACGGTGATCCGCCGGCTCGACGGCCTGCTGCAGGGCGACTACCGCACGCTGCTGCGCGGCGGCGGGCTGGACCTGGCCGACCTGCGCGAATACCAGCCGCACGATGACGTGCGCCACATCGACTGGAACGTGACCGCGCGGCTCGCCGTGCCGCACGTGCGCGTGTTCTCCGAAGACCGCGAGATGGCCGCGTGGTTTTTGCTGGACCTGAGCCCGTCGCTGGACTTCGGCCCGCCGGGGCAGGCCAAGCGCGACATCCTGGCCGGCTTCGTGGCCGTGCTGGCGCGCCTGCTCACGCGCCACGGCAACCGCGTGGGCGCCATGCTGTACGGAGCGGGTGCCGCCTCCCCTGCGCCCGCCGGTGCCGCGCGGGCTCCGGGCGTGGACGCCATCCTGCCGCCGCGCGCCAGCCGCGCCCATGTGCTGCACCTGCTGCACCGCCTGCTGCAGGTGCCTGGGCCCGCTGCGGCGCCGCCCGGCGCCACCGACCTGTCGCACCTGCTGGGCACGGCCCTGGGCACCGTGCGGCGGCGCTCGGCGGTGTTCGTGGTGTCGGACTTCATCACCGCGCCCGGCTGGGAAAAGCCGCTGGCCCAGCTCGCGCAGCGCCACGACGTCGTCGCCGTGCGCCTGCTCGACCCGCTGGAACTGGAACTGCCCGACGTGGGCCTGGTCACCCTGCGCGACCCCGAGACCGGCGACCAGCTGCAGGTGGACACGCGCGACAAGGCCTTTCGCCACCGCTTCGCCCGCCTGGCCGCGCAGCGCGAGGCCGCCCTGCGCGAATCGCTCGCGCGCGCCGGGGCCGACACGCTGGAGCTGGCCACCGGCGACGACCTGCTGGACGCCCTGGTGCGCTTCATGGAGCTGCGCGGCCGCCAGCCGGCCAAGCCCGCCTACCGCGCCCCGGCCTCCCCCACCGTCGCGGGCGCTGCCGCCCGGGCCGCGTAGACAGAACAAGTAGGAGCCGCTGCACCATGGTCTTTCTCTGGCCCACGTTCCTCTGGCTGCTGATCGCGCTGCCGGTGCTGGTGCTGCTCTACGTGTGGCTGCTGCGCCGGCGCCGGGCCACCGCCCTGCACTACCCCAGCCTTGCGCTGGTGCGCGAGGCCCTGGGCGCGCGCACGACCTGGCGGCGCCATGTGCCGCCCGCCCTGTTCCTGCTGGGGCTGGCCGCGCTGCTGCTGGCCACGGCACGCCCACTGGCCATCATCACCCTGCCCTCGCAGCAGCAGACCATCATGCTGGCCATGGACGTCTCGGGCAGCATGCGCGCCGCCGACGTGCTGCCCGACCGCATCACCGCCGCGCAGAACGCCGCCAAGGCCTTCATCGCCGACCTGCCGCGCCACGTGCGGGTGGGGGTGGTGGCGTTCGCCGGCAGCGCCCAGCTGGCGCAACTGCCCACGCAAAATCATGAAGACCTGGTGAAAGCCATCGACAGCTTCCAGCTGCAGCGCGGCACGGCGACGGGCAACGGCATCCTGCTGTCGCTGGCCACGCTGTTCCCCGATTCGGGCATCGACATCGCCGCCCTGGGCGGGCGGCAGGCCATGCGCTCGCAGCCCATCGACGAGGTGGGCCGGGCGCAGGGCCGGAAGCCTTTCACGCCCGTGGCGCCGGGCTCCTACACCTCGGCCGCCATCATCATGCTGACCGACGGCCAGCGCACCACGGGCGTGGACCCGCTCGAGGCCGCCCAGTGGGCCGCCGACCGCGGCGTGCGCGTGTACACCGTGGGCGTGGGCACGGTGGCCGGCGAGACGATCGGCTTCGAAGGCTGGTCCATGCGCGTGCGCCTGGACGAGGACACGCTCAAGGCCGTGGCCCTGCGCACCAACGCCGAATACTTCCATGCCGCCACGGCGGCCGACCTGCAGAAGGTGTACGAGACACTCAGCTCGCGCCTCACGGTGGAGAAAAAGGAAACCGAGGTGTCCGCCCTGTTCGCGCTGGCCGGCGCGGTGTTCATGCTGCTGGCGGCCGCGCTGTCGGTGTGGTGGTACGGGCGGGTCATGTAGAAGGCGTCTGCTTTTGAGGGCAGGCCTGCCCGTTGAACGCACTGATGTGCCGATTAAAAGCATCGAGCTTCCACTTCGCGCTGACAAACGAATCTTCGCGTTTTTCCTCGGTGCAGATCACGCCTCTCGCAAAATAGACTGTTGCAGTCAACGATCAGGAGACGCGTCATGGGCTTGTGCTTTTCGACATCGGGCAGTGGTTCCAACCGGCATGGACCCAACATGGATTCGAGGACCCAGCATTTGCCTGCCGCGACTGGTCGCAGTGCCCAGGCGCGCACAACAGGCCAAGGCGGCAGCCATTTGAGTGGATTGAGTCCCTATCGACAGGGCACCTCCAACGCAGAAACTTCCGCTTTTCAAAGGCAACGCACGGCGGTACTGTCTTCCGCGCAGCGCCTGAGCCCATCCGAAGCAAAAGCTGCAGTGACCGATGTCCTGAATTTCGTGCGGGACACTTACTACCGACCGAACCTGAAGTCCGGCAATAAGGTCAATGGAAACGGCGGGCCGGAAGAACAGGCCCGGCAGGAACAAGCCACGCTGGAGGTCGAACGCATGCGTGCCAAGCCTGATCCACTTCAGGCTGCCAAGCAAGGGAAGGCCCATCAGTGCCAGGAATTGGCGCTTCTGGCAGCGCATCACCTTGAAGAACGTGGATTGGCTGCGCAGATTCTTGAACTCGGGGGCGATGACCAAAGTGTTGCCCATGACGTTGCCGTCATCGGTCGCGCATCGAACCCCTTGGCTGCAGACATGAGGACATGGCCTGCAGACGTGTACGTATGCGATCCATGGAGCAACATCGCATGCAGCGCAAGGGACTACCCCGCAGAATTCACCCGCAAGATGAAGAAGTGGGAGGATGACGGCAAGTTCGTTGGCTATGCACCCGCAGGCTTTGTCTTACCGACCGATCCGCGCTGGATGAACGACGTGCTGCACGGAGAAAAGGTGGTGGGCCAATGAGCTGTCTCGTACGAACTCCGGGGAAAGCGGCTTTGGCTAAGAAGCGCCTGCGAAGCCGGTAGGCAGACCGATCTCATGAATGGAGTCGGCGACCATACCTTCCGCAGCCCTCCAGCACAATCAGTACTAGGGCATTACGCTATCAATTAAATAGCAAACCCCTTCACGCCGGGTTGTCGATCTCGATGAACCGGTGGGCGATGCCCAGTTGCGCGGCCACCCGTTCGGCCACGGCGGGGGCGCCGTAGCGCTCGGTGGCGTGGTGCCCCGCCGCGATGAAGGCCACGCCCGTCTCGCGCGCCAGGTGGGCCTGCGGCTCGGAGATCTCGCCGGTGACGAAGGCGTCGGCCCCGGCGGCAATCGCCCCCTCGAAATAGCCCTGCGCCCCGCCCGTGCACCAGGCCAGCCGCCGGATCGGGCGCGGCTCGGGCGCCACCAGCGTCACGGCGCGACCGAGCACGCTCTCCACATGGCGGGCCAGGGCATGCGCATCGGCGAACTCCGCGGGACCGGCGAAGCCCAGGTCCTGCTCGCCGAAGCGCGCATCGGCGGCCACGCCAAGCATGCGGCCCAGCTGCGCGTTGTTGCCCAGCTCGGCGTGCGCATCCAGCGGCAGGTGGTAAGCGAACAGGTTGATGTCGTGGACCAGCAGGCGCTGCAGCCGCTGCTTCATCCAGCCCGTCACGCGGCCGTCCTGCCCGCGCCAGAACAGGCCGTGGTGCACGAAGATCGCATCGGCCCCGTCCTCGATGGCCGCATCGATCAACGCCCGGCTGGCCGTCACGCCGCTCACGATGCGCGCGATGCGCTCCTTGCCCTCCACCTGCAGCCCATTGGGGCCGTAGTCCTTGAAACGCTCGGGCTGCAGCAGGGTGTCGAACGCGCGCTGCAGGTCGTGCCGGGAAACCCCGGGGGTGGAGTCGTGCGTGAAAGAAGGTACAAAAGAGGCCGTCATGCGGGCCATTGTGGCAGGGCGCGCGCCAGGCCGGCACAGTGCCGCACCGCAGACCGAAGCACGCAACACCGACGCACAGACCGCCAACCAGGCGGCGCCACGACAGGGAGGGAAACACCACCAGCACCGACACTTTCCGGGCCCCCGGAAGCCGTGCGCACGCATGCACCCATGCACGCGCGCTGCCGCCCCGCACGCCCGCACCGCCCCATTCCGCAGCCCCCCACCCATCCCTCCATTCCCCCACGCCAAGCCATGCCCTCCGCACAGCCCGCCTCCACCGTCTCGCCGATCAAGCTCCACCTCGTCTCCCAGGACGCCTCCCAGGCCGATTTCCGGATCACCGGCCAGGGCACCGCCTCCGTGCGCCTGCCCGCCGATTCGGGCACCCGCTCGCTCACCATCGCCCTGCGGCCGGCAAAGCCCGGCAAGCACCCGGCCGGCGCCTGCGGCCTGACGGTGGATGCGGCCTGCGCCGTGCTCTGGGTCGAAAAGAACGGAGAGCGCTTCGAGCTCGCCCGCAGCACCGCCCCGAAAGCCCTGCTGCAGCCCTCGGCGAACCAGTCGTACTGGCTCAGCCTGGACAGCAACAACCGGCGCCTGCGCTACGGCAAGGGCGAAATGCTGCTGCATCTGATGCAGCTTGAATACGCCTTCCCGGAAACCTCCGACCCGCTCGGCCTCGGTGCGCTCGCGCCCACGCTGCGGCACGTCGAGGTGCGGGGCGCGGGCGACCACCCCCACCTGCTGCTGCGGCCGATCCCGGTCAATCTGGACCCCGCCCCGCGCGTCATCCGCCCGGAAGAAATCACGCTGGACCTCATCGCGGAGAACACCGTCAGCGTGGCGCAGAACCTGCCCAAGGAATGCCAATTGCTCTACGCCAACGTGGCGGGGCCGAACATCCGCCTGGAAACACCGGACTTCCCGGAGTTCGCGCAGGCCATCCAGTATTCGATCGTCACGCCGGGCAAGATGTGCTTCGAGAAACTCAAGAAGAAGGCGGGCGGCGAAGGCGGCTTCAGCTACCTGCGCATCACGCTGGACGGCAACCTGGGCGACTCGCCAGGCCAGCCCTACGTGCTGGAGGTCTGGCCAGCGGGCAGCCATTCGCCCATCCACGACCACGGGCAGGCCAACGCGATCATCAAGGTGCTGCACGGCCAGATCCTGATCGAGTGGTTCGGCACCCTCAGCCCGCAGGACGAAACCTCCTGGGGCCACATGCTCGCGCACGCGGGCGACGTGACCTTCCTCACGCCGCAGTACTACCAGATCCACCGGCTGAGCAACCCGTCACCCCGGCCCGGCGGCGACTTCTGCGCCACCATCCAGTGCTACCGCTATGCGAACAAGGACCGCCAGCACTACGAGTTCTTCGACTACATCGACGACAAGGAGCAGCGCATCGAGCACTTCAAGCCCGATTCCGACTGGACGTACCGCGAGTTCAAGCAGCTGATCCAGAAGGAATGGGCCGATGCGATGCACAGCCCGTCGACCTCGGCCTGAGGGCGCGGTGCGGCGCCCGGGGGGCAATCACCGGCAGGCGCCTGCACGGCTTTCGGCTCAGGCCCGTGCGCCGGCCGGCTGCCAGCCGCGCGAAGCCAGCGGCACGAAGCCCAGCGCGAACGCCAGCACGCCCATGGTCGCCACGTAGTGGGCATTGGCCAGCACATCGTGCCGCTGCCGCGGCGTGATGAGGATCGGTGTGATGCCGCCGAACACCGCATAGGCCATGTTGTACGAGAAGGACAGGCCGGCGAAGCGCCCCTCAGGCGGAAATGCCCGCATGGCCACGCACTCCCTTGAGCAGCAAACAAGGTGCAGCGTCGCAGAGCGTCACCTCGCCGGTTTTCCGGACAGCTAAACCGCGAGCCGGCCGTTTCCGGCCTGCACCCTACTCACCCGCAACCAGGTCGCGCACGACAGCGTTCAAGCCCGACACCACGCGCGCCAATTTGTCGAAGTCGACTTCGTCCGGCGTATCCTGGGCCGTGTGATAGTAGGGATACCGGTACGGGGCCGTATCCGTCACCATCAGCGCCGGTATGCCTTCGTCCAGGTAGGCAGCGTGGTCGGAAAAATCCACGCCCGGCACGAACCGGGGTGCAGCGACTCCCTCGGACGGAAAAGCCGCCTGCGCGCGGAACGATTGGACGACCCGGCGAACGAGGCGCCAATCGGCAGTGGTCGCGACGAAGCCGATGAAGTCGCCCTGACTGGGATAGAACTGGTTGAGTGGCCAGGGATACTTTTGAGAATCTGGTTCGTCAGAAAAGTACCCCATCGTCTCCAGCGACAGCATGGCCTTGACCGTCATGCCCCGGGATACCAAGCCTTTTGCATGAACTACGCTCCCCATCTGTGAGGTACGAAAGTACGGGGGCTCTTCATTGGTGTACAGGACAAGGACGACGTCTGACCGCGCGGTTTCAGCGCCAGCTTTCAGGCTCTTCGCCAGTTCCAACACCGCTGCGGCACCGGTGCCGTTGTCATTGGCACCTGGACTTCCTTGGGCCGAGTCGTAGTGCGCCCCAATGACGACGGCACTGCGGCCCGGCGCCGACTGGCTTGGAATGGTGACTTCCAAGTTGCGCACGACCTTGCCCGCGACGCTGAATTCTTCGCGCCGCACCACGAAGCCGGAGCCCGCGAGTTCGGATTCGATGTATGCGGAGGCGGCTTCCAGCGCTTCGTAGTGCCGGCGGTTGTGCTCGGTGGACGCAATGGCCGTCACGTGTCTGCGCAACCGGACCGAGAGTTCCCGTTCCTGGGCGCTCATGGCGGGAAGCGGTCCCCGGTGTGAGCTCCCCGGCATGGTCGTCATGGCCACGACGAAAGCCAGGAGGCCGAACAACACCAGAGCCAAGGCGCCGCAAATTCGCAGCAGGCTTTGAAAAACTGCGTTCATTCTCAATTTTCAAGCGAGACGCGATTCCGTTTGAACGCTCCGGGGTGTCGGGTCTTTGGCGCCCTCTTCCCCTTTACGTACGCGCCGAAGGCTGCCAGCCGCGCGAGGCCAGCGGCACGAAGCCCAGCGCGAACCCCAGCACGCCCATGGCCGCCACGTAGTGGGCATTGGCCAACACGTCGTGCTGCTGCCACAGCGTGATGAGGATGGGCGTGATGCCGCCGAACACCGCATAGGCCATGTTGTACGAGAAGGACAGGCCGGTGAAGCGCACCTCGGGCGGAAACGCCCGCACGCCCACGATGGGCAGCAGCGCGATCGAGCCCACGAACAGGCCGATCAGCCCGTAGTTGAACACCAGCGTGGCCGGCGTGCCCGGCAGGCCGGTGTAGAACAGGTAGGTGGTGACCACCAGTCCACCCCAGCCCACCAGCATCACCGGGCGGGTGCCGAAGCGGTCCGTGGCCCAGCCGACGAGTACGCAGCCGATGGTGAGCGTGAGCGTGGCGACCGCGTTGGCCTCCAGCGCCAGCGTGGCGGGAATGTGGAACACCTTCTGCAGGTAGGTCGGCGTGATGAGCACCACCACCACGATGGCGGTGGACAGCACCCAGGTCATCAGGGCCACCAGCAGCATGGCGCCGCGGTGTTCGCGCAGCACGGTCTTGACCGGCAGTTCGCGCGCCACGGCGCGGCGGGCGGCCAGTTCCTGGAACACGGGCGTTTCGTGCAGGAAGCGCCGCAGGTACACCGACACCAGGCCGAACACGCCGCCCAGGATGAACGGAATGCGCCACGCGAATTCCTGCACCTCGGCGGGCGCGTAGCTGCGGTTGATGCCGATCGCCACCAGCGACCCCAGCAGGATGCCGCCCGTGATGCCGGCCGTGAGCGTGCCCACGCCCAGGCCGTAGCGGTTGGCGGGCACGTGCTCGGCCACGAACACCCAGGCCCCGGGCATCTCGCCGCCGATGGCCGCGCCCTGCAGCACGCGCATGGCCAGCAGCAGCAGCGGCGCCGCCACGCCGATGCTGGCGTAGGTGGGCAGCAGGCCGATGACCAGCGTGGGCACGGCCATCAGGAAGATCGACAGCGTGAACATGCGCTTGCGGCCCAGCTTGTCGCCGAAGTGGGCAATGATGATGCCGCCCACGGGGCGCGCCAGGTAGCCGGCGGCGAAGATGCCGAAGGTCTGCAGCTGGCGCAGCCAGTCGGGCATGTCGGCCGGGAAGAACAGCCCGCCCAGCACGGCGGCGAAGAAGACGTAGATGACGAAGTCGTAGAACTCGAGCGTGCCGCCCAGGGCGGACAGGCCCAGCGTCTGGTAGTCGTGGCGGGTGAGCGGGCGGCGGGGCGCAGCGGCCAGGGCGCCGGCGGCGGGGGAAGGAGAAGTCATGGGCAGGTTCCGGAGAGATCGATGGCGGGACTGCGCGGCACCGCGGGCGCGGTGCGCGGCCGACGTTCAGCAGGCATTCCGGATGGGGCGTGTTGCAGGCGGCGGGGCCGGTGGGCCGGGCCGCGCGGGGAGAACGGGACGGGGGGTGCGGTGGCAGTCGCTGCGGCATTTTAAGGGTTTGCCCTGAGCGGCGCCCCCATGGGGCTGACCCCGGGCTGACGGGCCGGGGGCCTTGTTCGTCCAAGGTCCGGCCCAAACTGGCGACAATCGCCCTTCCCCCGGTTTTCTTCCCTGCCCACCATGAAGCGCTTTTGGCTGCTGTTTTCCCAGACCGTGACGGTGCTCGTCGCGGCCTATTTCGTCGTCGCCACCCTCCAGCCGGACTGGCTGCGGCGCGGCGCGACCCGCAGCGGCGCGGGGGTGGCCCTGATTGAGGCGCCCAGCACCCCGGCCGCGCCCCCCGCCCCCGGCAGCTTCGCCGCCGCGGCGCGCAAGGCCGCGCCGGCGGTGGTCAGCATCAACACCAGCAAGGCCGCCGTGCGCCACCCGCGCAGCAACGACCCGTGGTTCCAGTTCTTCTTCGGCGACCAGGGCACGCAGCAGGCGCAGACCGGCCTGGGCAGCGGCGTGATCATCAGCCCGGACGGCTACATCCTGACCAACAACCACGTGGTCGAGGGCGCGGACGAGATCGAGGTCACCCTGACCGACAGCCGCCGCACGCGCGCCACCGTGATCGGCACCGACCCGGACACCGACCTGGCCATCCTGAAGGTGCAGCTGGACAAGCTGCCCGTGATCGTGCTGGGCAACTCCGACCAGCTCGCCGTGGGCGACCACGTGCTGGCCATCGGTAACCCGTTCGGCGTGGGGCAGACGGTCACCAGCGGCATCGTGAGCGCGCTGGGCCGCAGCCAGCTGGGCATCAACACGTTCGAGAACTTCATCCAGACCGACGCGGCCATCAACCCCGGCAATTCGGGCGGCGCGCTGGTGGACGTGAACGGCAACCTGATGGGCATCAACACCGCCATCTACTCGCGCTCGGGTGGCAGCATGGGCATCGGCTTCGCCATTCCCGTGTCCACCGCCAAGCTGGTGCTGGACGGCATTGTGAAGGACGGGCAGGTCACGCGCGGCTGGATCGGCGTGGAGCCGAACGAACTGTCGCCCGAACTGGCGCAGACCTTCGGCGTGAAGGCCTCCGAGGGCGTGATCATCACCGGCGTGCTGCAGGACGGCCCCGCCGCCCGCGCCGGCATGCGCCCGGGTGACGTGATCGTGCAGGTGCAGGACAAGCCGACCGCCAGCGTCTCCGCCTTGCTGACTGCCGTGGCCTCGCTCAAGCCCGGCACGCCCGCCACGTTCCAGCTGCAGCGCGGCGATTCGCAGGTGGAGCTGGAGGTGGTGCCCGGAACTCGGCCCCGGCCGCAGCGGGCACCTCAGCCACAGCGTTGAAGAGGCGTTGTCCCGGGGGCTCCGCCGCGGGACAGGATTGAAACGGATGGGTGATGGATGGGCCTTGCGGGCGGCCCAGGGGTAGCGCCGTGGTCTTGAAGGCTCGCCGGCGCCACGTGAACATCCGGCGCGGATCAGGCCATCGAACAGGCCGTGGAGCGCCCTGCAGGCAATCCCTGGCGTGGCATCAGCGTCGCCATGAAGAATCGATCACCCGATCACGCCCTGCCATCGGCGATGCGACCAGACGGCAGCGCGCAAGGGCAAGGCACGCCGCGCAGGCGTTGCCCAGCCTCAGTCCAATGTCAGGTTGGTTCCTGCGCCTGTTCGTCCTCGGGCGCCTTGGTGTGGCGGATGAAGAGTTGCGCCGCCCAGATGCCCAGCTCGTAGAGCAGGCACATCGGCACGGCCAAGGCCAACTGGGACACCACGTCCGGCGGGGTGACCACGGCGGCGATGATGAAGGCCAGCACAATGAAATAGCCGCGAAAGCCCTTGAGCTTTTCCACGCTGACCAGCCCCATGCGCGCCAACACGATCACGACGATCGGCACCTCGAACGACAGGCCGAACGCGAGGAACATGGTGAGCACGAAGCTCAGGTACGCCTCGATGTCAGGCGCGGCGGTGATGCTCTTGGGCGCGAAGCCCTGGATAAAGGCGAACACCTGCCCGAACACGAAGAAGTAGCAGAACGCCACGCCCACCAGGAACAGCAGCGTGCTGGACACCACCAGTGGCAGCACCAGCTTCTTCTCGTGCGAATACAGGCCCGGCGCCACGAAGGCCCACACCTGCCACAGCACCACGGGCAGTGCCAGCAGGAAGGCCGACATCAGCAAAATCTTGAGCGGCACCATGAACGGCGAGATCACCGAGGTGGCGATCAGCGTGGCGCCCTTGGGCAGGTGCGCCACCAGGGGCGCGGCCAGCAGGTCGTAGAGCGCGCCCGGGCCGGGGTACAGGAACAGGATGCCCGCGGCGATGCCGATGGCGATCAGCGCCTTGACCAGGCGGTCGCGCAACTCCATGAGGTGCTGCACGAACGGCTGTTCGGTGCCGGCCAGCTCGTCTTCTTTAGTGGGGGTGTCGGACATGGTGCAGGAGGGGCGGGCATTGCACCCGCGCGGGTGGCTGCGCGGGGTGCGCAGCCATCAATGGAATTTCTGGGGCCGAAAGCGGGCCACGCGCGCCGCACCCGACTGGGCCTTGGTGCGCACGCCGCTGCGGGCTTTGTACCACTGCGGCGTGGCGCCCCGCTTGAGGCGCCAGTTCTTGCCGGGGTGCTTGTACGCGGGCACCACGCTGGCGTCGCCGGCCGCGTCGTACGGCACACCGGTGTCGGTGCCCGTGCCGGACGCGGTGCCGGAAAAGTCGTTGTTCCAGTCTTTCTCGAAGTCGCTGGCGCTGGTGTGGATGCTCTGGTGCACGTCGCGTGCGGCACCTTCCATCGTTTCCTTCATCTTGCGCAGCTCGTCCAGCTCCATGGAACGGTTGACCTCGGACTTCACGTCGGCCACGTAGCGCTGGGCCTTGCCCAGCAGCGTGCCGACGGTGCGCGCCACGCGCGGCAGCTTCTCGGGGCCGATGACGATCAGCGCCACGGCGCCGATCAGCGCCATTTTGGACAGGCCAATATCAATCATGGAAGCAGGGGCGGCAGGGCTTTAGCCCTTGTGCTTGGCTTCGACGTCGATGGTGGTGCCCTTGGGGTCGGCAGCGGTGTGGTTGACGACCTGCCCTGCGGGGGGCGTGGCCGGCGGCACGTCGCTCGCGGAGCCGTCCTTCATGCCGTCCTTGAACCCCTTGACGGCGCCGCCCAGGTCGGAGCCCATGTTCTTGAGCTTCTTCGTGCCGAACACCATCACCACGATCAGCAGCACGATCAGCCAGTGCCAGATGGAAAACGAACCCATGTCAATCTCCTAACGAATACGGACCATTCTAGACCCGCCGCATGACGGGGAAGTTCATATCCCTGCGGCGCCCGGGCTCCACGCCCTTCCCGGCGGCCGCCGGTTCAGCCCTTGAGCCAGGGCCGCGGGCCGCCCATCACGTGCACGTGCAGGTGGTGCACTTCCTGGCCGCCCTCGGCGCCCGTGTTCACCACGATGCGGAATCCGCCCTCCGGATAGGGATTGCAGCCCTGCTGCAGCGCCAGGCGCGGGGCCAGGGCCATCATGCGGCCCAGCACGCCGGCATGGGCCTCGGTCACGCCGGCCATGGAGTGCACATGCTCCTTGGGCACCATCAAAAAATGCACAGGCGCCCAGGGGTGGATGTCGTGGAAGGCGAAGATGTCTTCGTCCTCATACACCTTCCTGGAGGGAATCTGGCCCGCGATGATCTTGCAGAAAAGGCAGTTCGGATCGTGCTGCATGGATGGGGGATGGGGTGGAACTGGAAAAACGGGGCCTGGCTGGAGGCGCCGGGTCAGGCATTGTCGGCCATGTTCACCGTGGGACGCACGCCGACGTCGGCCTGGTGGGCCTGGATCCAGCCCTGCCCCGCGGTGCGGCCCAGCTCGAACAGCTGGCGGATGAACGGCAGGTCCGCCCGCGTCTTGCTGGAGGCGCCAAAGCCCGCCAGCAGCGAGCCGCCGTCGATGCGGTGCATGCGCACGCTCTTGTAGCGCCGCGCATCCAGCTTGCCCTCGGCCAGCAGGCGCCGCACGAACTCGATGGCGCGCATCTCGCCCAGGAGGCTGGCGTTGAAGGTGACCTCGTTCATGCGCTCCATGATCTCGGAGGCGGTGTCAGGCACCTCGGCATGCTCGATGGGGTTGATCTGCACCAGCAGGACGTCGCTGCACTCGGTGTTGTAGATCAAGGGGTACAGGGCCGGGTTGCCGGAGTAGCCGCCGTCCCAGTAGTGCTGGTCGCCGATCTGCACGGCCTTGAACATGAGGGGCAGGCAGGCCGAGGCCATGACGGCATCGGCGCTCAGGGCCTTGCCGGAGAAGATCTCGCCGCGCCCGGTGCGCACGTTGGTGGCGCACACGAAGACGCGGGGGTGGCGCGCGGCGCTCAGCACGTCGAAGTCCACCTCGCGCTCCAGCAGCCGGCGCAGCGGGTTGATGTCCAGCGGGTTCGTCTGGTAGGGCGAGAGCCACTGGGTCATCATGCCCATGAAGGGGCTGGAGGCCAGCGGCACGCCCCACAGCAGGCTGCCCATGGCGCCCACGCCCTCCCACAGCTGCCGCAGCGTGGCGCGCGCCGCCTCGCAGCCGGCGCGGTGCGCCGCGTCGGCGCTGGCATGCCGGTGGGCCTTGGCGGCCTGCGCGAAGCCGTGGGCCAGGGCCACGGCGTTCATGGCGCCGGCGCTCGTGCCGCTGATGCCGTCGAGCGTGAAGCGTCCGTCTTCCAGCAGCGCATCGAGCACGCCCCAGGTCAGCGCGCCATGCGAGCCGCCGCCCTGCAGGGCGAGGTTGAGCCGCCGCGGCGCTGCGGGGGCCGCTGCCTCAGGCATCGATCGCCTGGCCCTTGTTCATCGCGACCATGCCGCGCACGATGCGGTACAGGAACCAGATGGAGATCAGGCCCCAGGCGATCCAGCCCGGCGCGATGAACAGCAGCCACAGCGGCGCGGTCACCACGTAGAGCACGCCGGCCCAGAGGACGGTGCGGATGCGGTACGAGAAATGGCTGGCCTGCCAGGTGCCTTCGGCATCGCTTTTCTTGACCAGGTCGATGACCAGGGCGATGACCAGCAGCAGGGCCCCCGGCTGGGCGCCGGGGATGACGGCGCCCACGGCGACGATCAGGTGCAGGAAGTAGCTGATCCAACCCACGGTCTTGAGCGATTCGGCCCGCTCGTTAGGCTCCACGTCGATGATGTCGCTCACGCGTTGGCTCCTTCGTCGTTGGCGCGGGCCAGGGCCTTGCGCAGGGATTTTTCCTCGATGCCGCTGGTGCCCTCGCGGCGCTCCAGCTCGGCCACCACGTCGGCCGGGGTCAGGCCGTAGTGCGCGAGGGCGATCATGGAATGAAACCACAGGTCGGCCACTTCGTACACCAGCTTGGATGGGTCGGCGCCATGGTCCACGTCCTTGGCGGCCATGACGACCTCGGTGGCTTCCTCGCCGATCTTCTTGAGGAAGGCGTCCGGTCCCTTGTGCAGCAGCCGCGCCACGTAGCTCTTGTCGGCATCGCCGCCATGGGCGGGCTTGCGGCTTTCGATCACGGCGGCCAGCCGCGCGAGCGCGTCTTCGGACGGGCGGGCCTGCGGAGCAGCCGGGGCGTCGGTGAGGGGAATGGTCATGGGCATTGCCGTTATTTGTAGATGGACTCGGGGTCTTTCAAGACCGGATCGACCGCCTGCCAGGCGCCGTCCTTGAGCACGCTGAAAAAACAGCTGTGACGGCCGGTGTGGCAGGCGATGCCCGGCTCGTGGCCGAGCTGCGTCACCTTGAGCAGCACCACGTCGTTGTCGCAGTCCAGGCGGATCTCGTGCACCGTCTGCACGTGGCCCGACTCCTCGCCCTTGAACCACAGCTTGCCGCGCGAGCGGCTGAAATACACCGCGCGCCCCAGTTCGGCCGTCTTGGCCAGGGCCTCGCGGTCCATCCACGCGAACATGAGCACATCGCCCGTGGCCGCCTCCTGCGCGATGGCGGGCACCAGACCCTGCGCATCCCATTTCACTTCGTCGAGCCAGTTCATGGAGTCATTCTCGGTCATTTGCTGCACTGCGGGAAAGGCCTGTTTTGCTATTATTTTCATAGCATAACGCCCTAGTATAGATTGTTCCGAAGGCCATTTTCATGCAAAAAAGCATGCGGGCCTCACTGCACCGACAGGAACACCCATTTGCGGTCCCAGTTCGTGCGGCCCAGGTACTTGATGGCGAAGGCGTAGCGGCCGGGCGGCAGCGTGTCCTGCATGAGCGTCTCCTGCTGCACCACGGCCGGGCGGCCGCCGATGCGCACGTCGGGACTGGCGACGTGCTCGGTCTCGCTCTCCAGGTTCTGCCCGTCGAGGGCATACACCGTCACGTCGGCCTCCTCGCGGGGCTCGCCGACATGGGCACGCCCGAACGCGTTGGCGAACGTTTCCACATCGAGCGCCGCGGCCCTGCCCAGCGGGCGGCGCACGGTCCAGTACACGTCGCGCACGCCGCCGTCGAGGGCGCGCAGCTGCGCCCGCAGGCGTTCGAACTCCTCGCGCGTGGCGATCACCTCCACCGGCTGGCCGCCGATGGTGGCGTCGAAGCAGCGGCCGATGCGGTCGGCGCAAGGCGCGCGGTCGAAGTAGCCCGAGGCATAGGACGGCGCAGGCGTGCTGCCCGCAGGGCGCGGGCCCTGCGCGCAGCCTGCCAGCACGGCGGCGAAAAGGACCGTGCAGATCCCCGCCGCGACGCGGGCGCGGCCCCGGGTGCGGCCCGTCACAGCCGCACCGGAATGCCCCGCTCGGCCATACGCGCCTTCGCCTGACCGACGGTGTATTCGCCGTAGTGGAAGATGCTGGCGGCCAGCACGGCATCGGCCCCGCCCTGCTGCACGCCGTCGGCCAGGTGGTCGAGGTTGCCCACCCCGCCCGAGGCGATCACCGGCACGCTGACCGCGTCGCTCACGGCGCGGGTGAGCTGCAGGTCGAAGCCGGACTTGGTGCCGTCGCGGTCCATGCTGGTGAGCAGGATCTCGCCCGCGCCGCGCCGCGCCATCTCGGTGGCCCATTGCAAAACGTCCAGCCCGGTGTTCTTGCGCCCGCCGTGGCTGTACACGTCCCAGCCTTCGCCGCGCGCCTGCAGGTCCTCGCCCTGGCGGCGCTTGGCATCGATGGCCACGACGATGCACTGCGCGCCGTACTTGGCCGAGGCGGCGCTGATGACGTCCGGGTTGGCGATGGCGGCGGAGTTGAAGCTGGTCTTGTCGGCGCCCGCGTTCAGCAGGCGGCGCACGTCTTCCACCGTGCGCACGCCCCCGCCCACGGTGAGGGGAATGAAGACCTGGCTGGCCACGGCCTCGATGATGTGCAGGATGAGGTCGCGCCCGTCGCTGGTGGCGGTGATGTCCAGGAAGGTCAGCTCGTCGGCACCCTGGCCGTTGTAGCGCGCGGCGATCTCCACGGGATCGCCCGCGTCGCGCAGTTCGAGGAAGTTGACGCCCTTGACCACGCGACCGCCGGTCACGTCGAGGCAGGGAATGATGCGTTTGGCAAGCATGGGAAGTCCGAAGAAAGAAACGGGTGAAGGGGCGGCTCAGCCGGCCCCCAGGCGCTGCCAGCCCGTCCAGCCGGCGCCGGGGGCCAGATGCACGGGTTGGTCGATGCAGGCGGCTTCCACGCACACCATGTGCCGGTAGCCGTCGGGGGGCAGGTCGGCCAGCTTGGCACACAGCGCGGCGCCGGGGTTCCAGACCACCGTGTTGCCCCAGGACGGGCTTTGCGCGAGGGTCAGCGCGTGGTCGCCCGCATGCAGCCGCAGTGGCGCGGGCGCGGCCGAGAAGATGCAGTCGTATTCGCCGTCGAACGCCACGGGGCCCTGCTGCACCGAATGCACATCGGCCACCGAATCCCAGCGGGCGCAGCCATCGAGCCCCTCCACGCGGGTGGCGGCGATGTCGCTCACGCGGTAGTAGCCGTGCAGCGCGGCGGTGAAATCCCACGCCGTGGTGCCGGTGTTGCGCACCGACAGGTCGAGCAGAAGGTGTTCGGCGGACAGCACCACCGTGAGGCGCGCCGCGAAGCCGTGGGGCCACCAGACCCGCGTCTCGGGCGTGTCGTCCAGCGCGAACACGGCGCGGGCCACAGGGCCATCGCTGCCGCTGTCGCCATCGGCCTCGCTGCGCTCCACCCGCCAGGGCAAGGTGCGCGCAAAGCCGTGCTTGGCCAGGGGGCCGCGCTGGTTGAACTGGGGAAAGCACACGGGAACACCCCCGCGGATCGGCGAGTGGCCGTCCAGGGCGGCGCGCGGGCTCAGGAAGAACCGCTCGGCGCCATCGCAGCCGGTCCAGGACAGCACCTGGGCGCCCTGCAGCGCGATGGTGGCGGTCTCGCCCGTCGGCAGCGCCAGCTGCAGTGCGGGCAGGCCATGGAAGGTCACGGAGCGCGCGGAGGGCGGCACGGGCGGAGTGGCGGTCATCCGGCGATTGTAGGAGCCCGCCACGCGCCGGGCAGGGGCGCGGGGCCGGTGGCAGGGCGGCGTCCCGCATGCAGCACAATCGCGGGTTTTCCCCAAATCGGTGCATCGCCGGCTCCCCGTTTCGGGACCCGCCGGCCGCGCCCTGTCACCCATGCAGCCCAAGAAAAGAAAGCTCCCGCCCGCGGTCGGCATCCTCGTCGCGATGGCGCTCGGCATCGTGATCGGCCACCTGATCCACGCCAACGTGCTCCAGCCGGAGGAAGCCGCGCGCATCGCGGGCTACATCTCCATCGCGTCGGACGTGTTCCTGCGACTCATCAAGATGCTGATCGCGCCGCTGGTGTTCTCCACCCTGGTGGTGGGCATCGCCCACATGGGCGATGCGTCGTCGGTGGGCCGGGTGTTCGCCAAGGCCATGGGGTGGTTCCTCACGGCATCGCTGGTGTCGCTGCTGCTGGGCCTGGTGCTGGCCAACGTGCTGCAGCCGGGCGCGAGCATGGGGCTGGCGCTGCCGGATGCGGGGCAGTCCGCGCACCTGGCGACGTCCAAGTTCACGCTCAAGGACTTCGTGAACCATCTGGTGCCGCGCTCGTTCGTGGAGGCCATGGCCAACAACGAGATCCTGCAGATCGTGGTGTTCTCGATGTTCTTCGGCATCGCCCTGGCGGGCCTGGGCGAGAAGGCCCGCACGCTGGTGCGCGGCATCGAGGAGCTGTCGCACGTGATGCTCAAGATCACCGGCTACGTGATGAAGTTCGCCCCCGTGGCCGTGCTGGCGGCCATGGCCGCCACCGTGGCGGTGAACGGCCTGGGCATCCTGCTGAAGTTCGCCGTGTTCATGGGCGACTTCTACCTGGCGCTGGTGATCCTGTGGGCCGTGCTGATCCTGGCCGGCTACCTGGCCCTGGGCCGGCGCATCATCGTGCTGCTGCGCAACATCCGCGAGGCGTTCCTGCTGTCGTTCGCCACGGCCAGCTCGGAAGCGGCCTACCCCAAGCTGCTGGACGCGCTGGACCGGTTCGGCGTGAAGCGCCGCATCTCCAGCTTCGTGATGCCGATGGGCTACTCGTTCAACCTCGACGGCTCGATGATCTACTGCACGTTCGCCACGCTGTTCATCGCGCAGGCCTACGGCATCCACCTGCCGCTGGAGACGCAGGTGACCATGCTGCTGATCCTGATGCTCACCTCCAAGGGCATGGCGGGCGTGCCGCGCGCCTCGCTGGTGGTGATCGCCGCCACGCTCAACCACTTCAACATTCCCGAAGCGGGCCTGCTGCTGATTTTGGGCGTGGACACCTTCCTCGACATGGGCCGCTCGGCGACCAACGCGGTGGGCAACTCGATCGCCGCGGCGGTGGTGGCCAAGTGGGAAGGCGCGCTGCTGTCCGAGGAAGAGGCGGCCGTGCACGCCGCCACGCTGGACACCGAGCCCGATGCGCCGCGCGGCGACGGCGTCCCGGCGCAGGCACCGGCCTGAGACCGCGGCGCGTCAGAGCGTGCGCGCCGCCCCGTCCTGCCAGCGCCAGGCGTCGGCGCACATGCGGTCCAGGCCGTGGTGGGCCTTCCAGCCGAGCAGTTGCTCGGCCAGCGCCGGGTCGGCCCAGCACTGGGCCACATCGCCCGGCCGGCGCGCCACCACGCGGTAGGGCACCGGGCGGCCGCTCGCGCGCTCGAAGCCGCGCACCATCTCCAGCACCGACACGGGCCGGCCCGTCCCCAGGTTCACGGTGAGCAGACCGGGGTGCTCGCGCAGGTAGCGCAGCGCCGCCACATGGCCGTCGGCCAGGTCGCACACGTGGATGTAGTCGCGCACGCCCGTGCCGTCGGGGGTGGGGTAGTCGTCGCCGTAGACGCTCAGGCTCTCGCGCATCCCGACGGCGACCTGGGCCACGTAGGGCAGCAGGTTGTTGGGCACGTCCTGCGGGTCTTCGCCGATCAGGCCGCTCTCGTGGGCGCCCACGGGGTTGAAGTAGCGCAGCCGCGCGATGCGCCACTGGCCGGGCTCGGCCGCGTCCACGTCGGCCAGCACCTGCTCCATCATGAGCTTGGTCCAGCCGTAGGGGTTGGTGGCCGACAGGGGGAAATCCTCGCGGATCGGCACCGAGGCCGGTTCGCCGTACACCGTGGCCGACGAGGAGAACACCAGCGACCGCACCCCCGCCTTCTGCATGGCCCGCAGCAGCACCACGGTGCCGGCCACGTTGTTGTCGTAGTAGGCGAGCGGCTGGCGCACCGACTCGCCCACCGCCTTGAGCGCCGCGAAATGCACCACGGCCTCGATGGGGTGCTCGGCAAAGATGCGCGCCAGCAGGGCCTCGTCGCGCACGTCGCCCTCGACGCACTCGGGCGTCGCACCCGTGATGCGGGCCAGGCGGTCCAGCACCGAGCGGCGGCTGTTACCGAAGTTGTCCAGGATGAGATAGGGAATGCCGGCGGCTGCCAGCGCGACGCAAGTGTGGGAGCCGATGAAGCCGGCCCCGCCTGTGACGAGGATCACGAAATTTCTCCTTTTTTGAAACCGGATGCCCGAGCCCCGCGTACCGTGCCGGGCGCCGCGCGAAAGAAGTCGGCGGGAAAACACAAAACCCTGCCAGCCGTCAAGATGGGGAAATGGAGCCGTGCTGGTATTTAACCCGGTGCGGAACTTCGGTGTGGAATATGCACATATGAAACCTATTGTTTCGATTGTTTTTCTTAATGCAGGGGTGTATCCGTCTCCCTTTTCCGCGCCAATGTGTCTATAAGTAGCAACATTCAATCGGAAGAGTCACCGCTTCCACGATGCCAGGCCCAATGATCCGAACGAGATCCCCTGCATCCGAACCGCTTCATCTTGTGCGTCCCCACCCTCGACCCATCGTGCCAACCACGCTTCGACTGTTGTTTTTAAGCCTATTCCTGGTGCTGCCGGCCTGGGCTTGGGCCGCTGCGCCGGCGGTGGCGCTGCACTACGGTCCGACCGCCCCGCTGTCGGAGCTGAAGGTGTTCGACATCGTGGTGGTCGAACCCGGCCATGGCCAGGACCCTGTGGCCTATCGCCAAGGCGGCAGCGAGCTGTATGCCTACGTCTCGGTGGCGGAGGTGCAGTCGTCCCGCCCCTATTACGGCGACATCCCCGCGGCATGGAAGCTGGCCCGCAACGGCGCCTGGAATTCCGAGGTGATCGACCAGACGCCGGCCGACTGGCCCGAGTTCTTCGCCTCCCGTGTGGTCGGCCCGCTGTGGCAAAGCGGCTACCGCGGCTTTTTCCTGGACACCCTCGACTCGTACCGGCTCGCCAACCAGTTCGACGAGGCGGCGCAACAGGCCGGCATCGTGCGCGTGATTGAACTGCTGCACCAGCGCTTCCCGGGCATCAAGCTCATCCTGAACCGGGGCTTCGAGGTCGTGCCCCGGGTCAAGGACAAGATCCAGATGGTGGCGGCCGAGTCGCTCTACCAGGGCTGGAACGCCGGCGCCCAGCGCTACGAACCCGTGAAGGCGGAGGACCGCGAATGGCTGCTGGGCCAGTTGCGCACGATCCGCGAGCGCGACGGCCTGCCGGTACTGGCCATCGACTACGTGCCGCCCGCGGACCGCGAGCTGACGCGCGCCACGGCGCAAAAGATCAAGGACCTGGGCTTCATCCCCTGGGTGACGGACAGCCAGGTGCACACCGTCGGCATCGGCAGCATCGAGGTGGTGCCGCGGCGGGTGCTGGTGGTCTATTACGGCGGCGAAAGCCCGGCGCTGAACTACGCCGCAGCCCACCGCTTCCTGCAGATGCCGCTCAACCACATGGGCTACGTGGTGGACTATGCGGACGTGCGCAACGAACTGCCCGCCGGCGTGTACCAGGACCGCTACGCGGGCATCGTGACGTGGTTCTCCGGCTTCCTGCCCGAGACCCGCACCAAGGCGATGAACCAGTGGCTGCAGGCCCGGCTGGCCGAGCGCACGCCCCTGGCGGTGTTCGGCAACTTCGGCTTCGCGCTGGACCGCCAGCTCAACGACAAACTGGGCATCCAGGGCAATGCCTCGCCACCGCGCGGCACGCAAAAGCCCGTGGTCCAGGACCCGATGATGGGCTTCGAGATGGCAGTGGAGCCGGCGGCCCGGGCGCAGTTCGAGCCCGTCATGCGCAACGGCGTGCCGGTGCAGGCGGGCCGCTCGCTGGTGGAGTTCAAGGACCAGCGCGGCCAGTCCTTCGTCGGCGGCGCGATCATGCCCTGGGGCGGCTTCGTGGTGGACCCCTTCGTCGTGGTGGAGGTGCCCGGCACCGACTATGCGCGCTGGGTGGTGGACCCCTTCGCCTTCCTCACGCAGGCGCTTCGCCTGCCGCCCATTCCGGTGCCCGACGTGACCACCGAGAACGGCCGCCGGCTGATGTTCTCGCACGTGGACGGCGACGGCTTCCCCTCCCTGGCAGAACTGCCGGGTAGCCCCAACGCCGGGCTGGTGCTGCTCAAGGAAGTGTTCGAGAAATACCGCACCGTGCCGCAGACCATGTCCGTGATCGAGGCCGAGATCGCGCCGCACGGCCTGCACCCGGAGATGAGCAAGGAACTGGAGGACATCGCGCGGCGCATGTTCCGACTGCCCCACGTGGAGATCGCCAGCCACACCTACTCGCACCCGTTCCTGTGGGACCGCAGCGTGCGCCACGGGCTGTTCAGCGAGAACTCGGAAGCCGCCATGAGCCTGGACGTGCCCGGCTACACCATGGACCTGAAACGCGAGATCGTGGGCTCGACCGAATACATCAACACCCGGCTGGCGCCGCCGGACAAGAAGGTCAAGATCCTGCTGTGGTCGGGCGACACTGCGCCTGGCGCCGAGGCGCTGGAGATCACCGAACGCGCGGGCCTGCTCAACATGAACGGCGGCGACACGTCCATCACGCGCACCAACCCCTCGCTCACTGCGGTGGGCGCGCATGGCATCCAGAAGAACGGCTACCTGCAGGTGTACGCGCCCATCACCAACGAGAACATCTACACCAACCTGTGGCGCGGCCCCTACTACGGCTACGAGCAGGTGTTGCAGAGCTTCGAGATGACGGAAACGCCCCGCCGCATCAAGCCTGTGGACATCTACTACCACGTGTACTCCACCACCAAACGCGCCGGTCTCAACGTGCTGCGCAAGGTGTACGACTGGGCGGTGGCCCAGCCGCTGCACCCGGTGTTCGCCTCGGAGTTCATCCGCAAGGTGCGCGACTTCCACACCTACGCGCTGGCGCGCGACGGCGCGGGCTGGCGCGTGCGCGGCGACGGCGAGCTGCGCACGCTGCGCCTGCCCCCGGCCCTCGGCACGCCGATGGTGCAGGCCAGCCAGGGCGTGGCGGGCTACCGCGCCGGTGCCGAGGGCACCTACGTGCACCTGACCGGCGGCGCTGCGTGGGTGCAGACCCGTGGCGCGGCGGCCGAGGCCGGCGCCGCGGCGCATGCGGCCACGGCCAGTACGCCCGCCGCGGTGGCCCAGGGCCCTTACCTGTTCGATGCCAACGGCCGGCTCGGCGACTGGAACGTGCGCGACCAGGGCGCGCGCACCGAGTTCACGCTGAAGGCCTACGCCCCGCTCGCGTTCAGCGTGGCGGCGGCCGGCAACTGCCAGGTGCGCGCCAACCAGAAACTGCTCACCCCCACGCGGGCGGCCACTCCGGCCGGCCCGGATGTCCAACAATTCCGGATCGCCGATGCTGCTGCGCAAATCCAGCTCCAGTGCCCAGCCCGCTGAGCGCCCCGTCCTGGCGCCTTCGTGGCTGATTGCCCTGCTGGCCAGCATGGTCGGCGGGGGGCTGTGGCTGCTGTACCCCCGCCAGGATCTGGAG
The DNA here is from genome assembly GCF_030158995.1 of Acidovorax sp. SUPP2825. NCBI lineage: Bacteria > Pseudomonadati > Pseudomonadota > Betaproteobacteria > Burkholderiales > Comamonadaceae > Acidovorax > Acidovorax sp. SUPP2825. The sequence goes on along the minus strand of NZ_BQXK01000005.1, from coordinate 217,672 downwards.
CGCCGGCTGTCCGAGACCACCGACATCGCGCTGTCGGTGGCCTACCTGACCAATCTGCTGCGCAGCGATCCCGACAACCCCCGCCTGCGCCTGCTGCTGGCGCAGCGCCAGATCGCCGTGGGCGAAATGGCGGACGCGCGGGCCACGCTGCAGCCCGCGCTGGATTCCAGCGACCCGGAACTGCACCGCGACGCGCTGTGGAGCCTGTGGGACCTGTCGTACGCCGAATACCAACGCACGCCCGAGAAGGAAACCGAGCGCCGCAAAGCCCAGCGTGAGGGCCTCAAGCGCCAGCTCCAGGCCCTGGCCAAGGAAAAGTGGCCCGCCGACCGCCAATTACTGCTGGCCCGCCGCGCGGCCGAAATGGAAGACCGCGCCACCGGCGTCGCCATGAGCCGCCAGTTGGCGCAGGAGGCCAAAGACCCGCGCGAGGCTGCGCGCCTGTACGAGCGGGCCGCCAAGGAAGCACTGGGCACGGGCGACTACGCGGGCAGCGCCGAGCTGTACATGCTGGCGCGCCAGGTCACGCCCGACCCGGAACAGGCCAAGGCCTACTACCTGGCCGCCGTGCGCACGCTGCAGTCGGGCAACCAGCCCGTGGCCGCCCTGGCCCTGGCCGAGCGCGAGATCGGCCCTCTGGCCGACGACCCGCAGACGCTGCTCATGATCACCAACCTGGCCCGGGCGGCCGGTAAGCCGGCGGTGGCGGACCGCTATGTGCGGCGCCTGCTGCGCATCTCGCTCAGCCCGCCATGGCCGGCACCGCCCAGCGCGTTGGCCCAGGGCGACGATGCCGAAGCCATGCGGCCCGTGGGCGCCCTGCTGCGCCCCTTGACGAGCCCCGCTACAGCGGCCGCGCCGCTGCACCGGTACGACGATGGCGCCCACCTGATGGTGCCGCCGTGGCTGCGCCTGCAAGCACCCGACACCGTGCCCGCCGGACCCTGGCGCCTGCAGCGCATGGCGCAGGCGGCAGAAGCCACGCCCGCAGCAACCGCCGCCGCACCGGCCACCCCTGCCGCACGGCCTGCGCCGCGCAACGTGCCGCCGCCCGGCCTGCCTTTCGACGACAAGATTTACACGCTGGGCTATGAGGTGTTTCTCGAAAACCGCAAGCTGGACGACGCCTGGGCCCTGGCCAACGCGGCCGTGCAGCAGCAGCCGCAGGACCTCGCGTGGCGCGAGCGGCTGGCCCAGGTGTCCGAATGGACGCAGCGCCCCGCCCCGGCGCTGGAGAACTGGCTCTTCATCGCCCGCCAGACGCAGAAGGAGGCCGCCTGGCAGGCCGTGCTGCGCCTGGCGCCGGGCCAGTTCGACGACGGCGCCCTGGTGCTTGCCCTGCGCCACCAGTTGCGCAGCCGGCCCGACGACTTCAACCTGGTGCGCGCGCTGGTGGATGCCTATGAGCGCATCGGCGAGCCACAGCCCGCCATCGACTACCTGAAGGACCACGCCAAGAGCCCGCAGGCGGTGGAACTGCTGGCCAACCTCGCCGAACGCGCGGGCCAGCCCACCCTCGCGCTCGACAACTGGCGCCGCCTGCTGGCCGACAAGGCCCAGGTGACGCCCGCCCGCGCCATGCGCGCGGCCATCCTCGCCCTCACCCACGGCCGGCCCGACGAAGGCCTGAAGTGGCTGGAGACGGCCCAGCAGCAGCAATTGCCCGCGCAGGACATGGAGACCGACTTCTGGCGGCTCACGGGCCAACTGGCCGAAAGCCGCGAGCGCAACGACCTGGCCGTGCAGGCCTACCGGCGCCTGGTGGAAACCAAGGGCACGGATGTGTCGGACTTCGACGCCCTGGTGCGCCTGCTCATCACCGACCAGCCGCTGGAGGCCGCGCGCGTGTCCGTGCTGGCTTGGCAGCGGTTCGACGAGCCGCGCTACCTGGTCGAGGCCCTGGCGCTGTATTCGGGCCGCAGCCGGTGGGAGGCGTTCGGCCCCCTGCTCGCCCAGCTGGACGCGAGCCCCACGGCAACCCGGCGCTCGCTAGCGCGCTTGTGGCAGATTCCCGAGTTCCTGCGGCTGGCCGGCACCTACTACCAGAACACCGGCAACCTGCCCGAGGCGCGCCGGCACTTCGAAGCCGGCCTGCGGCTGAGCCCCGATTCGTCGGAGATGCGCCAGGCTCTGATGTGGCTGTTCATCGACAGCAACGATGCCGTCTCGCTGCGCACCCTGCTGGCCACGCAGGAGCGCAGTTGGGCACGCGACAGCGATGTGCACGATGCGCTGGCGGCGGCCTACCAGGCCCTGTCGCTACCGCAGGTGGCCCTGGACCGCTACCTCACGCCACACCTGCGGGAGCACCAGGACGACTTCCTGTGGCTCATGAACTACGCCGACGCGCTGGACCAGAACCAGCAGTCCGACCGCTCGTGGCGGCTGCGCCGCGAACTGCTGTCGCGCGAATGGAAATCGGTGCGCAAGGGCGATGGCGGCGTGCGCCTCACGCCCGCGCAGGCACGCCAGCGCTGGCTCACCGAAGAAGGCCTGGACCAGACCCGGCGCATCGCCCGCACCCGGCTGTTCCTCACGCAGCGGCCCGGCGACCCCTCGGTCGACGTGCTGCGCGAACTGCTGCGCCTGGACCGCGACGCCCAGGGCGGCATGTCCAACGCGGCGGCCGAGACGGCCATCGGCTGGCTGCAGGACGCCGGCGAATACACGGCCGAGCGCGGCTTCCTGTGGCACCAGTACGCCCGCAGCCGCGGCGTGCGCAGCAACCGCCCGCTGTGGGCCGAGATCACGGTCGCGCTGGCCGAAGACGACAAGGCCGCCACCGGCCAGCTGCTGCAGGAGTTCGACGAACGCCTGCCCCGCTACGACCGGGTGAACGCGGCGCGCGCCGTGAACGACATCCGCCTCGCGCAGACCGCCGCCTTCGACGCCCAGCAGGACCAGCACGACGACCAGCCCCTGCACCTGCAGCTCACCGAAAGCCTGCTGGCCTTCAGCGACCACGCGGGCACCAAATTGCAGTTCCAGCAGCTGGGCGGCATGGACGAGAGCGAGGCCGACGCGGTGTTCCACATCGCCATCAGCCCGCGGCTGGCCATGGACGTGAACTTCATCAGCATCCGCCGGCATGCCACCAATGCGCTCGTGGTGCGCAACCCGCCCGACGAGCGTGCGCTGGACGTGCAGGTGCGCTGGCGCCATCCCGACGGCGAGACGATGTTCCGCGCCGGCCGCCGCGAGAGCTTTCTGGCCTACACGCCGCTGCAGGTCGAGCACGAGCAGCGCATCGACAACCGGCTGACCCTGCGCATGGAACTCGGCATGCAGCTGCCCAGCCAGGAAAGCCTCGCGCTGCGCATCGCCGGCATGAAGGACCGCGCCGGCGCCAGCCTGCGCTACCAGGCCACGCGGCAGGACCAGTTCACCATCGGCTATGCCGACGAGCGCTACACGCTGCAGACCGGCGCCTCGCTGGGCAGCGGCCGCCACACGTCGATCAACTACACGCACACCTACCGGCAGGAGACGCCGCTGCTGGAGTTCGGCGCGTTCTGGTCGCACCACGATTTTTCGCGGCGCGACCTGAGCACGCTCGCGCCGCGGGACCTGGAAGTGCGCCGCTACGTGCCCGTGAACGCCGGCCCGCTGGGGCAGGATTTCTTCCTGCCAGAGAGCTTCAGCTTCTATGGCCTGCAGGTGTCCACCAACATGCGCTACGAGCAGGAATACACGCGCGCCCTGCTGCCATTCGCCACGGCCAGCCGCACCTGGCACAGCGTGCTCGGCCCGGGCTACGAACTGCGCCTGGGCATGGCCGGCAGCGTGCTCGGCTCCGACCACCTGGGCCTGAGCTGGGGCGTGGGCAAGTCGGGCCTGCAGCTGCAGGGCCTCACGCGCAGCCTGCTGTTCACCTACCGTCTCCATTTCTGATGTCGTCTCCAAAGGAATCCACCATGCAACACCACCGCACCCTGCTGCAACGCCTGCAAGTTTTCGCCGCCGGCGGCGCCCTGCTGCTGCTGGCCGCCTGCTCCACCATCGACCGGGGCGAGCCCCCCGCGCTGGAGCGCAATGCCACGTGGGTGGTGCTGCCGTTCGCCAACCACACCGAGACCCCGCTGGCCGGCAACCGCGCCGAAGCCATCGCGCAGGCCCTGCTGCATGCGCGAGGCGTGGGCCGCATCCAGCGCTATCCCACCACCACGCAGCAGGAAGCGCTGTTCGATGCGGGCGACGCCAAGCGCCAGCAGGAAGTGCTGGCCTGGGCACGCGAGCAACAGGCGAAATACGCCCTCACGGGGGCGGTGGACGAATGGCGCTACAAGGTCGGCGTGGACGGCGAGCCCGCCGCGGGCGTGACGCTGCAGATCATCGATGTGGCCTCCGGCGACACACTCTGGAGCGGCACCGGCGGCAAGAGCGGCTGGAGCCGCGAAGCCCTCTCCGGCGTGGCGCAAAAGCTGATCCGCGACCTGCTGGATTCCGGCCTGTCCCGAGCCCGCTGAAGCCATGGCATCAGAGACCCCCTCGTCGGTGGAACAGCGGCGGCGCAGCGTCGGGGCGGCCGCGCCCGAGCCGCCGGCCAAGCCGAGCGTGCGGCACCTGCCCTCCAACCTGCTGGGCAAGCTGGCCGACACCGATACCCGTCCGGCCATCATGCTGGGCGAGACGCTGCTGTTGCCGATCATCGCGCTCGCGCTGGGCATGCTGCTGGAGCCCTTCGACCCGCTGTGGAGCGAGGCTGCGTTCCCCTGGTCCTGGCTGGCCCCGGTGATCGTGGCCCTGCGCTACGGCCCGCTGGCCGGGCTGGGCGGCGCCTGCGTGCTGCTGGCTGGCTGGCTGGCGCTCAACTTCGGGCACTACGACACCTTTCCGCAGATCTTCTTTCTCGGCGGCCTGATCCTCGTGATGCTGGTGGGCGAGTTCTCCAGCCTCTGGCAGGCGCGCACCCGCCGGGCCGAGAACGTGCAGCTGTACCTGGACCAGCGCCTGGAGCACCTGGTGCGCCAGTACTACCTGCTGCGCCTGTCACACGACCGCCTGGAGCAGGAGCTGATCGGCCGGCCGATGTCCATGCGCGATGCACTGTCCACGCTGCAGGCGCTGGGCGGCTCCGAAGAGGACGCGGCCCAGGGCGCGCAGACCCTGCTGCGCCTGCTGGCCCAGTACTGCCAGCTCGAATCCGCGGCGCTGTACGCCGCCACGGAAGACAGCATCGAAGCCCGGGCCGTGGCCCGCATCGGCAGCGGCGCCGAGCTGGACGCGCGCGACCCGCTCGTACAGCAGGCATTGGAAACCCGCAAGCTCTGCCACGTGAGCCAGATGCTGGCGGACCAGCAGCAGACCCGCTACCTCGCCGCAGCGCCACTGCTGGACTTAGGGGGCGAGATCTACGGGCTGCTGGTGATCGAGGACATGCCGTTCTTCTCGCTGCAGGCCGAGAACCTGCAGACCATCAACCTGCTGCTGGGCTACTACACCGACGGCCTGGCCATGCAGACGGTGGCCGCGCCGATCCTGAAGGAGCTGCCGCAGTGCCCCGCCGACTTCGCCTTCGAAGCGCAGCGCCTGGCGCACATCCGCGACACGGCCAAGGTGCCCAGCGTGATCGTGGCGCTGGAGTTTCTGCCGCGCGCCATGGAGGCCGGCCTGCCGGGCCAGATCGAGCGGCTGAAACGCGAGTTGGACGAAAGCTGGCTCATCACCGGCAACGATCGCCAGGTGCTCGCCATGCTGATGCCGCTGGGCGACAACGCCACCGCCGAGGGCTACATCAACCGCCTGGAGGTCTGGTCGGGCCAAAAGAGCGGCAAGCCGCTGGCCGAGGCCGGCGTGTTTCCGCACATCATCCCGCTGAACGGCGAGCCCCTGGCTGTGCTCAAGCGGCTGAACGGGATGGCCCATGCTTAACCTCAAGTTCGCCATCTCCGCGCTGCTGCTGGAGATCGGCGCATGGAGCGGGCCCGCGCTGCTGCAGGGCCACACGGATGCGGCCCTGTCGAGCTACCTGCTGGTGCACGCCCTGGCCTGCGTGATGCTGTCCTTCTTTCTGCTGCCCCTGCTGTCGGGCGAGCAGGCCCGGCCGCGCGCGCCGGTGCTGGGCCTGATGGCGGTGTTCAGCTATGCCGTGCCCATCGTCGGATTCATCGGGGTGATCGCCGCCGTGGTGGTGCTGCGCATCTACCGCAGCCCTTCGTCGCAGGGCGACTTCGAATCGCTGCGGCTGCCGGAGTTTGATCGCCACCAGCGCATGCAGGGGAGCTTTCGCCAGTCCGGTTTGCGGTCCTTCTTGGGCAACAGCCAGGCCCCGATGCAGACACGCATGCGCGCCATGGTGGCGCTGCAGCACGTGTCCGGCCGCATTGCCTCGCCCCTGCTGCGCACGGTGCTGAGCGATCCGAGCGAGGATTTGCGCCTGCTCGCCTACGGCATGCTGGACACCCTGGAAAAGCGCATCAACCGCACCATCGACAGCGAACTGGATGCGCTGCGCCTGGCCAAGGAGACCGAAGGCGAAGTGCCGGGGCCGCTCACCGTCGAATCGGCCTTCCGTCTGTCCGACCTGTATTGGGAGCTGGTTTATCAGGAACTGGTGCAGGGCGACCTGCGCGACCACGCCGTGAAGGAATCGCTGCAGTACTGCGACCAGGTGCTGGCGCAGCAGCCGGACCATCCGCAACTGAACCTGCGCCGCGGCCGCCTGCTGCACCTGCTGGGCCGCGTGGAAGAGGCCGAAGCCGCCTACGCGCTCGCCCGGAACTTGGGATTGCCCGCCACGCGCGTACTGCCCTACCAGGCCGAACTGTGCTTCGAGCGGCGCGACTTCGCGCAAACGCGCGAACTGGTGCAGCAGCTCAACCAGTGGCGCGCGCTGCCCCGGCTGCGCCCCGTCCTCGACTACTGGAGCGCGCCATGACAGGGCCCAAAGCCAGCGAGGCGGATGTGGCCCTGCTGCTGGAGGGCACCTTCCCCTATGTGAGCGGGGGCGTGTCGAGCTGGATCAACCAGATCATCCGCGCCTACCCGGAGTACCGCTTTGCCATTGTCTTCCTGGGCAGCCGCCGCGAGGACTATTCCGCGTTCAAGTACGAGCTGCCGCCGAACGTCGTGCACTTCGAGGAGCACTACCTCTACGACCACCTGGGCGTGCGCACCCTGCCCGCGCGGCGCAAGGGCAGCCGCGCGGCCCTGGACATGGTGCACACCCTGGTCGAGTCGTTCCGCACGGGCGACCGCAGCCCGCAGACGATGGCCGCGTTCCGCGAGATCACCCAGCAGATGCAGCCGGGCGGGCGCCTGCCGCTGGAGGATTTCCTCTACAGCGAGCGGGCGTGGGAAATCATCTGCAAGAGCTACCGCGACCATTGCACCGACCCGTCGTTCGTGGACTACTTCTGGACGGTGCGCATCATGTACCAGCCGCTGTGGACGCTGGCCCGCGTGGCGCAGCAGCTCATTCCGGTGCGCGTGGTGCATTGCGCTTCCACGGGGTACGCCGGCTTTCTCGGCGGGCTGATCGAGCAGGCGCGCGGCGTGCCGCTGATCCTGTCGGAGCACGGCATCTACACCAAGGAACGCAAGATCGACCTGTTCAAGAGCGAGTGGATCCGCGACAACCGCAACATCTTCCAGCGCGACCCGACCGAGCTGTCGTACTTCCGCCAGATGTGGATCCAGTTCTTCGAATGGCTGGGCTACTACTGCTACGCGGCGGCCGACCCGATCATCGCGCTCTACGAAACCAACCGGCTGCGGCAGGTGACCGATGGCGCCGAGGCATCGCGCACCTTCAACATCCCGAACGGCATCAACCTGGGCCGCTTCGCCCCCTTGCGCGACAAGCGCCCCGCCCAGGTGCCGCCGATTCTGTGCCTCATCGGCCGCGTGGTGCCCATCAAGGACATCAAAACCTTCATCCGCGCCATGCGCCGCGTGGTCAACCAGCTGCCGCAGGCCGAGGGCTGGATCGCCGGCCCGACCGAGGAGGACCCGGCCTATGCCCAGGAATGCACGAACCTCGTGCGCAGCCTGGGGCTGGAGCAGAACATCCGCTTCCTGGGTTTTCAGCGCGTGGAAGACCTCATGCCGCGCATCGGGCTGGTGATCCTGTCGTCGATCAGCGAGGCGCTGCCCCTGGTGATCCTGGAGGGCTACGCCGCGGGCGTGCCCACCGTGTCCACCGACGTGGGGTCGTGCCGTCAGCTCATCGAAGGGCTGGACGATGAAGACAAGGCGCTGGGCGCCTCGGGCAAGGTGGTGCCGATCGCCGATCCGCAGCGCTTGGCCGACGCCTCGCTGTCGCTGCTCAACGACCCTGCCGCCTGGGAGAGCGCCAGCCGGGCGGCCATTGCGCGCGTGGAGCGCTACTACACCGACACCATGATGTTCGACCGCTACCGCCGCGTGTACGAGACCGCGTTCCAGAAGACGGAGGGCCCCCGCTGATGGCTGGCATCGGATTCGAACTGCGCCGCATGCTGCGCAAGAACACGCTGGTGAGCCTGGTGCAGGCCTACGCCTATGCGGGCGTCATCGGCTCGGGCCCGTGGGTCTTCTCCATCGTGGGCATCCTGCTCATCGGTATCTTCAGCGCCAGCGTGGTGGTGCCGGGCTTTCTGGTCACGCAGTTCCAGACCTCGGTCACCTACATGGTGGCGGGGAGCCTGATCCTCACGGGGCTGGTGCAGCTGGCCTTCACGCGCTTCGTGTCCGACCGGCTCTTCGAAAAGCGCAAGGACCTCATCCTGCCCAACCTGCACGGGCTGCTGCTGGTGGTCACGCTCGTGGCCGGTGCCCTGGGCACGATCGCGCTGTTCCTGCTGCTGCCCAACCTGGGGCTGGTGTACCGCATGCTGATGCTGGCGGGCTTCACCCTGATGTGCGACGTGTGGGTGCTGACGGTTCTGCTGTCCGGCATGAAGCGCTACAAGGAGATCGTGGTGCTGTTCGGGCTGGCCTACGCGGTGATCGTGATCGGCTCGCTCTTCATGCGCCCCTGGGGCCTGGAGGGGCTGCTCACGGGCTTCGTGCTGGGCAACTACCTGCTGCTGGCCGGCATGTGGATCCTGGTGGTGCAGGAATTCAACCCCAAGGGCCGGCTGATCGCGTTCGACTTCGCGGAGCGCAAGCTGCTGTATCCGTCGCTCGTGGCCATCGGGTTCCTCTACAACTTCGGGATCTGGATCGACAAGTTCATGTTCTGGTACTTCCCGCCGACGTCCCAGAACATCATCGGCGGGCTGCGCGCATCGCTCATCTACGACCTGCCGGTGTTCCTGGCCTACCTGTCCATCATTCCGGGCATGGCGGTGTTCCTGGTGCGCATCGAGACCGACTTCGTCGAGTACTACGACAAGTTCTACGACGCGGTGCGCAGCGGCGGCTCGCTCGAGTACATCGAGGCCATGCGCGACGAGATGGTGTATTCGATCCAGCAAGGGCTGGGCGAGATCGGCAAGATCCAGACGCTGGCCATCCTGGTCACCTTCGTGGCCGGCCCGGCGCTGCTGGACGTGCTGGGCATCTCGCGGCTGTACCTGCCGCTGCTGCACGTTCAGGTGATCGGCGCGGGCCTGCAGGTGGGGCTGATGGCCATCCTGAACGTGTTCTTCTACCTGGACCAGCGCCGCATCGTGCTGCTGCTGTGCGTGCAGTTCGTGCTGCTGAATATCGCGCTCACCGGCTTCACGCTGTATGCCGGCGCGGCCCTGTATGGCTACGGCTTCGCGCTGTCCACGCTGCTCACGCTGTGCACCGGCATGTACCTGCTGTCGCGCCAACTCAACCGGCTGGAGTACGAAACCTTCATGCTGCAGTAGCCCGGCCCGCGTTCGGTGGACAATGGCAAAAAACTGAAATCCACCCGGGCCACAGAAAAAAGGGAGGCGCCATGCCGAACGCGATCCATCGTGCCTTGCCGAGCCGCGCTGCGCTGCGGCTGGCGTTCTGGTCGGTCTCCGGATTGCTCGCCGCAGGGCTGGCCGGCTGCGGGGGCGGCAGCAGTGAACCCGCAGAAACCTCGGCGCAAAAAGCCGAAGCCGCCACGGCAGGTGCGCAGGCCGCCTTCGCCGCCCCGCTCGACCAGGATGTATTCGACGCCGGAGCCAGTGTGCCGGTCTCCCTCACGGTGCAGGCGGGGGTCGCCAACGCCATCCCTGACGGCGTGTCCGTCGATTTTTCCGCCACCTCGGGCAGCTTTGCGCCGCCGGTGGCCGCGCTGCGCGGCGGCGAGGCCGGCACCACCTTCACCCCCGCCGGGCTGGGGCGCCAGACCCTGACCGCTTCGGTGGCTTCGAGCGGCGGCGCCGTGACCGCCTCGCGCATCCTTTACGTGCGCCCGGCCGCCGCCCCCATGGAAGTGCTGGTCCCCGCGTATTTCTACCCCTCGGCGGGCTCGCCCTGGGACGCCATGACCGCCGGCGCCAGCGCGTACCCCTCCGTCAGCGTCACGGCCATTCTCAACCCCAGCAACGGCGTCTTCACCCGCGCCAACCCCGAGTTCACGGCCGCCGCCACGGCCTTCGTGCAGGCCGGCGGCAAGCTGCTGGGCTACGTGTACACCGGCTACGGATCGCGCTCGATCAGCAAGGTCAAGGGCAACATCGACAAATACCTCAGCCTCTACGGTACCGGGCTGGTGAGCGGCTTTTTCATCGACGAGATGTCGTCCGCGCCCGGCCGGATCAACTACTACCGGCAGCTCTTCGACTACATCAAGAGCAAAGGTGCCAGCTTGCGCGTGGTGGGTAACCCGGGCACCGTGCCCAACGCCGCCTATGCCGCCGTGGCCGATACCCTGGTGACTTTCGAGAACCGCAACGCGGCCTTTGCCGACTACGATCCCCGCGCCAGCGGCGGCTGGCTGTACCAGATGGCCAACACGCGCCAGAACGCCCTGGTGCACGACGCGGCCGACTGCGCGGCCATGCAGGGCGCGGTGCGTGCGGCGGCCACGGCCCGCGTGAACAGCGGCGTGATCTACGTCACCGACGACACCTTCAACCCCGACACGCAGGAAGGCAACCCCTGGGACACCCTTCCGGCCTACTGGACCCGACTGCTGGGCACCGTGGATTCCGTCAACCGGGGCGCCACGCTGCCCACCTGCTGACCCGCAGATCCGCACCCGGCACGCCGATTGCACCAGTCCCCATCCAACCCCTCGCCATCCCCATTCCCGCCCGCCAAGGACATCCCATGCCCCGCATTCCCGCCCGCGTCACCCTCATTGCCCGCATCACCCGCTGGTGCGGCCTGTCACTCGCCGCCTTGCTGGCCGCCTGCGGTGGCGGCGGTGGAGGGGGTTCCACCGACCCGACGACGCCGGTGACCCCCACCCCGACCAGCATCGCCATCACCCTCAGCGCTCCGCAGGCGGAGGCCGTCTTCAACGCGAATGCCGCCCTGGCCATCAGCGCGCGCGTCACGGTGAACGGCGCCGACGCGGCCGATGGCACGGCGGTGAACTTCTCCGCCCTGCCCGGCGCGTTCTCGGCCACCAGCGCCACGCGGGCGGGCGTGGCGACCGCTACCCTGTCCGGCGCCGCGGCAGGCCGGCAGGAGATCAGCGCCACCACCAGCGTGTCCGGCCAGTCGGTCACCGCCACACGCGTGCTGTACCTGCGCCCGGCCCCCGCGGCGCTGGAAGTGCTGGTGCCCGCCTACTTCCACCCCTCGTCGGGCCAGGGCTGGGCCCTGCTGGCCAGCGGCGCGGCGGCCAATCCGGCAGTGTCCGTCACCGCCATCCTGAATCCCAACAACGGGGTGTTCACCACGGCGGAGGCCAGCTATGTGAGCGCCGTCAACGCGTTCGTTTCGGCCGGTGGCAAGGTGGTGGGCTATGTCTATACCGGCTACGGTACGGGCTCGCGGTCGCTGGCCAGCATCAAGGCCAACATCGACAACTACATCGCGCTCTTCGGGCGCGGGGCGATCAGCGGCATCTTCCTGGACGAAATGGCCTCTGAGACCACGCGGCTCGATTTCTACCGCGAGATCTACAGCTACATCAAGGCCAAGGACGCCAGCCTGCGCGTGATCGGCAACCCCGGCATGGTGCCTGCCGCCGGCTACGCCGCGGTGGCCGATGTGCTCGTCACCTTCGAAGGGCGCAACAGCACCTACGCCAGCTACGACCCGCGCACCGCGCCCTGGCTGTACACCCTGGCCAACAGCCGCCAAAGCTCGCTGGTGCACAACACCGCCACCTGTGCCGACATGCAGCAGGCCGTGCAGACCGCCGCCTCGGCCCGATACAACGCCGGCCCCATCTACATGACGAACCTCGAATACGACCCGGTGGCGGACGTCGGCAACCCCTGGGACGCCCTGCCTTCGTACTGGACGAACCTGCTGCAGACCGTGGCCGCGGTGAACCAGGGACGGGCCGTCACGGGCTGCTGATCCCGGACGGCGCCTGGCGCCGGGTTGGCCTGGCGCTCGGAGGCCATCGCGTTGGATGGAACGCCGCCGGACCGATGGTCCGGATGGCACGGCACCGGGGCTTGCAAGGACCGGAGCCTGAATCCCGCCTCAGTCGCCGCAAGGCATCCTGAGGCAGCCGGACCGAGGCGTCAGGCAGCGCCGTTCAATTCGTCCGCACGGGCCTGCGCCGCGGCGAAATCCAGGTCGCCGGAATAGATGGCGCGGCCGCAGATCACGCCTTCGATGCCTTCGCCTTCCACCGCGCAAAGCTGCTCGATGTCGGCCATGTTGGCCAGGCCGCCCGAGGCGATGACCGGAATGGTGAGCGATTGCGCCAGCTTGACCGTGGCGTCGATGTTGATGCCCGAGAGCATGCCGTCGCGGCCGATGTCGGTGTAGATGATCGACTCCACGCCCCAGTCCTCGAATTTCTTGGCCAGATCGACCACCTCGTGGCCCGTGAGCTTGCTCCAGCCGTCGGTCGCGACCTTGCCGTCCTTGGCATCCAGGCCCACGATGATGTGGCCGCCGAAGGCGCTGCAGGCGTCTTTCAGGAACCCGGGGTTCTTCACGGCGGCGGTGCCGATGATCACGTAGCGCAGGCCGCCGTCGATGTACTTCTCGATCGTGTCCAGATCGCGGATGCCGCCGCCGAGCTGCACGGGGATGTCGTCGCCGACTTCCTTCAGAATGGACTTGATGGCCGTGTAGTTCTTGGGCGTGCCGGCGAAGGCGCCGTTCAGGTCCACCAGGTGCAGGCGTCGCGCCCCGGCTTCCACCCACTTGCGGGCCATGGCGCCCGGGTCTTCTCCGAAGGTGGTGGATTGGTCCATGTCACCTTGCTTGAGGCGCACGCAGTGTCCGTCCTTGAGGTCGATGGCGGGGATGAGCAGCATGATGGAAAGGCTAAGGATGTGCCAGGTCGGGCCGCAGGCCCGGCAAGGGGTTGAAGATCAGGGATTCCAGTGAAGGAAGTTGCGATAGAGCGCCAGGCCGTGCTCCGCGCTCTTTTCCGGATGGAATTGCGTGGCAAAAATATTATCGCGCGCAATCGCCGCTGCAAAGGGGCCGCCGTAGTCGGCCTCGCCCGCGCAGTGCGCCGCATCCCGCGGGCGCGCATAGAAGCTGTGCACGAAATAGAAGTAGCTCTGGTCCGGCACGCCGGCCCACACAGGGTGCGCCGCGCCGCCGTGGCGCACCTGGCCCACGCGGTTCCAGCCCATCTGGGGCACCTTGTAGCGGCTGCCGTCCGGCTGCTGGCGGCCGGCCAGGTCGAACTTGAGCACTTCGCCGTGGATGAGTGACAGGCCGGGCGTGTCGCCCTCGGCGCTGCGGTCCAGCAGCATCTGCATGCCCACGCACACGCCGAACATCGGCTTGGACGCAGCAGCCTCCAGCACCGACGCCTGCAGGCCCGATTCGCGCAGCTCGCTCATGCAGTCGGGCATGGCGCCCTGCCCCGGCAGCACCACGCGCTGCGCGGCGCGCACGTCCTCGGGACGCGAGGTGACCGCGACGGTCCAGCCGGTGCCCTCGGCGGCGGCCTGGACGGCCTGCGAGACGGAGCGCAGGTTGCCCATGCCGTAGTCCACGACGGCCACGGTTTTTGCTTCACTTTTCATAGCTGCTTGCGCATGTTGGATGAGCGCTGGAGGCCCATGGAGCCGAAAACCTCAGAGGGACCCTTTGGTGGAGGGAATGACACCGGCCGCACGGGGGTCGCGCTCCAGCGCGGCGCGCAGCGCGCGGGCGAAGGCCTTGAACACCGTCTCGCACTGGTGGTGGGCATTGATGCCCTTGATGTTGTCGATGTGCAGCGTGACGCCCGCGTGGTTCACGAAGCCCTGGAAAAATTCATACGTGAGCTGCGTGTCGAAGCCGCCGATGCTGCCCGCCGTGAACGGGATGTGCAGGTGCAGACCCGGGCGGCCCGAGAAGTCGACCACCACGCGCGACAGCGCCTCGTCCAGCGGCACATAGGCATGGCCGTAGCGGCGGATGCCCTTCTTGTCGCCCACGGCCCGCGCGAACGCCTGGCCGAGCGTGATGCCCACGTCTTCCACCGTGTGGTGGCCGTCGATGTGCAGGTCGCCCTCGCATTCGATGCGCAGATCGATCAGGCCGTGGCGCGCGATCTGGTCGAGCATGTGGTCGAAGAAGCCGATGCCCGTGGACAGGCGGGCTTCGCCCGTGCCGTCGAGGTTCACGCGCACGTGGATGCGGGTTTCCGCCGTGGTGCGGGACACCTCCGCGATGCGGTCGGCGTCGGGGCTGTCGGACGGGACGGAAGGAACGAGTGCAGAAGAGGTCATAGGGAGGCCTGGAGCGCGGCGAGCATCTGGGCGTTGTCGGCCGCATTGCCGACCGTGAGGCGCAGGCAATTGGCCAGCAGTGGGTGCATTGTAGAAACGTTCTTGACGAGCACCTTGCGGGCCTTCATGCCCTCGTAGGTGCGGGTGGCATCGGCCACGCGCAGCAGCACCATGTTGGCCTCGCTGTCCCAGACCTTCTCGACGCCCGGCAGCACCCTCAGCGCAGCCAGCAGCGCGGCGCGCTCGTGCCGCAGCTCGGCCGCCTGGGCCGCGAACACGCCCGCATGCTCCAGGGCGAACAGCGCGGCCTCGCAGTTGAGCACGCTCACGTTATAGGGCGGGCGCACCTTGTCGATCTCGGCCACCAGCGCGCTGGGCCCCATCAGGTAGCCCAGCCGCACGCCGGCCAGGCCGAACTTGCTGAGCGTGCGCATCAGCAGCACATGCGCGTTGCGCCCGGGCTCGGCGCGCATGCGATCGATCCAGGTGCGGCTGGCGAAGGGCTGGTAGGCCTCGTCCATGGCCACGATGCCGCCCTGCGCGCCCGCGGCGTCGATGATGCGCTGCACCGCGCCCTCGTCCCACAGCGTGGCGGTGGGGTTGTTGGGGTAGGCGATGTAGGTGATGGCCGGGCGGTGCCGGACGATGGCCGCGAGCATGGCCGGCTCGTCGAGTTCGAAGTCGGCGGTGAGTGGCACACCGACGAAATCCAGTCCCTGCAACTGCGCGCTCAAGGGGTACATGACGAAGCCGGGCATGGGCGCGAGCAGCGTGGCGCGCTGGCCAGTGCCGGGCTGCGCGCAGGCCAGCGCCAGCAGCGTGATGAGCTCGTCAGAACCGTTGCCCAGCACGATGGCCTGGCCGTCCGGCATACCGACGTAGTCGGCCAGCGCGGCCTTCAGGTCGGCGATGCGGTCGCCGGGATAGCGGTTGAGCGCCAGCGCGCCCAGCCGCTCGCCCAGGGCCGCCTGCAGCTCCGCCGGCAGGCGGAACGGGTTTTCCATCGCGTCCATCTTGAGCAGGCCGGCCGAGGGCTGCACGGTGTAGGCGTGCATGGCGCGCACGTCGGGGCGGATGCGGTCGAGGGCGCTGGGCGGTGTGGCAGCGGGGGTGGCGGGGCTCGTCATTCGGCGGTGTCCAGTTCGTGGGGAGCGATGAGGAAGGGGTTGATGGGGCGCACGGCGTCCATGGGCTGGTCGTGCGGCAGCGCCTCGGTCAGCAGGTAGCGGCAGCCCTGCTGGTGCGCCGACGACAGGATGAGCGCATCCCAGTAGCCCAGGCCGTAGCGGTCCTGCAGATCCCACGCGCCGTCGACGGTGTAGGCGTCCAGGTGCGGCGGCTGCCACACGCGAAAGCGCCGCACCTGCGCACGCACCTGCTGCAGCGTGTGCGGCCCCCGAAAGCGCTGGATGGCCTGGTTGTACAGCTCGTTGAGCACCTGCGAGCTGACGCGGCCGCTGCGTGTCTGCCAGCAGAACGTGAGCCATTCGCGCGCACGCGCCTGCCGGATCGGATCGCGGTCGTCCACGCTGGACAGCAGCACTTCGGTGTCGACGAAGATCGGTGCGGTGCTCATCGCTGGAACAGGATCTCGCGCGGCACGTAGGGGCCGTCGGAGGCGCCCCAGCTCTCGAAGCTCAGCGCCTCGCGCATGGCCTGGGCATAGGCATCTTCCTGCCGCATCTTCTCGGCCAGCCATTCGCCCACCAGCCGCGAGACGCTGCTGCCCCGCTTGGCCGCTTCCACGCGCACCCACTCGGCCGCGGCGTCGTCCATGGTGATGGTCACGTTCTTCATGGGGCAAATGCTACACGAACTTCGTGGGGCACGAAGTTCGTGTGATTTTAGGTGGGGTTTCAAGCCACTCGCATGGCGCCCGACCGCAGCATGCGGGTGGCCGTCTCCCCCACCGTGCGCAAGCCCTGCAGGTGCGCGGGCGTCCAGTCGCCGCCCACGCCGATGCGCAGGCAGTTGCGAAACCGCCCGCTGGCGCTGAACACCGTGCCCGGCGCGATGAGCAGGCCGTCGGCCAGACAGGCCTCATGCAACAGCACCGAGTCGAGGGCACGCGGCAGTTCCAGCCACAACAGCAGGCCGCCCGGGGGATCGCTGACGCGCGTGCCCGGCGGAAAATGCGCGGCGATCACACCGCGCACCGCGTCCATGCGGGCCGCGACCGCCGCACGCAGCTGCCGCATCGATGCCGCATGGCCGGCCTGCGTGATGAGGTCGGCCAGCGCCAGTTCCAGCACCGCCGACTGCCCGCCGGCCTGCAGGTCCTTGATGGCGCGCATCGCTTGGCTCCAGCGGCCCGCCTCCACCCAGCCCAAACGCAGCCCGGGCGCCAGGGTCTTGGAAAACGAATCGCACAACATGACGTGGCCGGCGGTGTCGTACGACTTGACCGTGCGGCGCAGGTCGTCCACTTCGACGAGGTCGTTGTAGATCGCGTCCTCGATCACGGCCATGCCGTGGCGCGCGGCTAGGTGCGCCAGGCGCCGCCGCTCGGCCTGCGGCATGCAGCTCCCCAGCGGATTGCTGAGCGTGGGCACCACCATCACGGCCTTGACGGGCTGCGTCTCCAGCGCCAGCTGCAGCGCGTCCAGCGACAGGCCGTGGCGCGGGTGGGTGGGGATTTCGAGCGCGCGCAGGTGCAGCCCCTGCAGCACCTCCAGAAACGAGAAATGCGTGGGCGACTCCAGCGCCACGATGTCGCCGGGCCGCGTGACCGCCCGCAGGCACAGCACGATGCTGTCCATGCAGCCCCCAGTGATCACGATGTTCTCGGGGTCGAGGCTGCAGCCCAGCCCCACCGCATAGCGGGCGAGCGCACGGCGCGCCTCCTCGTGGCCGGACGAGGACGGATAGGTGCACAGCAGGTGGCGGTGGCGCTGCGCCGCGCGGGTGACCGCGCGCCGCACCCGGTCGGGGTTGAAGAGTTCGGGCCCGGGCGTGCCGCTGCTGTACGACACCATGTCGGCCGGCTGATCGCGTCCCAGGATGCGCTGGCCCAGCCAGTCCACCGAAACCTCGCGCGCACGGCGCAGCGGGCGGGGCGTGGTCGGTTCGGGCAGGCTGGCGGGGCGCGCCGCGACGAAGAAGCCCGAACGCGGGCGCGCGGTGATGAGGCGCGCATCCTCCAGCCAGTGGTAGGCCTGCACCACGGTGCTCTGCGCCACCGCCCGCTGGCGGGCCAGCTCGCGCACCGACGGCAGCTTTTCGCCCCGTGCCAGCGTGCCGTTGCGCACCAGCTCGGCCAGTTGCGCCGCGATCTGCAGATAAAGGGGCGTGGTGTCGGCGGCGTCCATCGTGCGATTCTGTACTGCCCAGCAATGGATGCAGCAGTACAGATGGGTGCCAACCGGTACCACACAGATGGCCCTGCGGCGCATCTGCACTGGCCGACATGGCGGGCGACTGTGGCTGGTGCGCCCTGGCACGCCCGAGCACAGTCGATCCCATGAACTCCCTGACGCACCCCACCCCGGCCGCCCGGCCCTCCTTGCCTGCCGCCGCCGCCGGCCCATCAGCCACGCACTGGACCCTGCCGCCGCTCGCACCCGTGCAGACCCTCGCCTGCCCGGCCCATCAGTCCGCCGTGCTGGAGGTACTGCAGGGCTGCGCCTGAGTCACGTGCGATGGCTGCGAGGAAGACTATTTTCTGACGGCCGGCGAGCGCCTGGACCTGCCCGGCCCCGCCAAGCTGCGGGTGAGCGCCGAAGGCGTGCAGGCCGCGAGGCTGGCCTGGCGGTGCGGGCCCGCCACCCATGGCGGCACCCGCGATGCGCAGGGTCCCGCGCGGGCGGCCCGCGTGGAGCTGGCCCGTGTTTAGTTAGGGCTTGATGCGCATTTCGGCCGCCCGCGCGTGGGCCTGCAGGCCCTCACCGTAGGCCAGCTCGGCCGCGATCTTGCCCAGCGTCTGCGCACCGGCCTCGCTCACCTCGATGAGGCTGCTGCGCTTTTGAAAGTCGTACACGCCCAGCGGCGACGAGAAGCGGGCCGTGCCGCTGGTGGGCAGCACATGGTTGGGGCCGGCGCAGTAGTCGCCCAGCGATTCGCTGGTGTAGGCCCCGAGAAAGATCGCCCCGGCGTGCCGCAGCAGCGGCTCCCAGCGGTGGGGCTCGCGGCTCGAGACCTCCAGGTGCTCGGGCGCGATGCGGTTGCTGATGGCGCAGGCCTCTTCCATGTCGCGGGTGAGGATCAGCGCGCCGCGGCCGGTGAGGCTCTTGGCGATGATCTCGGCACGGGGCATGGTGGGCAGCAGCCGGTCGATGGCGGCCTGCACCGCGTCGATGTAGGCGGCGTCGGGGCTCAGCAGGATGGACTGCGCGAGTTCATCGTGCTCGGCCTGGCTGAACAGGTCCATGGCCACCCAGTCGGGCGGTGTGGAGCCGTCGGCCAGCACCAGGATTTCGCTCGGGCCGGCGATCATGTCGATGCCCACGGTGCCGAACACGCGCTTCTTGGCGCTCGCCACATAGGCATTGCCGGGGCCGGTGATCTTGTCCACCTTCGGAACCGTGGCCGTGCCGTAGGCCAGTGCGGCCACGGCCTGCGCGCCCCCCAAGGTGAAGGCACGCGTCACGCCGGCCACGTGGGCGGCGGCCAGCACCAGCGGGTTGCGCGCGCCCTGCGGGGTGGGCACCACCATGATGATCTCGCCCACGCCCGCCACGTGCGCGGGAATGGCGTTCATCAGCACGCTCGAGGGGTACGCGGCCTTGCCACCGGGCACGTAGATACCCACGCGGTCGAGCGGCGTGACCTTCTGGCCCAAGAGCGTGCCGTCCTCGTCGCGGTAGCTCCAGCTTTCGCCGCTGGCCTTGCGCTGCGCCTCGTGGTAGCGGCGCACGCGGGCAGCGGCGGCCTCCAGGGCCTCGCGCTGCGCGGTGGGAATGGTCTCGAAGGCGGCCTTCAGTTCGTCCTGCGACAGCTCCAGCCCGGCCATGGAATCGGCCTGCAGGCCGTCGAAACGGCGCGTGTATTCCAGCACGGCCGCGTCGCCGCGGGCCTGCACGTCGGCCAGGATGTCGGCCACGCGCTGCTCGATGGCGGCATCGGTCTCGGCGGACCAATGCAGGCGGTCCCGGAACGCGGCCTCGAAATCGGCGCTATCGGTACGCAAACGAACAGGCGTGGCTTTCATGGCTTTTCTATCTCTATCGCAAAGGGGAAGAAGGGGCCGCCGGGCTCATTCGGTCTCTGCCGACACATCGCCCGTCTTGCGGTTGTACTTGAGCGTGATCTTGTCGAGTTCGCAGAGGTTGAGACCCTCCCACTCGACTTCCGAGGCGTCGTCGGTGAACACGACCTTGATGTCCTGGATGCAGTGCTTGGTGTCGCCGAACTTGAACTTGCGCGAGGCGCCGTTCACCAGCTGGTTGCGGCCCAGGCGGTCGCTGCCCCATTTGTCCATCTTGGTGGGCGAAATATAGACCTCGTTGAGCGCATAGCCGGTGCGATTGACCAGCGTGAAGTCGGCATCGGCGGCAAAGGAGGCGCCGCTCAGCGCCAGACAGCCCAGCACCAGGATTTTCTTGAACATGGAACACCTCAGATTTTTGAAACACAAGATGCATCGAGAAACAATTTTCTCGACACAGCCCGGATTCTGCCGTGTCCTGGCCGGCGTGGGCTGCGATCTGAGGCGCCCGCGCAACGTCAGCCGCCG
The DNA here is from genome assembly GCF_030158995.1 of Acidovorax sp. SUPP2825. Classification (NCBI taxonomy): domain Bacteria; kingdom Pseudomonadati; phylum Pseudomonadota; class Betaproteobacteria; order Burkholderiales; family Comamonadaceae; genus Acidovorax; species Acidovorax sp. SUPP2825. The sequence continues at coordinate 197,305 of NZ_BQXK01000005.1, read as the reverse complement.
GCGGGGATGACCGACGCGAACGCGTCGATGATGCGGCGCAGCGGCGCCTGCTTGAGCTTGAGCGCCGCCTGGTTCACCACCAGGTGCGAGCTGATGTCCATGATCCGCTCCACCTCCACCAGGTGGTTGGCCCGCAGCGTGTTGCCCGTGGACACCAGATCGACGATGGCATCGGCCAGCCCCGTGAGCGGCGCCAGTTCCATGCTGCCGTAGAGCTTGATCATGTCCACGTGCACGCCCTTGGTGGCGAAGAAATCGCGCGCGATGGCGGTGTACTTGGTCGCCACCCGCAGGCGCGAGCCCTGCTGCACCGCGCGGACGTAGTCGAAGTCGTCCCGCACCGCCACGCTCACCCGGCACTTGGCGATCTGCAGATCCAGCGGCTGGTACAGCCCCTGGCCGCCGTGCTCGATGAGCGTGTCCTTGCCCGTCACGCCCAGGTCGGCGCCGCCGTACTGCACGTAGGTCGGCACATCGGAGGCGCGCACCAGCACCACGCGCACGTCGGGCTGGTTGGTGGTCAGGATGAGCTTGCGCGACTTCTCGGGGTCGTCCAGCACCGCGATGCCGGCGGCGGCCAGCATGGGCAGGGCTTCGTCGAAGATGCGGCCCTTGGACAGGGCAAGAGTGATCATGGTCATAGGGGTGAAGAAAAAAGGAACCCGGCCGCCACGCGCCAGGGAACCGGGGGGCGGCGAAGGCGGCTCACGCCGCCCTCTCGATGTCGGCCCCGAGGCCGCGCAGCTTGGCTTCCATGCAGTCGTAGCCGCGGTCCAGGTGGTAGATGCGGTCCACCACGGTCGCGCCGTCCGCCACCAGCCCGGCGATGACGAGGCTGGCCGAGGCGCGCAGGTCGGTGGCCATCACCGTGGCGCCGGACAGGCGCGCGGCCGTGCTGCCCAGGCCCTCGATCACCGCGACCTTGCCGTCGGTCTGGATCCTGGCGCCCAGGCGCGCGAGCTCGTCCACGTGCATGAAGCGGTTCTCGAAGATGGTCTCGGTGACCGTGGACGTGCCCTGCGCCACCACGTTCAGCGCCATGAACTGCGCCTGCATGTCGGTGGGAAAGCCGGGGTACTCGGTGGTGCGAAAGCCCTGCGCCCGCAATTGCGCGGCGCCCGGGCTCTTGACGCGGATGCCGTCCGGCTCGGCCTGCACCTGCACGCCGGCTTCGCGCAGCTTCTCGATCACGGCGTCCAGGTGGTCGGCGCGGCCGTGGCGCAGCAGGGCCTCGCCGCCCGTGGCCGCCACGGCGCACAGGAAAGTGCCGGCCTCGATGCGGTCGGCCACCACGCGGTGCGTGGCGCCGTGCAGGCGCTCCACGCCCTGGATGCGGATGCGGCTGGTGCCGTGGCCTTCGATCCGGGCGCCCATGGCGATCAGCATCTCGGCCAGGTCGGAAATCTCGGGCTCCTGCGCGGCGTTCTCCAGCACCGTCTCACCCTCGGCCAGCGTGGCGGCCATGAGGAAGTTCTCGGTGCCGGTGACGGTGACCATGTCGGTGGTGATGCGCGCGCCCTTCAGGCGTGTGGCGCCCGCCGGCAGCCTGGCGATCATGTAGCCGTGCTCCACCAGGATCTCGGCGCCCATGGCGGTCAGGCCCTTGATGTGCTGGTCCACCGGGCGCGAGCCGATGGCGCAGCCGCCCGGCAGCGACACGGTCGCCTCGCCGAAGCGCGCCAGCAGCGGCCCCAGGGCCAGCACCGAGGCGCGCATGGTCTTGACCAGTTCGTAGGGCGCCTCGGGCGTGGAGAGCGCGCCCGCATCGATGCGCACCGTGCCGTCCGGCGAGCGCTCGGCCGCCACGCCCATGTTGCGGATGAGCTTGAGCATGGTCGCCACGTCCTGCAGCTGGGGCACGTTCAGCAGCGTGATGGGCTCGGCCGTGAGCAGCGCCGCGCACAGCTCGGGCAGGGCGGCGTTCTTGGCGCCGGAAACCAGCACCTCGCCATGCAGCGCGCGGCCGCCGCGAATCAGGAGTTTGTCCATGGCATCGAGCCCGGTTTTTCAGTCAAAAGTGCCGCCAGCGCAATCAACACTAGGGCATATAGCTATCAAAAAGTGAGCATTCGCCCGCAGGCCGTCAGGCGCCCTGCGCGGCCCACTCGGCGGGCGTGAAGGTCTTCATGGACAGCGCATGCACCTCGTCGGTCTGCATGCGGGTGCCCAGCGTGGCATAGACGCGCTGGTGGCGCTGGATGGCACGCTTGCCTTCGAACTCGGCCGAGACGATGGTGGCGTACCAGTGCCGTCCGTCGCCTTCCAGCGCGAGGTGCTCGCAAGGCAGGCCGGCGGCGATGAGGTCTTTGAGTTGGTCGGCGGTCATGGATGAACTCGGGGGTCGTGGGTGCGTCGTCGCGTCGTCAATTGCGAATCTTGTAGCCGGTGCGCAGCAGGTGCACCGCCAGCGCGCTGACCAGCAGCCAGGCGATGCCCACGATGCCCAGGCTCAGCCACGGCGACGTGTCGCTCTGGCCGAAGAAGCCGTAGCGAAAGCCGTCGATCATGTAGAAGAACGGGTTCAGGTGGCTCACCGTCTGCCAGAACGGCGGCAGCGACTGGATGGAATAGAACACGCCCGACAGGAACGTCATGGGCACGATCACGAAGTTCTGGAACGCCGCCATCTGGTCGAACTTGTCGGCCCACAGCCCGGCGATCAGCCCCAGTGTGGACAGCAGCGCCGCGCCCAGCAACGCGAACGCCAGGATCCACAGCGGCGCGGCGAAATCGGGCCGTGCGAACGCCAGCGTCACCACGAACACGCCCAGCCCCACGACCAGCCCGCGCACGATGGACGAGCCCACGTAGGCCACGAACCACGCCCAGTGCGACAGCGGCGTGAGCAGCACGAACACCAGGCTGCCCATGATCTTGCTCTGCACCAGGCTGGAGGAGCTGTTGGCGAAGGCGTTCTGCAGGATGCTCATCATCACCAGGCCGGGAATCAGGAAGGCGGTGTAGCTGATGCGGTCGTACACCTTCACGTGGTCTTCCAGCACGTGGCCGAAGATCAGCAGGTACAGCACGGCCGTGAGCACGGGCGCGGCCACGGTCTGGAAGCTCACCTTCCAGAAACGCAGCACCTCTTTGTAGAACAGGGTCTGCCAGCCGGTCATAGGCGCACCCCGCCTTCGGCCGTGGCCTCGGGTCCTTCGGGCGGCGCGGGCTCGCGCGCCGGGTCGGGGTAGCTGCTTTGCGCCATCACGTTGAGGAACACGTCCTCCAGATCGGCCTTGCGGATCTCCACGTCGTGCACCGCCACGCCCGCGGCGCGCAGCACGGCCAGGTGGCGCTCGATGTCCTGCGCGTCCTGCGCGGGCAGCTGCACCACGCGGCCGGTCACCCGGGCGACGGCCGCCAGGGCGGGCGGCAGCGCGTCATCGGTCTTGAAGCGCATCACGTTGGTCGAGGCCCCGTGCAGCAGGTCGGAGGTGGTGGACAGTGCCACCATGCGGCCGCGCTTGAGCATGGCGATGCGGTTGCACAGCGCCTCGGCCTCTTCCAGGTAATGGGTGGTGAGCAGCACCGTGTGGCCTTCCTTGTTCAGGCGGGCGACGAAGTGCCACAGCGTCTGGCGCAGCTCGACGTCCACGCCCGCCGTGGGCTCGTCGAGCACGATGATCGGCGGCTTGTGCACCAGGGCCTGGGCCACCAGCACGCGGCGCTTCATGCCGCCCGAGAGCTGGCGCATGTTGGAGCCGGCCTTGTCGGCCAGGCCCAGGTTTTCCAGCAGTTCGTCGATCCAGGCCTCGTTGTTCTTCACGCCGAAGTAGCCGGACTGGATGCGCAGCGCCTCGCGCACGTTGAAGAACGGGTCGAACACCAGCTCCTGCGGCACCACGCCCAGCTTGCGGCGGGCGGCGGCGAAATCGACCTGCACATCGCTGCCCTGCACGCGCACGTGGCCGCTGGTGGCACGGGCGAGGCCGGCAAGGATGCTGATGAGGGTGGTCTTGCCCGCGCCGTTCGGCCCGAGCAGGCCGAAGAACTCGCCCTCCTCGATATCCAGGCTGACGTTGTCGAGCGCCTGGAAAGGGCCTTTGGGCGTGGAATAGGTTTTGGAGACGGACTGGAAGGAGACTGCGGGCATGGGAGCCGGTGATTTTACGGCGTGCCGGCAACCGGTGCCCGCGCAAGGCGATGGGAAAGGAAAAGAGCGATGGTCGGCGAGTCACGCCCGCACGGCGCTACGGGCGCACCGGGCGGTGCGGCAGCCAGGCACCGGACGGGCCGGGCACCCCGTGCAGGCGCCGCGCCCGGAGGGCTCAGGCAGCCGGCAGCAGCTCGCCCACGCCGTACAGGCCGGCGAGCTTTTGCAGCCCGTCCGGCAGCGACTTCACCTCGAACCGCTTGCCTTCCAGCAGCGCGGCGCGGCGGCAACCCAGCAGCACCGCCAGCGCCGACGAGTCGAACGTGGTCAACGCGCTGGCATCCACCACCAGCAGCTCGTCGCGGTTGGCCTTGAGCCCCTGCAGCAGCATGCGCAAGCTCGCATTGGCCTGGGCATGGGTCAGTTCCGAAGGAAGCACCAGCATCGCGATCGGCTCCGGCGAACGGTCAACCGCCCTTGGCGGCGTTGGCCTTGTTGCGGGCCACCAGCGACTCGATCAGGCCGTCCACGCCCTTGGCATTGATCTCCTGCGCGAACTGGCCGCGGTAGGTTTCCACCAGCCACACACCGAGCACGTTCAGGTTGTAGATCTTCCAGCCGGCGCCGTCGCCGGGCGTCTTCTCCAGGCGGTAGTCGAGCTGGATCGGGTCGCCACGGCCCTGGATCTCGGTGCGCACCAGCACGTCCTTGTCGTCCGCAGCCATGCGCAGGGGCTTGACGGTGATGGTCTGGTCGTTCACCTGGCTCAATGCGCCCGAATAGGTGCGCACCAGCAGCGTCTTGAACTCGTCCTGCAGCCGCTTTTGCTGCTCGGGCGTGGCCTGGCGCCAGCCCGGGCCCACGGCCGCGGCGGTCATGCGGCGGAAATTGACGTGCGGCAGGATGGTCTTGTCGACCAGCGCCATGATCTTGTTCACGTCGCCGGCCTTGATGCTCTTGTCGTTGCGGACGGTTTCCAGCACGTCGGCCGACAGGCGCTTGACCAGCGCATCGGGGGCTTCTTCGGCGGCCAGGGCGGCCAGCGGGGCGCCCAGCCAGAGCACGGCAGCGGTGCAGAGGGCGGCGTGGCCCAGGGTGCGTCGATTCATCATCAGTGTCGTTCCTTCCTCGGGCACGCCCAGACGGCGTCCCTTCGATTCGTTCATTCTCGGGTCGGGCCGGCGCCCAGATGCGTCGGTCCGGTGCACGGATGCAAGCAACTGCAACCGCGCCGCGCAAAGGCCGAGGCCCGTCAGCGCGCCGGCTCTTCGGGCAGCTTGCCGCCGCCGTCGTCGTATTCTTGCTCGCCGCTGGTGGCCGGCGCGCCGCCTTCCTGGCTGCGAACCTGTAGGAACACATCGCGCGTGAAGCTGTACTTGTCGAGCGCCGCGGTGTCCAGCACCGAGCTGGCGCGCAGCAGGTTGGAGCGGATGTTCACCACGCGCAGGGCATACAGCGAATTGCGCGCCGACACCGGGTCCACGTACGAGACGAGGTCGCCCTTGGCATCGACAGGCAGCGCCAGCGTGTCGCGCACGGTGGACGGGCCCAGCAGCGGCAGCACGAGGTACGGGCCGGTGGGAATGCCCCAGTGGCCGAGCGTGAGGCCGAAGTCCTGCTTGGCGCGGTCCACGCCCATTTCGCTGGCCACGTCGAACACGCCCCCTAGGCCGAACACCGTGTTCACGTTGAAGCGCACCAGGCTGTTGAGCGCGCCCTCGCCGCGCAGCTGCAGCAGGTTGTTCACGAACGACCAGGCATCGCCCAGGTTGGAGAAGAAGTTGCTCACGCCGGTGCGCACGGGCGCGGGCGTGATGTCGCGGTAGGCCGTGGCGACCGGCCGCAGGATGATCGAATCGACGTTGTCGTTGAAGTTCGTCATGCTGCGGTTGTAGGGCTCCAGCGGGTCACGCGGGTTGGCCCCGGGGCCGCTGGCGCAGCCCGTCAGGAAGAGCGCGCCCAATGCCAGTGCGCTGCCGTGGGCCAGGGCCCGTTTCATGGTCGTTGTTGTCGTCATTTTTTGCCACCTGTGCTGGAGGAAGGCGCGCTGCTGCTGTTGCCACCGCCCTCTGCCTTGCCATAGAGAAATTGTCCGATCAGGTTTTCCAGCACCACGGCCGACTGGGTGGAGGAGATCTTGTCGCCTTCCGCCAGGTTGGCCTCGTCGGCACCGGCCTGGATGCCGATGTACTGGTCGCCCAGCAGGCCGCTCGTGAGGATCTTGAGCGAGCTGTCCTTGGGGAACGCGTAGCGCTTTTGCAACTCCAGCGTCACCTTGGCCTGGAAGCTCTTGTCGTCGAAGGTGATGGACTGCACGCGGCCCACCACCACGCCGGCGCTGCGCACCGCCGCCTGGGGCTTCAAGCCGCCGATGTTGTCGAACAGCGCGGTGACCTGGTAGCCGGTCTGGAAGTTCAACTTGAGCAGGTTGGCCGACTGCAAGGCCAGAAAGACCAGCGCCGCGCCGCCCAGCAGGACGAACAGGCCGACCCAGATATCGTTCTTGGAATGCTGCATGTGTGTGTTTCCTAGGGGTTGCGGGCGTGCGGCCCCGTCAAATACTGAACATCAGGGCGGTGAGGACGAAGTCCAGCCCCAGCACGGCGAGCGACGCCATCACCACCGTGCGCGTGGTGGCCCGCGACACGCCTTCGGGCGTGGGCTTGGCAAGGTAGCCCTGCAGCAGCGCGATGAACGTGACGGTGACGCCGAACACGAGGCTCTTGAGCACCCCGTTGCCCACGTCCTTCCACACGTCCACGCCGCCCTGCATCTGGCCCCAGAAGGCCCCGCCGTCCACGCCGATCATGAGCACGCCCACGATCCAGCCGCCGATCACGCCCACCGCGCTGAACACCGCGGCCAGCAGCGGCATGGTGAACACGCCGGCCCAGAAACGCGGCGCGAGGATGCGGCGCACCGGATCGACGGCCATCATCTCCATGGCCGAGAGCTGCTCGCCCGCGCGCATGAGGCCGATTTCGGCGGTGAGCGAGGTGCCCGCGCGGCCGGCGAACAGCAGCGCCGTGACCACCGGGCCCAGCTCGCGCACCAGCGACAGCGCCACCAGAAGGCCCAGCGATTCGGCCGAGCCGTAGCGCTGCAGCGTGTAGTAGCCCTGCAGGCCGAGCACGAAGCCCACGAACAGGCCCGACACGGCGATGATGGACAGCGAATAGTTGCCCAGGAAATGGATCTGGTCGCGCACCAGCCCCGGGCGCTGAAGCGTGGGGCCGATCAGGGCCACCAGCCGGCCGAACAGGCGCGCCGCGCGGCCCACGCCGGCCAGGTGGCTGCGCACCGCGAAGCCCACATCGGAAGGACGCCACCAGCTCATCGCGCACCTCCGGGGGTCGGGCCGAAATCCTGCGCCACGTCGGGGCCGGGGTAATGGAACGGCACGGGGCCGGTGGGCAGCGCGTGCACGAACTGGTGCACCAGCGGGTCGCGGCTGGCGCGCACCTCGTCGGGCGTGCCCTGCGCGGCCACGGTGCCGGGGCCGAGCACGATCACGTGGTCGGCCACGCGGAAGGTCTCTTCCACGTCGTGCGAGACGATGAGGGTGGTCAGGCCCATGGCGTCGTTCAGCTGCCGGATGAGCTGGGCCGCCGTGCCCAGGGAAATGGGGTCGAGCCCGGCGAAGGGCTCGTCGTACATGATGAGTTCGGGGTCCAGGGCGATCGCCCGGGCCAGCGCCACGCGCCGGGCCATGCCGCCCGAGACCTGGCTGGGCATGAGGTCGCGCGCGCCGCGCAGGCCCACGGCGTTGAGCTTCATCAGCACGATGTCGCGGATCAGCTCCTCGGGCAAGTCGGTGTGCTCGCGCAGCGGAAAGGCCACGTTCTCGAACACGCTCATGTCGGTGAACAGCGCGCCGAACTGGAACAGCATGCCCATGCGGCGCCGCGCGGCGTAGAGCGTGGCGGCATCCATGCGGCCCACGTCCTGGCCGCCGACCAGCACCTCGCCCTGCTGCGCCCGCTGCTGGCCGCCGATGAGGCGCAGCACCGTGGTCTTGCCGCCGCCGGAGGCGCCCATGAGCGCCGTGACCTTGCCGCGCGGCACGGACAACGAAACGTCGCGCAGGATGTCACGCTCGCCGTACGAGAACGTCACGTTGCGCAGTTCGACCAGAAGTGGGTGCTCAGGCATTCAGAGGGGATGAAGAAGGGGACCAACCGGTGATTGTCGCGGGTCAGGGCAAACCCCGGGCATGCGATGGTAACGCAAACATACATGCATGGATGTTTGCAAAAATCCAGGGGGCAAGAATGCTCATTTTTCGATAGCTACATGCCCTAGTGATGATTGCCCTGGAAGCCGATTTGGCTTGGATTTTTACCGGCCACCCAATGCTGGTCAAAGCATGCTGCGAAGAAATGCCTGGGTGCGCGCATGTTGCGGATTTGCGAAAAACGCCGCCGCCGGGGCCGATTCGATCAGCTCGCCCCGGTCCATGAACACCACGCGGTGGGCCACCTCGCGCGCAAAGCCCATCTCGTGGGTGACGACCAGCATGGTCATGCGGTCGCTGGCCAGCTCGCGCATGGTGCGCAGCACCTCGCCGGTCAGCTCGGGGTCGAGGGCGGAGGTGGGCTCGTCGAACAGCAGGATGTCGGGCTCCATCGCCAGCGCGCGGGCGATGGCCACGCGCTGCTTTTGCCCGCCCGACAGCCGGCCGGGAAAGTGGTCGCGCTTCTCTGATAGGCCCACCTTGGCCAGCAGCGCCTCGGCGCGGGCCACCGCGGCCTCGCGCGGCATGCCGCGCACCACCATGGGCGCCTCGATCAGGTTCTGCAGCACGGTCAGGTGCGGGAACAGATTGAACGACTGGAACACCATGCCCATCTTGCGGCAGATGCCGCGCACGCGGGCCTCGGGCACGTAGGTGCAGCGGCCCGCCGCGTCGGTGGTCGCCAGCGCCTCGCCTTCGATGGCGATGTGGCCGCTGTCGATGGTCTCCAGGTGGTTCAGGCAGCGCAGGAAGGTGCTCTTGCCCGAGCCCGAGGGCCCGATCACCGCCACCACCTCGCCGCGCCCGAGCGTGAGCGACACATCGCGCAGCACCGGCGTGCCGCCGAAGGCCTTGTGCAGGCCGCGCGCCTCGATCATGGGCACCGCGCCCGCCGCGTCAAGCGTCGTGTCTGGCATAGCGTTTCTCCAGGCGCTGGAAGCCCCAGGTGAGCACCAGGGTCATGGTCAGATAAAAAGCCGCCGCCACGATGAACGGCGTGGTGGTGAAGTCGCGCTGCACGATGCCGCGCGCGGCGCGCAGCAGGTCGTTCAGGGCCAGCACGTAGATGAGGGAGGTGTCCTTGACCAGGGTGATGGTCTCGTTGCTCATGGGCGGCAGGATGCGGCGCACCATCTGAGGCAGCACGATGCGGCGCATGGTCTGGCCGTAGGTCATGCCCAGCACGCGGGCGGCCTCGTACTGGCCCCGGTCCACCGACTGGATGCCGGAGCGGAAGATCTCCGCGAAATACGCCGCGTAGTTGAGCGCGAACGCCACCACGGCGGCGGGAAAGTCGGGCAGCCGCACGCCGATGACCGGCACGAACGGCAGCGCGAAATAGATGAACAGCATCTGCAGCATGAGCGGCGTGCCGCGCATGAGCCAGATGTAGCCGTTGACCAGCCCCGACAGCGGCGCAAAGCGCGACACGCGCGCCAGCGCCAGCGCGAGGCCGAGCGGCACGGCCAGCACCAGCGTGATGGCGAAGAGCTTCAGCGTGACCGCGGCGCCCTGCGCCATCGGCCCCAGAAGGGAGAGAACGTAATCCATGGAGTCGCGACGATTCAGTGTTAGCGCAGGGAGCGGCCGTTGCCCTGGCGCGGCCCAAAGCCAGCGGCAGCCGCGCAAGGGCCGCCCCGCAGCGCCGGCTGCGTCCCCCTTCCCGCATCGCGAAGCGATACGAGAGAAGGGGGAAGGCGCGCAGCGCCTCAGGGGGTTGTTCTTTATTTAAGGATGTTCTTGCCGAACCACTGCGTGGCGATCTTTCCGGCCGTGCCGTCCTGCTTCATGTCGGCCAGGGCCTTGTCCAGGCGGCCCTGCAGCGCGGTGTCGTCCTTGCGCACGCCCACGCCGTAGTCTTCGGTGCCGAAGTGCTCGTTCAGCACGGCGTAGGCGCCGGGCTTCTTGGCCACGTAGTAGCGGCCCACCACTTCATCGACCACCACGGCTTCCAGGCGGCCGGTGGACAGGTCCATCAGCGCCGTCACGTTGTCGCCGAAGGTCTTGAACTCCTTGAACGACTTGAACACGGCGTCTTCCTTCTTGACCGCATCGACCGCGCTGCTGCCCTCCTGCGCGCCCACCACCTTGCCGGCCAGATCGGCCTTGGCCTTGATGGGGGACTGGGCCGCCACCACGACGATCTGGTGGTTCTCCATGTACGGCGCGGTGAAGGCGATGTTCTGCTTGCGCTCGGGCGTGATGGTCAGCCCGTTCCACAGCGCATCCACGCGCTGGCCGGACAGCTCGGCCTCCTTGGCGCTCCAGTCGATCGGCTTGAACTCCACCGCCACGCCCATGCGCTTGGCGGCTTCGCGCGCCATGTCGATGTCAAAGCCCACCAGTTCGTTCTTCTCGTCGCGAAAGCCCATGGGCGGGAAGTTGTCGTCCAGGCCCACCACGATCTTGGTGGCGGCGGCCGGTGCGGGGGTGGCGGCCGCAGCGGGCTGCGCGCTGTCGTTCTTGCCGCAACCGGCCAGCAGGGCGCCCAGGGACATCAGTAAAACGGCTGCAATCTTTTTCATGGCGTATCGGGTGTTCCAGAGAGACGAAAAGCAATGCGCGCGGCGGCCCGGGACAGCGGGCGGCCACGCGCGAAGGGGGTGGGACCAGGCCGGTATTGTCTCCGACCGCGCGAAACGCGCCCCAAGGCGGTGCAGGGCGCGCCGGCAGATGAGAACCAAAATGGCCTGCAGCACAATCATCACTAGGGTATATCGCTATCAATTAAATAGCAAATCAAAAGCCCGAAGGGTGCACCAGAAGGCATCCCGGCCCGGGCAACGGGCCCGTGGACGGGCCACCGCCCAAGGATGAGATAATGCGACACATTCTCATTGACCGCCCACCGGGCGTTTACCCATCGGATTCCCGCCCGTGGCTCCCGTGTCCGCCGCCCACCACGCCGCCGCGCCTGCCCCCGGGCCGGCCGAAGAAATCGGCCGCCTGTACGGCGCGCACCACCGCTGGCTGCTGGGCTGGCTGCGCGCGCGGCTGGGCTGCCCCGACCAGGCGGCGGACCTGGCGCAGGACACCTTCGTGCGGCTGCTCGCCCACCGGCTGGGCGCCGAGGCCGGCACCGAGGCCGACGCACACGCCACCACGCCGCGCGAGCCCCGGGCCTACCTGGTCACCGTGGCGGGCCGGCTCGTGGCCAACCACTTTCGCCGGCTGTCGCTGGAGCGCGCCTGGCTCGACGCGCTGGCCACGCTGCCCGAAGCGCAGTTGCCATCGGCCGAGCAGCACGCCATGGCCCGCCAGGCGCTGCACCGACTGGATGCGGCCCTGGCCGGCCTGCCCGAGCGCGCGCGGCGCGCCTTCCTGCTGTCGCAGATCGAGGGGCAGGACTACGCCCGCATCGCCGCCACGCTGGGCGTGACCGAGCGCAGCGTCAAGCGCTACATGGCGCAGGCGTTCGAGGCCTGCATCCTGGCGGTGGATTGAGCCCCGCCGCCGCACCTTTGCCCCCGGACCGCGCCGCCGTGCGCGCGGCGGCGCAATGGCTGGCCCGGCTGCATGCCGGCGACGCCACGGCGCAGGACCACGCGGCCTGCGAGCGCTGGCGCACCGAACACCCCGAGCACGAACGCGCCTGGCAGCGCGCGCAGCGCATGCAGGCGCAGCTGGGCCTCGTCAGCCCGCCGCTCGCGCAGGCCGTGCTGGGCCGGGCGCGCGGCAACGGGCGCCGCCGTGCGCTGCGCGCGCTCGGCGGCCTGGCCGTGGCGCTGCCCGCCGCGCACCTGGCCTGGCGCCAATGGGGCGAGGCCTTCACGGCCGACCACCGCACGGCGCGGGGCGAGCGCCGCGACCTCGTGCTGCCCGACGGCACGCGCCTGTGGCTCAACACCGCCACGGCCATCGACGTGGCCTATTCGCCCGCGCAGCGCACCGTGCGGCTGCTGCACGGCGAGGTGCTGGTGCAGACCGGCGCGGACGCCGGCGCGCCCGGCCACCGCCCCTTCGTGCTCGCCACGCGCGAGGGCGAACTGCGCCCGCTGGGCACGCGCTTCGTCGCGCGCGACGCGCCGGACGGCTGCCGGCTCACGGTGCACGAAGGCGCCGTGGCCGTGCGCACCTTGCAGGGGCTGGCGCAGACCGTGCCGGCCGGGCAGGCGCTGCGCTTCACCGCCGGCCGGATCGCGCCGATCGCGCCCGCCGACCCGTTCGCCGGGCGCTGGACCGAGGGCCTGCTGGTGGCGCGCAACCAGCCGCTGGGCGAGTTCCTCGAAGACCTCGCCCGCTACCGTGCCGGCGTGGTGCAGTGCGACCCGGCCGTGGCCGCGCTGCGCATCACCGGTGCCTTCCAGATCGACCGCAGCGACGCCGTGCTCGACGCCCTGCCCCGCACCCTGCCGGTGCGCGTGGCCTGGCGCACGCGCTACTGGGCGCGGGTGCTGCCGGCCACCGTGCAGGACTGATGGCAGGGCGAATGGCAGGGCTGCGCACGCGGGCGGGCTGCCTGGCGCTGTGCCTGCTGGCGGGCGCGGCCGCGGCGCAATCACCGGCCCCCGCGCCGCGGGCGGTCGAACTGCCCCCGGGCCCGCTGGCCGACCGCCTGCCGGCCCTGGCGGTGCAGACCGGGGCCTCGGTGCAGGCCGATGCGGCGCTGCTGCGCGGCCTGCAGGCGCCCGGCGTGGCGGGGCGGTTCACGCCCGCCGAGGCGCTGGCGCGGCTGCTGGCGGGCACGGGGCTCACGGCGGCCGAGGAAGCGCCCGGCGTCTTCGTGCTGCGGTCCGCAGGCGCAATGACCACCGCGTCGGCCCTGCCCGGGCCGGACGCCGCCGTGCTGCCCGTGGTGCGCGTGACCGCCCTGCGCGAGGCAGGGGACACCGACGCCCTCTGGAGCGGCAGCGGGCGCGGGGCCGGCGCCGCCACGCGCACGGCCACGCCCGCGCTCGCGGTACCGCAGGCCATATCCACCCTGCCACGCCCGGCCTTGGACGCCCTGGGCGCCACGCGCCTGGACGACGCGCTCGACTACGTGCCCGGCGTGTCGCGCCAGAACGACTTCGGCGGCACCTGGGACAACATCGCCCTGCGCGGCTTCGCGGGCCACGAGGACACCGGCATGAGCCTGCTGCGCAACGGCATGGCCGGCAACCGGGGCTACAACGCGCCGCGCGACACGGCCAACGTGGAGCGCTTCGAGTTCCTGCGCGGGCCCGTGGCGGCGCTGTACGGCGTGTCCGAGCCCGGCGGCACGCTCAACGTGGTGACGCAGCCCGCGCCGTGGGAGCCGCTGCGCACGCTCGAGGCGAGCCTGGGCCGCTGGAACGCACGGCGCGCCGTGCTCACGCTGGGCGGCCCGGTGGATGCGTCGGCAGGCACCGCGCCGGAGTCTGGCGAACCCGCGCGCATCGCCTACCGCCTCACCGCCGTGGCCGAGGACAAGGGCAGTTTTCGCGAGCATGTGCGCACGCGCCGCGACATGCTGGCGCCGGCGTTCACCTGGCGTCTCGCCGAGGCCACCACGCTGCGCTACGACGGCGAATGGCTGCGCCAGCGCGCGCCGCTGGACCGGGGCGTGGTGGCGCTCGGCGGGCAGGTGGGCACCGTGCCGGTCACGCACTTCTATGGCGATCCCGGCGACGGCGACCTGGCCATGGTCAACCAGACGCACCAGTGGCTGCTGGACCACGCCCTGGCCCCCGGCTGGCGCGTGCATGCGGGGCTGATGGCACGGCGCGGCACCATGGTGGGCTTCACCACCTACGGCCACGGCTACGGCGAGGCGCTGGCCGACCTGGAGGCACGCGGCTGGCTGTGGCGCCAGCGGCGCTGGCGCGATTTCGCCTCCAGCGACCGCTCGGGCCAGCTCGATCTGCAGGGGCAGTGGGAGGCGGGCGGACTGCGGCACACGCTGCTGGCGGGGATGGAGGTGTTTCGCTTCCGGCTCTCGCAGGTCATGCAGCAGTCGCCGGCCGGCACCTGGCAGGCCGATGGCATCGACGTGCGCCAGCCCGTGTACGGCGACGAGCGGCCGGCGACGCAGGATTTCCTGTCCACCGACGAGCACCAGCGCGGCCTGGGCCTGTACCTGCAGGACCAGATCGAACTGGCGCCGCGGTGGCAGGCGCTGCTGGGCCTGCGCCACGACCGCTTCCGGCAGGCCGTGGACGACCGGCTGGCCGGCGGCACGCGGCGCCAGTCGCAGGGCGCCCTGTCGCCGCGCGCGGGCCTGACCTGGCTGCCCGTGCCGGGCTGGGCGGTGTATGCCAGCGTCGGCGCCTCGTTCCGCCCGAACGTGGGCGTGGACGTGCAGGGCGGCGCCTTCGCGCCCGAGAAAGGCCTGGCGCGCGAGATCGGCGTGAAGTGGCAGCCGCCCGAGGGCCCCCTGTCGGCGTCGCTCGCGCTCTACGACATCGCCAAGCGCAATGTGCTCGTCACCGACCCGCAGCACCCGGACCACAGCGTGGCCGCCGCCCGCGTGCGCAGCCGGGGCGCGGAGTTCGAGCTGGCGGGCCGGCCCGCGGCCGGCTGGAGCGTGGTGGCCGGCGGCGCCTGGCTGCAGCGGTCGCTGCCGCAGTTTCCGCGCGCGAGCGGCAGCCTGCTGGTGGTGCGCGAATGGGCGCTGGACGGCAGCGCCGGCGGAGCGGGCGGGCACACCGTCGGCCTCGGGGGCGGGCTCACGCACGTGGGCGAGCGCACGGGCGATGCCGGATCGCCCCGGCTGCCCGCCTACTCCACCACGCGGCTGCTGGCGCACTGGCAGGCAGGGCCCACGCTGCGCCTGTCGCTGCAGGTGGACAACGTGTTCGACAAGCGCTACTACGCCAGCGCCTACAACCGCGTGTGGGTGGTGCCCGGCGCGCCGCGCCACGTCACGTTCACGGCCAGGCACACGTTCTGACCGCGGACTAACCGCCCCACAGGCACCACGCCAGCACAGCCAGCGCGGCCAGGGCACCCCAGGTCGGGCGCGAGTGGCCCATCGACGCGGGCCGCTGCGATCCGGGGGTGAAATGGCCCTGCCGGACCCGCCAGGCCTGGGCGATCGCCTGGCCCACGGCCGTGGCGGCCTCGGTGCCGGCGATGCCGGGCGTGAGGCGCACCCGGCCCCCTTCGGGCACCGGCGCGTACAGCGCGAAATAGGCCTTTTCGCTGGGGCCGCTGCCCGTGACCCGTTGCAGCGCGCGGACCAGCGCCTGGGTGGCCTCGCCCGGCACCACCCGCGCGTGCGACCACAGCCAGGAGCGGCGCTGCACGATTAGGCCGGCGTCCTGCACCGCCAGCGTCCAGCGCCGGGATGCGGCATGCAGCAACGCCACCGCCAGGGCCCATCCGGCGCCTGCGGCCAACGGAGTGCGCCACCCGGCGGCCAGGGACACGCCCAACCCGTCCAGGGCCACCGCGCCAAGCGCCACAGTCACCAGCACGATGCCGGCCACCCAGGTCCAGCCGCCCGGGCGAAAGACGAAGTGCCAAGCGTGCCGGGTTTCCTGCAGCGTGACGGCGGGCGGCAGGAACATGGGGGCCTCGTCATCCTGCTCCGCGCCCAGCCCCGCCGGGCGGGCGCTGACGGGAACGGGCGTGCCCTTCCAGGCCGCCCGGCGGTCGAAGCGGTCCGGCGGCTCCCCTGACAGGGGCTGCGCCGCCGCCTGGACCGGCACGTCGCACGTCAACTCCGGCGCGCCTTGCGGCGTGCGCAGCAGGTCCAGCCGCCATTCCACGCGCTCGCCCGAGCGCCGGGCGCCACTGGTCGGCGCATCGGGCGGCACCAGGAAACGCGCCGCCAGCCGCAGCCGGCCGCCGCTGGCCGGCTGCATCGCCACGGGCTCGGCGAAAGACTCCACGCACCGTTCGGGTGAGCCCGAACTCGCCTCGTCCACCCGGTACTGGGCCAGTCGCAATTGCAGGCTGTGCCCCTGCATGCGGGGCGCGGCACGGGCCGGCACCACCAGCGCCACCTCGACCGGATGCCCTGCCAGCGGCCGCGCGGGCTGCAAGGCGAGTCCGGTGCCCGCGTACCGCCAGGCCAGGTACGTGACATGCCCCGAGTACCACTGCAGCCCGATGCCCACCAGAGCGCACAGGCCGACGACCCCCTTGACGAGCCACGGAATATGGGGATCGGGCCACAGCAAGGCGGCCATCGGGACACTGAAGCCGCACCAGAACAAGGCGATGAGCCACAGGATGCCGAGGGATCGGCGTGCCGTGTGACCCGGCGGGGGCGCTGGCCCGTCCGACAGGGACGCGGCATCGGCCTCTTCGCGCGAGATCCTGCGCCAGCGCAGCAGGACGAAGACGAACACCCAGGCCGCCACCAGGCCCACGCCGGTGAACACCAGGGCAAAGGGCAGGCGAAACAGCTGCAGGCGCCAGCGGATGGCAGGGTCGATCAGCGATTGCGATGGTTCGGCCGGGTTCACCCACGCGGTGACGGTGTGCCCGCTGGCCTGGGCGTTTTGCAGCCGCGCGAGCCACCGGCGGTGCCAGCCGTCGAAGTCCATCGATTCGCCGTGGCCTGTCGGGTCCAGGCCCACGCGGGTGCCTTCATGGGACTTGCCGTCCACGGCGTAGCGGTAGCGGGCCTGCACTTCGAACGCGGGCCCTGCGCCGCTGTCCGGACGGCGCTCGTCCCGCCGGAGTTCCGCGGCGAGGACCTCGGCCGGCACCGGCTGCCAGCGGTGGTGCACCTCCCACGCCAGGCGCAGGGTGCTGACCAGGGGCCGGAGCCCGAAGGTGTAGCCAACCACGCCAAATCCCATGGCGAAGACGGCGCTGAACGCCAGCATTGCCAGTCGGGTGCCGATGCTGCCTGCCCTCGTCCGCTCTCTGGCCACGGGTTCTCCTCGTCGATGTCGTTTTTATGGCTGAAGAATATCAAGCCCCGCGCCGCCAAGGGCCGCATGGCTGGGCGCGAAACGCCCCGGCGCGGCGCGCGCGCAACACTTTGCAAACATCGATCGAAACAAAGTAAAAAGGCTGTCCCCTTTCCGGGGGGCTGCGTGTCTTCTTCTCGATAACCACCAACGAGAGAAGCGCCGATGCACCGCCACCCGACCCCTGACCAGCGATTTCCGATCCCCCCGTCCGCCGCCCGCAGCCCGCGCCGCTCGCTGCTGGCCGCTGCCAGCCTCGCGGCCCTGGTGCAGGGCACCGCCCTGCCCGCCTTCGCCCAGGCGCCCACGGCTGCCGAGCCGCAACTGCCCGCCACCGAGGTCGTCGGCCGCCAGCAGTCCGGCCAGTACCACGCCCAGGAATCCGAGGGCGCGACCAAGACCGACACGCCGCTGCGCGAAGTGCCCCAGGCCGTGCGCGTGGTCACGCGCCAGCTGGTCGACGACCTGGGCGCCCAGCGCCTCGATGACGTGCTGGACTACGTGGCCGGCGTTTCGCGGCAGAACAACTTCGGCGGCATCTGGGACAATGTGGCCATGCGCGGCTTCGTGGGCCACGAGGACATGGGCATGGGCCTGCTGCGCAACGGCATGCCGGCCAACCGCGGCTTCAACGCGCCGCGCGACACCGCCAACGTGGAGCGCTTCGAATTCCTCAAGGGCACCATGGGCGCGCTGTACGGCAACAGCGAGCCGGGCGGCACGGTGAACGTCGTGACCAAGCCGCCCCTGTTCAAGGCCGCGCATTCGGTCGAGGCCTACTACGGCACGCACGACGCCAGGCGCATGGCGCTGGACAGCACCGGCCCGCTGAACGGCAGCGCCACCGAGCCCGCCACGCTGGCCTACCGCCTCAACGTGTCGGTGGAGGACAAGGACAGCTTCCGCGACTTCGTGCACAGCCGCCGCGAGCTGATCGCCCCGGCCATCACCTGGAAGCTCGGCCCCGACACCGTGCTGCGCTACGACGGCGAGTGGCTGCGCCAGCGCGCGCCGCTCGACCGGGGCGTGGTCTCGGTCAACGGCCAATTGGGCGCGGTGCCCACCTCGCGCTTCTACGGCGAACCCGGCGACGGCGACATCACCGTGGACAACCAGACGCACCAGTTCTTCCTGGAGCAGGCGCTGTCGGCCGACTGGAGCCTGCGCGCCGGCCTGCAGTACAAGCGCAACACGCTGGCCGGCCTGGCCAGCGAATCCCACCAGTACGGCCCGTCGCCCTGCCAGACCTCGGTCGAGGCCAGCGGCTGGCTGTGCCGCCGGCTCATCCGCCGCGACTTCCGGTCCGACGACACCACGGTGCAGCTCGACCTGAACGGGCGCCTCACGACCGGTGCCTTCCAGCACGAGCTGCTGGTCGGCGCCGAGGTGTCGCGCTTCGACATGGACCAGACCATGCTCACCCAGGCGGGCGGCGGCCGCTTCGGCTACGGCATCAGCGTGGCCAACCCGGTGTACGGCGCCGCCGCGCGGCCCGCGCTCACGGCCCGCGCCATCGACCGCACGGTGGAAGACCGCACCACCGCCTTCTACGTGCAGGACCAGATCAGCCTCACTCCCCAGTGGAAGCTCCTGGCCGGCGTGCGCCACGACCGCTACCGCGGCGAGATCGACGAGCGCAGCACGGGCCGCGTCACCACCCAGGACCCGAGCGCCACCTCGCCGCGCCTGGGCCTGACCTGGCTGGCCACGCCCGAGGTGTCGGTCTACGCCAGCGCCGGCCGATCGTTCCGCGCGCAGGCCCAGACCACCGCGTCCGGCCAGCAGATCCAGCCCGAGATCGGCACCGCGCGCGAGCTGGGCATGAAGTGGCAGAGCGCCGATGCGCGCCTGGGCGGCAGCGTGGCGCTGTTTGACATCAGCAAGCGCAACACGGCCACCTGGGACGACGACGGCGTGTACCTGGTGCCGGTGCCCGGCAAGGTCCGCAACCGGGGCCTGGAGGCCGAACTGGCCGGCTGGGTCGCGCCCGGCTGGCGCGTGGCGCTGAGCTACACCTACCTGGACGCCGACCCGCTCATCACCCAGTTCGCCCGCCAGAGCGCCAGCGCCTTCGTGACGCACGAAATGGCGCTGGCCGGCGGCGGCCTGCTGGGCGTGGGCGGCGGCTTCACCCACGTGGGCGAGCGCCGCGGCGACACGGGCGAGCCGCGCCTGCCTGCCTACACCGTGGGCAAGCTGACCACTTACTGGAACCTGGACAAGCGCCTGCGCGTGTCGCTGGACGTGGACAACCTGTTCGACAAGACCTACTACCACAGCGCCTACAACCGCGTCTGGGTCATGCCGGGCAGCCCGCGGCAGGTGACGGTGGGCGTGCAATACAAGTTCTGAGGACTCAGTGCCAAAACAGCCTCCAGCGCAATGAATGCGCCGGCATATTGCTCATTTTTTCATAGCAATCCAAAACGGCGCCGCAAGGTGCCGTTTTGCTTCCAAGGCGAAAAAACGCACCGCGCACCGATCGCAGGGCTTCGAGAAATTTCAGAACGTTTCAGGACCTCTCAGCCCCCGTTAAGGGCAGAAAGAAGGCCTGTCGCCAGAATCCGTGGCTGGAAACGAAGCGATCAAAGAATCACCAAGAATTCAAAAAAAGCGCTCTCCGGTGACGAATGGACAGCCAGAAACGGAGGCTCGCACGTTTTTGGCTTCACTCAAGCAGCGACCAAACTCTAGAGAGGATGAGCGACATGTCGAACAATCTTGCAGGCGGCTGGACCGGCTTCAATTTCGAACTCACCGCAGAGGCCAAGAAGGTCTTCGCGGAAGCCGTGACCCTGGTGGGGACCAAGTACACCCCGTTCGCCTTTGCAACCCAAGTGGTCGCCGGCACCAACTATTCGTTCCTGTCCCAGGCCCAGAACGTGCTGCCCAACGCCCCTGTGCGCGTAGTGAAGCTCCACATCTACCAACCGCTGCCAGGCCAAGGCCAGCCCCACATCACCCAGATCATCGAAATCACCCCCTGATTTCGGTAGGAGAGGGAGGTCAGAGAAAAAAAGAGAAAGGAAAGGGCGACCGGCGCTGCGCCCCAAACGCTGGCCTTTCCACGAAAGCCCCTGCCGTTCGGCAGGGGCTTTTTTTTTGGGTCGTTCGGGCCACCGCATCAATCCAAAGAAAACGGCGCTCTGAAGAGCGCCGTTTGTTTCAAAGCCTGCCGCTTTTGACGGGACTCAGCGCGGCAAGTCGGAGTACCCCATCAGGAATTCGTCCACCGAGCGCGCGGCCTGGCGGCCTTCACGGATGGCCCACACCACCAGGGACTGGCCCCGGCGCATGTCGCCCGCGGCGAACACCTTGGGCACGTTGGTGGCGTAGCCGCCGTCGAAATCGGTGGTGGCCTTTGCGTTGCCGCGGGCGTCCTTGTCCACGCCGAAGGCCTCCAGCACCTGCGCGACGGGGCTCACGAAGCCCATGGCCAGCAGCACGAGGTCGGCCTTGAGGACCTGCTCGCTGCCGGCCACCTCGACCATCTTGCCTTCCTTCCATTCGACGCGGACGGTCTTGAGGCCGGTGACCTTGCCCTTCTCGCCCAGCAGTTCCTTGGTGGAGATGGAGAACTCGCGCTCGCAGCCCTCTTCGTGGCTGGAGCTGGTGCGCAGCTTGATCGGCCAGTAGGGCCAGGTCATGGGGCGGTTCTCGACCTCGGGCGGCTGGGGCATCAGCTCGAACTGCGTGACGCTCACGGCGCCGTGGCGGTTGCTGGTGCCCACGCAGTCGCTGCCGGTGTCGCCGCCGCCGATCACGATGACGTGCTTGCCGTCGGCGCGCAGCTGGCCCTTGAGCTTGTCGCCCGCGTTGACCTTGTTCTGCTGGGGCAGGAACTCCATCGCGAAGTGCACGCCGTCCAGGTCACGGCCCGGCACGGGCAGGTCGCGCGACTGCTCGGCGCCGCCGGTCAGCAGCACGGCGTCGAAGTCCTTTTGCAGCTGCTCGGGCGTGATGGTTTCCTTGGCCCAGTTGGTGACCTTGGAGCCCTTGCCCAGGCCGTCCTTGGCGGCGCCGATGAACACGCCGGTGCGGATGGTGACGCCCTCGGCGGCCATCTGCTCGGCGCGGCGGTCGATGTGCGACTTCTCCATCTTGAAGTCGGGAATGCCGTAGCGCAGCAGGCCGCCGATGCGGTCGTTCTTCTCGAACAGGGTCACGTCGTGGCCTGCGCGCGCCAGTTGCTGGGCCGCCGCCATGCCGGCCGGGCCGGAGCCGACCACGGCGACCTTTTTGCCGGTCTTGTGCTTCGGGGGCAGGGGCTTGACCCAGCCCTCCGCCCAGGCGCGGTCGATGATGGCGTGCTCGATGGACTTGATGCCCACCGGGTCGTCGTTCACGTTGAGCACGCAGGCGGCTTCGCAAGGCGCGGGGCAGATGCGGCCGGTGAACTCGGGGAAGTTGTTGGTGCTGTGCAGCACCGCGATGGCGCTCTTCCAGTCCTGCTGGTACACCAGATCGTTGAAGTCCGGAATGATGTTGTTGACCGGGCAGCCGTTGTTGCAGAACGGCGTGCCGCAGTCCATGCAGCGCGCGCCCTGGATCTTGGCCTGCGCGTCATCCAGGCCGATGACGAATTCCTTGTAGTGCTTCAGGCGCTCGCCGACGGGCTTGTAGCCCTCTTCGATGCGCTCGAATTCCATGAAGCCGGTGGTCTTTCCCATGATGTCTGTCCTTGAATCGTTGAATGCGGTGCGGGTGGATCGGGCGGGCCTTACTTGGCGGGCACCGTTTCCTTCGCAGGATGGGCGACCGCGGGGGTCGCGGGCTCCTCCAGCACCTTGCGTTCATGGATTTCGGACAGCGCGCGCTTGTATTCGGTCGGGAACACCTTCACGAACTTGGCGCGCGAGGCCGCCCAGTTGTCCAGCAGTTCGCGCGCACGCTTGCTGCCGGTCCAGCGGTTATGGTCTTCCAGCATCTTCTTGAGCTGGGCTTCGTCGGTCTGGTCGCGGTGCCAGATGCCGCGCGAGATGCTGGCGGTCTGCTCGTCGCCGGGCAGGATGCGCTCCAGCGTCACCATGGACAGGTTGCAGCGGGTGTCGAACAGGCCGTCCTCGTCGTACACGTAGGCCACGCCGCCGCTCATGCCGGCCGCGAAGTTGCGGCCCGTCTTGCCGAGCACCACCACGGTGCCGCCCGTCATGTATTCGCAGCCATGGTCGCCGGTGCCTTCCACCACGGTGGAGGCCCCGGACAGGCGCACCGCGAAGCGCTCGCCCGCCACGCCGCCGAAGAACGATTCGCCGCTGGTGGCGCCGTACATCACGGTGTTGCCCACGATGGTGTTGCGCGTGGTGTCGCCGCGAAAGTCGATGCTGGGGCGCACGATGACGCGGCCGCCCGACAGGCCCTTGCCGGTGTAGTCGTTGGCATCGCCGATCAGGTACAGCGTGATGCCGCGCGTGAGGAACGCGCCGAACGACTGCCCGCCCGTGCCTTCCAGCTGGATGCGGATGGTGTCGTCCGGCAGGCCTTCAGGGTGAGCGCGCGTGACGGCGCCCGAGAGCATGGCACCCACCGAGCGGTTCACGTTGCGCGCCACTTCGATGAACTGCACGCGCTCGCCCTTTTCGATGGCGGGCTGACTGCGCTCGATGAGCTTGCGGTCCAGGGTCTTCTCGATGTTGTGGTCCTGCACGTCGACATGAAAGCGCGGCACGTCGGCCGGCACGTTCGGCTGGGCGAACAGGCGGCCGAAATCCAGGCCGCGCGCCTTCCAGTGGGCGATGCCGGCACGCATGTCGAGCAGGTCGGTGCGGCCGATGAGGTCGTCGAACTTGCGGATGCCCAACTGGGCCATGATCTGGCGCACTTCTTCTGCGATGAAGAAGAAGTAGTTCACCACGTGCTCGGGCTTGCCCGAGAACTTCTTGCGCAGCTCGGGGTCCTGCGTGGCCACGCCCACGGGGCAGGTGTTCAGGTGGCACTTGCGCATCATGATGCAGCCCTCGACCACCAGCGGCGCGGTGGCGAAGCCGAACTCGTCGGCCCCCAGCAGCGCGCCGATGGCGACGTCGCGGCCGGTCTTCATCTGGCCGTCGGCCTGCACGCGCACGCGGCCGCGCAGGCGGTTGAGCACCAGGGTCTGCTGGGTTTCGGCCAGGCCGATCTCCCACGGGCCGCCCGCGTGCTTGATGGACGACCAGGGCGATGCGCCCGTGCCGCCGTCGTGCCCGGCAATCACCAGGTGGTCGCTCTTGCACTTGGTCACGCCCGCGGCGATGGTGCCCACGCCCACTTCGGACACCAGCTTGGTGCTGATGCTGGCGTGCGGCGCCACGTTCTTCAGGTCGTGGATGAGCTGGGCCAGGTCCTCGATCGAATAGATGTCATGGTGCGGCGGGGGCGAGATCAGGCCCACGCCGGGCACGCTGTGGCGCAGCTTGCCGATGTAGTTGGTGACCTTGCCGCCGGGCAGCTGGCCGCCTTCGCCGGGCTTGGCGCCCTGGGCCATCTTGATCTGGATCTGGTCGGCCGACGACAGGTATTCGGCCGTGACGCCGAAGCGGCCCGACGCCACCTGCTTGATGCGGCTGCGCAGCGAGTCGCCGTCCTGCAGCGTCAGGTCGACCTCGACGTTCTCGGCGCCGATCACGCTCTTGAGCGTGTCGCCCTGCTTGATCGGAATGCCCTTCAACTCCTGGCGGTAGCGCGCGGCATCCTCGCCGCCCTCGCCCGTGTTGCTCTTGCCGCCGATGCGGTTCATGGCCACGGCCAGCGTGGCGTGCGCCTCGGTGGAGATCGATCCCAGCGACATGGCGCCGGTGGCGAAGCGCTTGACGATCTCCTTGGCCGATTCGACCTCGTCCACGGCAATGGCCTTGGTCGGATCGAACTTGAATTCGAACAGGCCGCGCAGGGTCATGTGGCGGCGGCTCTGGTCGTTGATGAGCTGGGCGTATTCCTTGTACGTATTCCAGTTGTTGGCGCGCGTGGAATGCTGCAGCTTGGCAATGGCGTCGGGGCTCCACATGTGCTCTTCGCCGCGCGCGCGCCAGGCGTATTCGCCGCCGGCGTCCAGCATGGTCTCCAGCACCGGGTCGTCGCCGAAAGCGGCCTTGTGCATGCGGATGGCTTCTTCGGCGATCTCGAACACGCCGATGCCTTCCACGCGGCTGGCGGTGCCGGTGAAGTACTTGACGATGGTGTCGGTGTTCAGGCCGATGGCCTCGAACAGCTGCGCACCGCAGTAGCTCATGTACGTGGACACGCCCATCTTGGACATGATCTTCGACAGGCCCTTGCCGATGGCCTTCACGTAGTTGTAGATGGCTTTCTCGGGCGACAGGTCGCCCGGCATGCCGGCGTGCATCTCGGCCAGGGTTTCCATGGCGAGGTAGGGGTGCACGGCCTCGGCGCCGTAGCCGGCCAGCACGGCGAAGTGGTGCACCTCGCGCGCCGTGCCGGTCTCCACCACCAGGCCGGCCGTGGTGCGCAGCCCTTCGCGCACCAGGTGCTGGTGAATGGCCGACAGCGCCAGCAGCGCGGGGATGGCCACCTGCGTGGCGTTCACGGCGCGGTCGCTGATGATGAGGATGTTGGCGCCGCCCTTGATGGCATCGACCGCCTGCGCGCACAGCGAGGCCAGCTTGGCCTCCACGCCCTCGCGGCCCCAGTCCAGCGGGTAGGTGATGTCGATGGTCGCGCTCTTGAACTTGCCCTGCGTGTGCTTTTCGATGGCATGCAGCTTGGCCATGCCGGCGAAGTCCAGGATGGGCTGGCTCACTTCGAGCCGCATCGGCGGGTTGACCTGGTTGATGTCCAGCAGGTTGGGCTTGGGGCCGATGAAGCTGTTGAGCGACATCACGATGGCCTCGCGGATCGGGTCGATCGGCGGGTTCGTCACCTGGGCGAAGAGCTGCTTGAAGTAGTTGTACAGCGGCTTGTTCTTGCCCGACAGCACGGCCAGCGGGCTGTCGTTGCCCATGGAGCCGATGCCCTCTTCGCCGTTCTTGGCCATGGGCGCCATCAGGAACTTGATGTCTTCCTGCGTGTAACCGAAGGCCTGCTGGCGGTCGAGCAGCGGCAGCTCGGCCGGCAGCGGACCGGCCGGCGCCTCGCCGCCCACGCTGTCGAGCTTGATGCGCAGGTTCTCGATCCACTGCTTGTAGGGCTTGGTGTTGACGACGTTGGCCTTGAGCTCCTCGTCGTCGATCATGCGGCCCTGCTCCAGATCGATCAGGAACATCTTGCCCGGCTGCAGGCGCCACTTGCGCACGATCTTGTTCTCGGGGATCGGCAGCACGCCGGACTCGGAGGCCATCACGACCAGGTCGTCGTCGGTGATGCAGTAGCGCGAGGGGCGCAGGCCGTTACGGTCCAGCGTGGCGCCGATCTGGCGGCCATCGGTGAACACAATGGAGGCCGGGCCGTCCCACGGCTCCATCATCGCGGCGTGGTACTCGTAGAACGCGCGGCGGCGCTCGTCCATGGTGGTGTGCTGCTCCCACGGCTCGGGGATCATCATCATCACGGCCTGGCTGATGGGGTAGCCGGCCATGGTCAGCAGTTCGAGGCAGTTGTCGAACGTGGCGGTGTCGGACTGGTCGGCGAAGCTGATGGGGTAGAGCTTCTTGAGGTCGGCCGCGAGCACGGGCGAGGCCATCACGCCCTCGCGCGCCTTCATCCAGTTGTAGTTGCCCTTGACGGTGTTGATCTCGCCGTTGTGCGCCACGTAGCGGTACGGGTGGGCCAGCGGCCATTCGGGGAAGGTGTTGGTGGAAAAGCGCTGGTGCACCAGGCCCACGGCCGAGACGCAGCGCTCGTCCTGCAGGTCCAGGTAATAAGTGCCCACTTGGTCGGCCAGCAGCAGGCCCTTGTAGACCACCGTGCGGCTGGACATGCTGGGCACGTAATACTCTTTGCTGTGCTTGAGCTTGAGGTTCTGGATGGCGGCGCTGGCCGTCTTGCGGATCACGTACAGCTTGCGCTCCAGCGCGTCCTGCACGATCACGTCGTTGCCGAGGCCGATGAAGACCTGGCGCAGGATGGGCTCCTTCTTGCGCACGGTGGGCGACATCGGCATGTCGCGGTTGACCGGCACGTCGCGCCAGCCCAGCAGCACCTGGCCCTCGGCCTTGATGGCGCGTTCCATCTCCTGCTCGCAGGCCAGGCGCGAGGCGTGCTCCTTGGGCAGGAAGATCATGCCGACGCCGTATTCGCCGGAGGGCGGCAGCACCACGCCGGTGGAGCCGTCGGGGGCCGTGCCGGCCCGGGCCATCTCTTCGCGGTAGAGCGCGTCGGGGATCTGGATCAGGATGCCCGCGCCGTCGCCCATGAGCTTGTCGGCGCCCACGGCGCCGCGGTGGTCGATGTTCTCGAGGATCTTGAGCGCCTGCGTCACGATGTCGTGGCGCTTCACCCCCTTGATGTGGGCCACGAAGCCCAGGCCGCACGCGTCGTGCTCTTGGGTGGATGAATAGAGACCGTGCTCTTGCAGGTATTGGATCTCGGCAGCCGTCGTCATGGCGCTCTCCTCGGAAATGGGTCGCAGGGAGCGCAAGATTAGTGCATCGCAGCAAGGTCGGGCAAGCACTTTAAATGGGGTCAGATTCGCATTATTGATGAGAATAGATCGCATTTATTTTTATTGGGGACGCATCAAAATCAGGAGCAATAAAGCTTTTTGCCACGAGGCCTGAATGAGTTATTCGGGAATGGGCCTCGGCATTGCGGGCGGGCGGCCGGCCTTGCCTTTGACCACCCGCCGCTCCGTCTGCTGTTGCAACGCCTGCACGAACGCGGCGTCTCCCAGGGCCCAGCCGGTGAGCGCGGAATCGGTCAGCGCCTGCTGATGCAGCCAGCCGACGCCCGCCTGCACCAGCGCGGCGTAGGCCGCCTCCCGGGCGAAGGGTGTATTGCCCAGCGCCCAGAACAACGCATGCGGCGTGATGAGCCGGTCGTTGCGCAGGCCCAGGCAATGGGCGTGGCTGGACCAGGGGTAGTCCACCGCCTGCGCGGTGGCACCGGAGCGCACCGGGTTCAGGTCCATGTAGGCCATGCAAGCAAGCAAATAACGCTCGGGCTGCAGCACGG
This sequence comes from Acidovorax sp. SUPP2825, assembly GCF_030158995.1. Lineage (NCBI taxonomy): Bacteria > Pseudomonadati > Pseudomonadota > Betaproteobacteria > Burkholderiales > Comamonadaceae > Acidovorax > Acidovorax sp. SUPP2825. Next base: position 170,109 of record NZ_BQXK01000005.1, on the reverse strand, counting down.
TGGAGCGGTAGCGCCCCTCCCACAGCGTGCCGGTGCGCGCGTGGCGGTTATTGAAGTAGCGCACGTAGCTGCGCCCCACGGCCTGCATCATCAGCGGCAGCCCGTCGGCCGTCTGGGGGGTGGCCAGCAGGTGGAAGTGGTTGCCCATGAGCACGTAGGCATGGACGGCTACGCCGCAGCGGCGAGCCTGCTCGGTCAGCAGGGCCAGCATGGTTTCGTGGTCCTGCCGGTCAGCGAAGATGGCCTGGCGGTTGTTGCCGCGCTGGATCACGTGGTGCGGGTAGCCGGCAAGGGTCAGGCGGGGCAGTCGGGCCATGGGGTCGCACAAAGTGAAGCAGGCGCCATGGTAGGGGGAATCCGTCCCCGATTCCGCATGTGCCGCCCGATCGGTGCAATCGCTACTATTTTTATAGCATCGAAGGCAAACAAAACCCCGGCATGCGGCCAAAAACCCTCAAACTGTTGCCGGAACCGCCCCGGGCGCCGTGTCAGCCTCTGGCGGCAGGCCGAACCGCGCCGCCAAAGTCTGCTCCAGCCCGAACTCCGCCAAAATCGCCCGCAGCCGCTCGGCCGCGCTGCGCTTTTTCTGGCCGGTGTAGCGGGCCACGATCAGCTCGTTCTTCATGCTGTGCTCCCAGCCCACCAGCTCGGTCACCGTCACCTGGTAGCCGCTGGCTTCCAGGTGCAGGCACCGCAGCACATTGGTGATCTGGCTGCCCATCTCGCGCGTGTGCAGCGGGTGGCGCCACAGTTCGGCCAGCGGCGTGCGCGACAACTGCAGCGCCTTGCCTTGGCGCAGGCACGCGGCCACCTCGGCCTGGCAGCAGGGCACCAGCACCATCGCGCGCGCCTGCTTGGCCAGCCCGAAGGCGATGGCGTCGTCGGTGGCCGTGTCGCAGGCGTGCAGGGCCGTCACCACGTCGATGCGCTGCGGCAGCGCCGCGGCATCGGTGGATTCGGCCACCGACAGGTTCAGGAACGACATGCGCTCGAATGCCAGCCGCTGGGCCAGGGCGCGCGAGTGCTCCACCAGCTCGGCCCGCGTCTCGATGCCGTAGATGTGCCCGCGCCCCAGGGCCTTGAAGAACAGGTCGTACAGGATGAAGCCGAGATACGACTTGCCCGCTCCGTGGTCCGCCAGCGTGGCCGCGTGGCCGTCCTGCGACAGCTCCTGCAGCAGCGGTTCGATGAACTGGAACAGGTGGTACACCTGCTTGAGCTTGCGCCGCGAATCCTGGTTGAGCCGCCCTTCCCGCGTGAGGATGTGCAGCGCCTTGAGCAGTTCGATGGACTGGCCCGGCCGCAGCTCCTGCAGCACCTGGTCTTCGGGCGAGGGCTTCGGCGCGGTCCGCCCCGCCGATGACGAAGACGCGCCCCCCTGCCCGGCCGCAGCTTTGGCGCGCTTCATGCGCCCTCCCCTGCGCCGGCAGCGCCTGCCGGCGTGGACCGCCCGGTCACCGGGCAGCGCGGGCCGACGTCCAGCGCCTTCCAGCCTTCGGCGCCCAGTTCTTCCAGTACTTCGATGTTTCGCTCGAAGATCGCTTCGGCCTCGGGAAAGGCCTCCACCGCACGGTCGATGCTGTCCTCGCGCAGCAGGTGCAGCGTGGGATACGGCGCGCGGTTGGTGCTGTTGGTGACGTCATCCACGTCGGTGCCGTCGAACTGGAACTGCGGGTGGAACGAGGCCACCTGCAGGATGCCGCCCAGGTCCATCGCCTCGACCAGATCGTCGGCCAGCGCGAGGAAGTCGTTGAAGTCCAGGAAGTCCTCCATGCAGCCCGGCGCCATGAGCAAGGTGGTGTCGCGGCGTTCGGCGGAGATTTCGGCCAGCGCTTCAAGCTCGCGCTGCAGGTCTTCCAGCAGGCCCCGGCCATCGGTCGCCTCGCTCACCACGTAGTGGATCTGCGCCTTCACGTGCACCGCCTTGGCGAAGGGGCACAGGTTCAGGCCGATCACCGCGCGCTCCAGCCAGCGCACCATGTCCTCTTTCACGGTGTCGTGCGGAAAGGCGTGCGGGGCGGCGGCGGGCAATTCGGTCATGGGGGCTTTCTTCGGGGGGCGCCCATTTTATCGGCCGGGCGCGGGTGGGCGTTGCGATGGGGCCGTGCCGCCAGACCGCGGCAGCGGGCGGCACGCACCGCCGGAGCGATCAGGACAGCAGCCGCTGGCCGGTGAGGCGCTCGTGCTCGCGCACCGCGAAGCGGTCCGTCATGCCGGCGATGAAGTCCGCCACCGTGCGCATTCGTTGCACCTCGTCGCCGGCCGCGGCGCGCGCCGCGAAGCGCGGCTTCATCGCCTCGGGCGAGTCCGTGTAGGCCGCGAACAGATCGCGCACCACCTGCTGGGCCCGTCCGGTGGTTTCCATGACCTGAGGGTGGCGGTACAGGTTCTGGAACAAAAAGCGCTTCAGCCCCTGGGACTGCGCGCGCATCTCGGCGCTGAACGCCACCAGGGGCGGCGCGCGGCGCACGTCGTCCACCCGCGCCGGCGCGGACTGGGCGATGGCCGCGTTCGTCGCATCGATCACGTCGTACACCTGCGCGCTGAGCATGCGCCGGATCGCTTCGTTCAGAAGCCGCCGCTGGCCCGCCGGCGCCGCCAGGTGCGGGTGGTCGCGCTCGGCCTCGGCGCGGTAGCGCTCGAACAGCGGCACCTCGCTCAGTTGCGCCAGCGTGATGAGGCCGGAGCGCACGCCGTCGTCGATGTCGTGGGCGTTGTAGGCGATCTCGTCGGCCAGGTTGCACAGTTGCGCCTCCAGGCTGGGCTGCCCGCGCTGCAGGAAGCGCTGGCCGATGCCGCCGGGCTCCAGCGCCTCCATGCGCTCGGCGTTGGCGCGCGAGCAGTGCTTGAGGATGCCCTCCCGCGTCTCGAACGTGAGATTCAGGCCGTTGTAATCGGGATAGCACTCTTCCAGTTCGTCCACCACGCGCAGGCTCTGCAGGTTGTGCTCGAAGCCGCCGTGCGCGGCCATGCATTCATGCAGGGCATCCTGCCCGGCGTGGCCGAACGGGGTATGGCCCAGGTCGTGCGCCAGAGAGATGGCCTCCACCAGGTCCTCGTTGATGCGCAGCGAACGGGCGATCGAGCGGCCCAGTTGCGCCACTTCGAGCGAGTGCGTCAAGCGCGTGCGGAACAGGTCGCCCTCGTGGTTCAGGAACACCTGCGTCTTGTAGACCAGCCGGCGGAAAGCGGTGGAATGCACGATGCGGTCGCGGTCGCGCTGGTACTCCGAGCGCGTGGGCGCCGCCGACTGGGGATGGCGGCGCCCCCGGGTATCGGCCGGGTCGCAGGCGTACGGCGCCAATCCAGGGGGCTGCATCAAAAGGGCTTTCACCGCTCGACTGTCTTCAATTTCATGCTATCCAAACAATAGCATTCAGACACAGCAGGCATCGATGACCTCGCGCACCAGCGCATCCGGAGCGGCACGCACCGCCGCGCGCCCGGGGCCGTCGATCACCACGAAGCGGATCTCGCCCCCTTCGGATTTCTTGTCCACCCGCATCAGTTCGAGATAGCGGCCCGCATTGTCCGCCGCATCGATCACCGGGCCGCGCACGGGCAACCCCGCGCGCTCGATCAACTGGCGCAGTCGCTGCACGAAGGCCGCGTCCACCAGCCCCAGCCGGCACGACAGCTCGGCCGCCATCACCATGCCCGCTGCCACGCCTTCGCCATGCAGCCAGACGCCATAACCCATGCCCGCCTCGATGGCGTGGCCGAACGTGTGGCCGAAGTTGAGAATGGCGCGCAGGCCGGCCTCGCGCTCGTCCTGGCCCACCACGAAGGCCTTGATCTCGCAACTGCGCCGCACGGCGTGGGCCAGCGCGACATGGTCGCCGGCGCGCAGGGCATCCATCGCGGTCTCGAGCCAGTCAAGGAACGCCATGTCGGCGATCGGTCCGTACTTGAGAACTTCCGCCAGCCCCGCGCTCAGCTCGCGGGGCGGCAGGGTGTCGAGCGTGGCCAGATCGCACACCACCAACTGCGGCTGGTAGAAGGCGCCGATCATGTTCTTGCCCAGCGGGTGGTTGATGGCGGTCTTGCCCCCCACCGACGAATCGACCTGCGCCAGCAGCGTGGTGGGCACCTGCACGAACGGCACCCCGCGCATGTAGCTGGCCGCGGCGAACCCGGTCATGTCGCCCACCACGCCGCCGCCCAGGGCGAACAGCACGGTCTTGCGGTCGCAGCCGTTGGCCAGCAACGCATCGAAGACGAGGTTCAGCGTCTGCCAGGTCTTGTGTTCTTCGCCATCGGGCAGGACGACCTGCAGCACCCGTGGGTAGCGCGCCGTCAGCGCAGCCTCAAGCCGCTGCGCATAGAGCGGCGCCACGGTCGAATTGGTGACGATCAGGGCCGACGCGGCGGCCGGCAAGGCCTGGTAGGTGGCCGGGTCGTCCAGCAACGATTCACCGATGAGGATGGGGTAGCTGCGATCGCCCAGGGCGATGTCCACCTGGGCGGGGCGATCGCCCGGCAACGCGTCGGCGGATGGGTGGGCGGTGCGGGAAAGGGGGGCGTGGGATGCCAGGGGCATGTCGTGATCCATGGTCGAGAGTCTAGCGGGCCGCCGGGCCGCCCATGCGGACGGATCTCTGCAGGCACAGGTCCGATCCGTGCCGTGCTGCCAGGCATGCGGACATTCGAGGAGAGATGGGTGAGCGGCTCGCTGTACCAGCGCTGCCAGGGGCCAGCGCACGAATCGCAGCGTTGCCGAAAAGAAGCACCGCACGGTGATGACCGGCGCGACAGTGTGCAACCGCGGAAGCGGCGCCGCCGTCAGCCGACGGAGGCCAGTTCCAGTTGCATCGCGATGTGATTCACCAAAGCCGCGACGGTCTTGCCCCGCCCCGTGGACACCACATAGTGGGCCGTGGCCCGGTACAGCGAATCCCGCTGCTGGTGCAGATCCTTCAACCGGCCCAGCGGGTCTGCTCCCTGCAGCAGGGGGCGAGAGGTGTCGTGCCGCACATGGCGAACGATGTCTTCGGGCGACGCGTCGAGATAGACCACCTTGCCATGCGCCCTGAGGCGGTCGCGGTTGGGCGCACGCAGCACGGCGCCGCCGCCCGTGGCCAGCACATGTGCCGGGCCCGCGCCTCGGCCCGCGGTCAGCTCATCGATCACCTGCTCTTCGATGTCGCGAAAGGCGGCTTCCCCTTCACGATCGAAAAAACCACGGATCGAGCAGCCGATGCGCTGCTCGATCACGTGGTCCGAATCGATGAAGGGAATCCCCAGCCGCAGGGCGAGTTGACGCCCGACGGTGGATTTCCCGGAGCCTGGTAGGCCGATGAGGTGGAGACTCAGTTGGGGGTGCTGCAACTGGTTGCTCTTCCGAAGGGGCTCACAACGGAAGCCGGAGGACTCGTTTTGTCTGTCAAGTCAGACACTGCGGCCCCTGCCACGAATGCAAAGAAGGAGCTGGATTCCGTCCCGGACACGATAGCCTTAGCCGCCAGTTCGAAATTCACCCAGAAGGCGTACTGCTGTCCGTAGGTCAACGTGAATTCGGCAGAGCCGGCCGCATCGGTCGTCACCGATGCAGGTGCAATCACTCCAGGCAAACCTGGCGTGAGTTGACCATTGCCATTGGTATCTTCGCCCGCATCCAGAATACCGTTGCGATTCGTGTCTTCGTTAAGACAAGAAATTACAGTACCTGCTTGGTTGTAGCCCCAAGCAGAGGCTGCATCGTTAAAGACCAAAGGCGAGCCTTTGAGATAGTTCGGAACCCAATAGGAAAGCGTCAGATTTTGATTCGCCACGGGTGCGCCGTTAGCATCGTTCACTTGAGCAGAGAACGTCTTGCGGTACGTCGTGTTCAGCTTTTCAACGGTGTTGTTGGCTGCGATCGTGATGAAAAGCGCTTGGCTGCTGATCGTGAGCGAAGACGTGGCCGTCACATTGGTGTTGGCAACGGTCGCACGAATCTGCACGCCGTTGGCGGCCGTGGGACGTGGCACCAGAAATGAAGACGTCCGTCGCCAGGCCGTTGGCATCCGTGACGGCGGAGCCCGTCTTGATGCTGCCACCGCTCAGGTCCTGCACTGCCGTGAAGAAAACGGTCTTGCCCTTGACGGCATTGCCGGCGGCATCACGCACCGTGGCGCGCAACTGGACCTGATTGGCTGAGCTGCCTGCCACGTTCGGGGGCAAAGCGGCGGAAGACGTCTGCAGCACCAGCGAGGCTGGCGTCGAAGCGATGAAATTCAGCGGCAGCGTGGTCACGGCACCGTTGTCCACCACCGCGCTGATCGTCGCCACGCCCACGGATGCGGCCGAAGCCTGGGTAGACGCAATGCCGTTGGCATCGGTCGTCGCCTGGCTGGGAGACACCGAGCCGCGGGTGGTGCTGAACGAGATGACCTTGCCCGCCACACCGGCGCCGCCGGATGCGTAGCGCACGGAGACCGTCCGCGCCGTATTGACCTCGACTTCGGTGTTGGCCGTGGGCGCCGAGAACGCGAAATCCACGCTGGTGACGTTGATGGAAATCTGCGTCTGTGCACCGGCACTCTGGATGGTCACGGTGTCCGTGCCGCTGCGCGTTGCCGCGTAAGCGAACGTCACGGCGCCATTGGCGTCCGTCGAAGTGCTGGCCATGGTGATGGCATTGCCCAGGGACGACGTGACGGCCACCGTGCTGGCGGCAATGGCCGCACCGCCGCTGTCCTTCACGCTCACCGCGAAATTGGTCGTGGCGCCGGTCAGGAGCGACGACGAACCCGATGCGGTCAACGTGGTACCCGTCACCGGAATGGTGATGGATTTAGTGATCGATCCCGACTTCACCGTGACGGCGATGTTGCGGTTGGAACGGTCCGTGCCGGCAGTCAGCACCGCCGTCGCCTTGCCGTCTGCAGCCGTGGTGCCCACGATGCTTGCCAGCGTGCCGCTGGATGCCGTGAACGACACCGCCTGTGCGGACAGGGCGTTGTTGGCGGCGTCCTTCACCACAGCAGTCAACGTCAGGCCGGTCTTGTCGGCCGACGCCAGGCCCGTGGCAGACGTCAAGATTTCCACAGAGGCTGCCGTGCTGACCGGAGTCGTTCCTCCGGGCGTGGTGCCAGCGCTCCCCCCGCCGCCACCGCAAGCGACCAGAGTGGCAGCCAGCGATAGGGCAATGATTTTGATGAATGACTTCATTATTTACCTATAGTTAACGAACTGGTCCGCGATCGGAAATGACCTTGGGCGTGATGAACACCAGCATTTCCCGCTTCGTGGATTCTTTGGTCCGGCTCTTGAAGAGGTTGCCCACCACCGGCACATCACCCAGCACGGGAATTTTATTTTCCTGGTTGGTTTCTTCCATCTCGAAGATACCCCCGATCACCACGGTCCCGCCATTTTCGATCAACACCTGGGTCTTGATGTGCTTGGTGTCGATGGCCACGCCCTGCGTCGTGCTCTCGCCACGGCTGTCCTTGTTGACATCCAAATCAAGAATGATGTTGCCCTCCGGAGTGATCTGCGGCGTCACTTCCAGCTTCAACACCGCCTTCTTGAAGGCGATGGTGGTGGCGCCGTTGGGGGCCGTGACGGAGTAAGGGTACTCCGTGCCCTGCTCGATCAAGGCCTTCGTCTGGTCTGCCGTGATCAAACGCGGGCTGGACACGATCTTGCCCTGGCCGTCGGCCTCCATCGCCGACAGCTCGAGGGTCAGGAAACGGTTGGCCGCCGAATTGAAGATGGACAGCGCAAACGAGCCCACCGCACTTGTCGTGGACAGCTGCGCCGGCAGATTGACGAACGTGCCTCCAGGATCGGTGGCTGTGGAACTGGCGCCGCTCGTGGACACGGCGTTGCTGTAGCTCGTGCCGAAGGCGACACGGTTGTTGCCACCGATGCCGTAGCCACCGTCGCCGCCGCGGCTGGCCCTCAGGTCAGACGCACCCAGCTTGACGCCGAGCGATCGGCCGAAGGTATCGCGCGCTTCGACAATCCGCGCTTCGATCATGACCTGCCGCACCGCCACATCCAGCGTCGACAGCAGTTGCCGCACCTCTTCCAGCTTGCTCGGCGTGTCCGTCACGAAAAGCTGATTGGTCCGAGGCTCGGAAATGGCACTGCCACGCTCGGAAAGAAAGCGCGTGGACGTGCCGCTGGTACCGCCGCTGTTCGTGCTGGTCGCCAGTTGGGTCACCATGTCGGCCGCCTTGGCATAGTTCAGCTGGAAGGCTTGCGTGCGCAGTGGCTCGAGCTTCTGGATCGCGAGCGCCGCCTCGTAGTCCTTCTTGGTGCGGGCGTCGATTTCGTCCTTGGGCGCGATCCAGAGCACCGTGCCGGACTTGCGCATGCCGAGCCCCTTGGCGTCCATGATGATCTGCAGGGCCTGATCCCATGGCACGTCCTTCAGACGCAGCGTGAGCGCGCCGGTCACGGTGTCGGAGGTGACGATGTTGAAGTTCGTGAAGTCCGCAATCACCTGCAGCAATGAACGCACTTCGATGTTCTGGAAATTGAGCGACAGCTTTTCGCCGCTGAACCCGGGGCCCTGCGTCAGCTTGCTCAGGTCCACCTTCTTCTGGCGGATTTCCACCACGAACTGGTTGTCGCTCTGGTAGGCGCTGTGCTCCCACTCGCCGATGGGATCGATGGTCATCCGAACGCGCTCACCTTGCTGCGATGTCGTGACGATCTGCACCGGGGTGCCGAAATCCGTCACATCCAGGCGGCGGCGCAGACCTTCCGGCAACGACGATTTCAGGAATTCGACCACCAGGCCCTTGCCTTGCTGACGCAGGTCCACGCCGACCTGGTTGTTGGCAAGGCCCACGATCACGCGGCCCGCACCATCGCTGCCGCGGCGGAAGTCGAGGTCACGCAAAGGCAGGACATCGCTGTTGCGGTCTTCCGCAAAAACCGCCACCGGCGCCGGTTGCGCCGCCGCCGTGTTCGACACGGGCTCCAGCGCCACCATCAAGGACTTGCCCTGGATTTCAGCACGGTACGACGTGGGTTGTTTGAGGTTCAGGACGACGCGGGACCGGTCGCCTGCCTGCACGATGTTCACCGACTTCAGATTGCCCTGGTTGACTTCCACCAGCGACTTGCCCGTCGCATTGGTCGTCGCCGGAAAATCAAGCGCGATCCTGGCCGGGGCCTGAATGGCAAAACCGGTCGGCAGGGTGGAAAGGGGTTGCGACAAATCGATGCGCACCAATTCGGTACCGCCCTGCATGACCCCTCGGACGGCCTCGATGGCGGTCTGGGCATAGGCCCAGGTGCTGCCCAGCGATGCCACAGCAGCCAACAACAACGCCCGATAGCGTGCACCAAAACTGTTTTTCTGAATCATTTCTTCCCCTCTTGGAGATCAAGCGTGGTCTGACGCTCTATCCAGTCACCCGTTGCATCCTGAACGATTTCCCGCAGCTGAATGGCTGTTTCAGTGATTTGGGTAATCCTTCCATAATTCTGTCCAAGGTAATTACCAACTCGAACCTGGTACAACAAGTTATCCACCTTGAGCAAGGCTGTCGGCGTGCCGGTTTTATTCAAACTGCCGACCATGGACATGGTATCCAGGGGATAAGCTTCCAAAGGCTCCTTGCGACGCGCCATTTCCGGCGCAATCAAGGTGGCATTGGCCGCCAATTGGGTCGAGTCACGCCTCAGTGCCTGCGTCAATTTGATGGAATTGAAGGGATCCGTTGCTCCATCCGCCTGATAGTTCTGCGGCTGGAATTGCTTGGGTTCGGTAAGGGGGGTAATGCGCGGCTTGGTGTTGGCACGCAAATCCGTCATCCACTGGCGAAGCTCGTCCTGACCCGAAGATTCACAACCCATCAACGCCGCGCAGACTGCCAGCAAAGCGATGTGCCACATTCTCATTTCTTCGCTCCACCCGCTGCCTGGCGCTGCGCCTGAATTTCTTCAGGGTCCAGATAGCGGAACGTTCTCGCCGTGGCTTCCATCGTGAGGGTGCCGCCATCCTTGCCTGCAGGGAGGATGGAAATATTATTCAGCGTCACGATCCGGGAAAGATTGGCAATATCAGCGGCAAATGCACCGATATCATGGTATCGGCCGGTCACTCTAATAGAAATCGGCAACTCCGCATAATAATCCCTGACCACGATCTGGCCCGGCTTGAACGATTCGAACTGCAAACTGCGACCCAGGCCTGCCTGATTGATATCAGACAAAAGAGCCGCCATCTCCGCCTTGCTCGGCAACTGCTTTTCCAGCTGGATCACATACTGCTGCACCTGCTCGCGCTGCTTCTTGAGCGCGTCCAGACTCACGGCCTTTACGAGCTTCTTTTCATAATCGGCGCGCAAGGTGAGTTCCTTGGCCTGCTCGGCTTCCAGCTCCGCCTCGTACTCATTCAGCTTGAAGAACCACAGGAAGGTAGCGATGCCCGCCGCGATGGCGATGCAAAGCAGGATTCTCGGCAGCACCGGCCACAGAGAAGGATCTTTGGGATCGAGGTTGCGGAACTGCCGCTGCAAGCTGGATTGCAGCGCCACAAAGTCCACGGAAGACGCTTTTTTCGTTGCCATGATCACTTTCCAACCGCTTTGGGCGCAGTGGCAGGGGTACTTGCAGCGCCAATGGCTTTTTGCGCCTCGCTCGTGCGCATCAGCCGAAACCGGAGGTTGAAGGAGGCCACGCGGCGCTGTTCCCTCGGGTTCAGCGCGATGTTGGCCGCAACGATCTCTAACAATTCGGGCTTGGAGAACCACGGTGTGTTGTCCGCCAGATTGCGCAGCATCTCCGACACACGCTCGTTCGATTGCGCCATCCCCTGCATCGTGATCACCTGGTCGACTTGCTTGAGATTGGTAACGTAAACCCCATCTGGCAGCTGTTGAACCAACTCATTGAGCAAGTGCACCGGCAGATTACGATCCGACTGCAGGTCCTCCACGGCCTTCTGGCGCGCGCGAAGGGCCGCGATTTCTTCTTCGATGGTCGCGATTTCCTTGATCTGGCCTTCCAGAACCTTGATCTCGCTTTGCAGGAACGTGTTCTTGTCCTGCTGGGCGGTGATGACCATCTGGTACCACCAATAGATACCGCCGGCAATGGCGAGCCCCACCAGAAAGGACGCGAACATCGTTGCCTGGAACGATTCCTTGCGGCGTTTTCGGGCCGCCTCGCGATGGGGAAGCAGGTTGATGAGAATCACTGCAGAAACCTCCGCATGGCCAGACCACATGACGTGAGGTAGGAAGGCGCCTCGCGAACCATCTTCTTCAATCGTACGGCGCTTCCGATCTCCATGCCGTCGAACGGATTGATGGCAGTGCAGGCGCAGCCTGAATGCTGGGTCACGGCCTCGGTCAAGCCTGGCAGCGGCGCTGAGCCACCCGCGAGCATGATGTGATCGACCCGGTTGTAGGGCGTGCTGGTGAAGAAGAACTGCAGGGCACGGCCGATTTCCTGTGCCATGCTTTCCACGAAGGGACGCAGCACGGCCGACTGGTAGTCCTCCGGCAGATCGCCGCTGCGCTTCTTGCCTTCGGCCTCTTCCAGCGAGAACCCGTATTGCCGCACGATCAGTTGCGTCAGCTGCGCGCCGCCGAAGGCCTGGTCGCGGTCGTACAGCACTTCGTCGTTGCGAAGCACCTGCATGCTGGTGGTCAAGGCGCCGACCTCGAACAGCGCGACCAAGGCATCGTTGCCGTGGTTGGGCAGCGCTTCGATCAGGCGCCCCGCAGCCAGCCGGGAGGCATGCGATTCGATGTCGACGATCACGGGCTTGAGGCCCGCCGCTTCGGCCAAGCCCTGGCGGTCCTGCACCTTCTCACGGCGCGACGCCGCGATCAGCACATCGACGTCGCCGGGCGAGCTCTTGCTTGGGCCGACCACGCAGAAGTCCAGGCTCACTTCGTCGAGCGAGAACGGGATGTACTGGTTGGCTTCGGATTCCACCTGCACTTCGAGTTCCTGCTCGGACATGCCGCCGGGCAAGGTGATGCGCTTGGTGATGACGGCGGATGGCGGCAAGGCCAACGCCACGTTTTTCGTGCGGGTGCCGCTCTTTTTGACCAGCCGGCGCAGGGCCTCGGCGACCTCATCGAATTTTTCGATGTTGCCGTCGGTGATCCAACCGCGCTCCAACTGCTCGATCGCACATCGCTCCAGTACCAGCCCTCCCGCCTTGTCGCGCCCCAACTCCACCAGCTTGACGCTCGAGGAACTGATGTCGATACCCAGCAGTGGCGCGGACTGGCGACTGAACAAAGACCCCAAAGAGATCAAGATTAGCCCCCGTAACTTGCCAATTTGACGCAACAAAACTTAACACTTCACATGAATGCTATCAGTAAGGTTGCAGGCCAGCCAAGAGTTTTACGGCGCTGTTACGGGGCGAACGTTGTCAAAAGCACACGCTCATTTGCCGCCTCTTCCGATACCGATATTCATGCGCCTGTGGTATAGGTGCGCCACCGTCGCGAGCGATTTGGCAGACGGCCGAGTCCCATATTTTTATAATGGCCGGTTGCTCTCTCCTGGAACGCTATGCCGTCATCACCTACCGACAAGACCCCCAACCCGAATCCGCCGAAACGGCCGGCATGGTGGCGCTGGATCGTCCGCAGCGCAGCGTGGTTGCTGGGACTCGCGGCTGCCGGCGCCGTGGGCGTGGCGCTCACGATCGCCGTGGCGCTGGCGGTGGCCTATCCCAATCTGCCGGACATTTCGGACCTGGCGGACTACCGGCCCAAGCTGCCGATGCGGGTGTACTCGGTCGAAGGCGCATTGCTGGGCGAGTTCGGCGAGGAACGGCGCAACCTCACCCCCATCCAGGACATCCCCAAGGTCATGACCAATGCGGTGCTGGCGATCGAAGACGCACGCTTCTTCCAGCATGGCGGCGTGGACTACAAGGGCGTGGTGCGCGCAGCGCTGGCCAATCTGGGCCGCGTGAAGAGCCAGGGCGCCTCGACGATCACGATGCAGGTGGCCCGGAACGTTTATTTGTCGTCTGAAAAAACATTTACCCGGAAAATTTACGAAATATTACTAACCTTCAAATTGGAGCACCTGCTGACCAAGAACCAGATTCTCGAGATCTACATGAATCAGATTTATCTCGGAAACAGGGCATACGGTTTTGCGGCGGCTTCGGAGGCTTATTTCGGCAAGCCCCTGCAGAGCATTTCCATCGCGGAGGCCGCCATGCTGGCCGGGCTGCCCAAGGCCCCTTCGGCCTACAACCCCATCAGCAACCCCAAGCGCGCCCGCATCCGCCAGCTGTACATCATCGACCGCATGCAGGAGAACGGTTTCATCACCGCGCAGGAGGCCGCCGCCGCCAAGGAAGAGGACCTGAAGATCCGCTCCGGCCCGGATTCCACCCGCATCCACGCCGAGTACGTGGCCGAAATGGCCCGCCAGCTCATCTTTGCCCAGTACGGCAACGAGGCCTACACCCGCGGCCTGAACGTCTACACCACCCTCAATGCCGGTGACCAGGAAGCGGCCTATGTCGCCCTCCGCAAGGGCATCATGGATTACGAACGCCGCCAGCACTACCGCGGGCCCGAGAAGTTCGTGGCCCTGCCCACCAACGCCCAGGAAGCCGAGGACGTGATCGACGACACGCTCGCCCTGCATCCCGACAACGGGGACGTGATGTCGGCGGTGGTGCTGGAGGCCACGCCCAAGAAGATCGTGGCGGCGCGCGCCAGCGGGGAGCCGATCGAGATCACCGGCGACGGCCTGAAACCCGCCCAGTCGGGCCTGAGCGACAAGGCGCCCCCGAACGTCAAGATTCGCCGCGGCGCCGTGATCCGCGTGATCCAGACCCCCAAGAAGACCTGGGACATCACCCAGTTGCCGGAAGTCGAGGGCGCCCTGGTGGCGGTCGATCCGCGCACCGGCGCCATCAAGGCCCTGGTGGGCGGCTTCGATTTCGACAAGAACAAGTTCAACCATGTGACGCAGGCATGGCGCCAGCCAGGGTCGAGCTTCAAGCCGTTCATCTACTCGGCCGCGCTGGAAAAAGGCTTCACGCCGGCTACCGTGGTGAACGATGCCCCGCTGTTCTTCAGCGCCGGCGTCACGGGCGGCCAGCCCTGGGAGCCCAAGAACTACGACGGCAAGTACGACGGCCCGATGACCTTGCGCACCGCGCTGGCGCGCTCCAAGAACGTGGTGTCCATCCGCGTCCTGCAGGCGGTCGGCCCCAAGAACGGGCAGGAGTGGGTGTCCAAGTTCGGCTTCGACGCCGAAAAGCACCCGCCCTACCTGACCATGGCGCTGGGCGCGGGGTCTGTCACGCCCATGCAGATGGTGTCGGCCTATTCGGTGTTCGCCAACGGCGGCTACCGCGTGAACCCCTACCTGATCAGCCGCGTCACCGACCACAAGGGCCGCATCCTGTCGGACTTCCAGCCGCCGGCCACCTCCGACAACCCCCGTGCGATCGATGCGCGCAATGCCTTCGTGATGGACAGCCTGCTGCAGGAAGTCACCCGCTCCGGCACGGCGGCGCGCGCGCAAGCCACGCTCAAGCGCCCCGACCTGTACGGCAAGACCGGCACGACCAACGATGCCGTCGATGCCTGGTTCGCCGGTTTCCAGCCCACGGTGGCCGCGGTGACCTGGATCGGCTACGACACGCCCCGCAACCTGGGCAGCCGCGAAACCGGCGGCGGGCTGAGCCTGCCGATCTGGATCAGCTTCATGGAGCGCGCGCTCAAGGGCGTCCCGGTGGCCGAGCCCACCGTGCCGCCCGGCGTGGTGAACGTGGGTGGAGAATGGTTCTATGAGGAGTTCGCCCGCAACGCCGGGGTCGCCAGCGTGGGCATGGAAGACGCCTCCGCCGCCGTGCCCGGATCGCCGCCGCAGACGCCCCCGCCCACCGAGGAGCGCAACCGGATCCTGGATCTGTTCCGCAATTGATCCAGGGACCGCAGGCACGCGGTCCCCTCAAAGAAAAGCCCTTGCGCGGCCATCGCGCAAGGGCTTTTTTGTTACAGACCGAAGGCGCTCAGGGCGCGAAAGACAGCGCCAGTCCCGACTGCTCGCTGGCGCTGCGGTCCAGGGCTTCGAAGAACTCGCCCGCCCCCTTGGTGTCCATCCAGCGCTGGCCGTCGAACCGGTAGTGGTAGCCGCCGGACTGCGCGGCCAGCCAGATTTCGTGCAGCGGCTTTTGCAGGTTGATGACGATCTGGCTGCCGTTCTGGAACGCGATGGTCACCATGCCTCCGGAGCGTTGCGCGTCCAGGTCGGCGTCCGAGGTGTCGTTGATGCGATCGCAGCCTTGCTCGACAGCGAGCAGGAGCTTTTCCGCGTGGTCCAGGAATTCGAGGTCAGTCATTAGAATCGGCGGATGTTGAGAGCATCGCAAATTCTAGTCAGGACGCTTGCCCTTGCTGCGGGTGCGGCGGCCCTGTCGGGCTGCGGCCAGCGCGGCCCGCTGTACCTGCCCACCGATCCCGCTGCCAGCCAGCGGGCCACCCTGCCCCAGACGCTGGACCCGATGCGCGACACGCCCACGCCGGCACCGATCGTCCCCACCGCCCCCTCCCGTTCCGCTTCCTCCCCGACCCCATGACCTTGCCTGCCCTGCCCGGCCATCCCCACATCGCCTACCGTGGCGACGCGCTGTTCATCGAACAACTCCCCCTGGCCGACCTGGCGCGGCAGCAAGGCACGCCGCTGTACGTCTATTCGCAAGCGTCCATGCTGGACGCGCTGGCCGCCTACCAGCGCGGCTTTGCCGGCCGCCAGGTGCAGATCTGCTACGCCATGAAGGCGAACTCGTCGCTGGCCGTGCTGCAGCTGTTCGCACGCCAGGGCTGCGGTTTCGACATCGTGTCCGGCGGCGAGCTGGAACGCGTGCTGGCCGCCGGCGGCGATCCGCGCAAGATCATCTTCTCGGGCGTCGGCAAGACGCGGGCCGAGATGCGGCAGGCCCTGCAGGCCGGCATCGGCTGCTTCAACGTCGAGAGCGAGTCCGAACTGGACGTGCTGAACGAGGTGGCCGTGGCCTTCGGCACGAAGGCGCCGATCAGCATCCGCGTCAATCCCAACGTGGACCCGAAGACGCACCCCTACATTTCCACCGGACTCAAGGGCAACAAGTTCGGCGTGGCGCACGAGCGCATCGTCGCGGCCTACCGGCACGCCGCGTCGCTGCCAGGGCTGCAGGTGGCCGGCATCGACTTCCACATCGGCTCGCAGATCACGGACGAGACACCATATCTCGACGCCACCGACCGACTGCTCGACCTGATCCAGGAGATCGAGGCCGCAGGCATTCCGATCCACCACATCGACTTCGGCGGCGGCCTGGGCATCGACTACAACGGCGACACGCCACCGGCCGCCGATGCGCTGTGGGCCAAGCTGCTGGCCAAGCTGGATGCGCGCGGCTTCGGCGACCGCCATTTCATGATCGAGCCCGGCCGCTCGCTGGTGGGCAATGCCGGGGTATGCGTGACCGAGGTGCTGTACGTGAAGCCCGGCGAGCAGAAAAACTTCTGCATCGTCGATGCGGCCATGAACGACCTGCCGCGCCCCGCGATGTACCAGGCGTTCCACGCCATCGTGCCGGTGCAGGCGGCCGCGGCCGGCGCAGCGGCCGGGGTGTACGACGTGGTGGGCCCGGTGTGCGAGAGCGGCGACTGGATCGGCCGCGACCGCACGCTGGCTGTGCAGCCGGGCGACCACCTGGCCGTGCTGTCGGCCGGCGCGTACTGCAGCTCGATGGGCAGCAACTACAACACGCGCGCCCGCCCGGCCGAAGTGCTGGTGGATGGCACGCAGGCCCACCTGATCCGCGCGCGCGAATCGGCGGCCGACACCTTCCGCCACGAGAAACTGGTGGGCTGACTGGCCAACGCTTGATTCGCATCAAGCCCTCGGCACGGGGCGCGGCCTACATTGGCATTTTTCAAGAATGCTGCATGCCATGGCCCTGGAACCGCTGGAACTGTACCGAGACAAGCACCACGCCTGCCTGATGTTCTCTGACCTCATCGAGGAGGACGGGCAGGCCGTTCAGGCCAATCAATTCCTGATCGTGGACGGCGACACGGGCGCCATCATCGACCCGGGCGGCAACCTCGCCTTCAACGAGCTGTTCATGGGAATGTCCAAGCATTTCCCGCCGCACAAGCTGTCGTACCTGATCGCCTCACATGCCGACCCGGACATCATCGCCTCGCTCGACCGCTGGATGACCAGCACCAAGGCCACGCTGGTGATCTCGCGCGTGTGGGAGCGCTTCGCGCCGCATTTCACCAAGGTCGGCAAGACGGAGAACCGGGTGATCGGCGTGCCGGACGGCGGCGGCCACCTGCCGCTGGGGCGGCACGAGCTGGTGCTTCTGCCCGCGCATTTCCTGCATTCCGAGGGCAACTTCCACTTCTACGACCCGGTCAGCCGCATCCTCTTCACGGGGGACCTGGGCGTGTCGATGACCTCGGGCACCGAGGCGCGCGAGCCCGTGACCGATCTGGCGCCGCACATTCCGCGCATGGAAGGGTTCCACCGCCGCTACATGGTGTCCAACAAGATCCTGCGGCTGTGGGTGCGCATGGTGCGGCAGATGGACATCGCCATGCTGGTGCCCCAGCACGGCGCGCCGATCATGGGACCGAAGGCCATCGGCGATTTCTTCGACTGGATCGAGAACCTGATGTGCGGCATCGACCTGTTCGACGACCGGGCCTACCAGTTCCCCACGGCCTTCATCGACCCGGCCACCCGGCAGGTGCGGCCAGCCCTGCACGCCGTGCAGGGGCGATCCTAGCCAAAAGGGCCTCCAGCACAATAACTACTAGGGCATATTGCTATTCTTTTAATAGCATCATGCCGTGCGGGCGGCCACCGGGCGCCGGGCGTAGCGCTTCCACACGCGCCAGCCCAGCAGCGCGCCCAGGATGGCCGCGTACACCGCCACCTCGGCGAAGTTGTTCTTGCCCGCGCGCATCCAGAAAAAGTGCAGCAGCGCCAACCCTGCGACCGCGTAGACGATCCGGTGCAGCGCCTGCCAGCGCTTGGCGCCCAGCCAGCGGATGGCGCGGTTGAACGAGGTGGCCGCCAGCAGCGTGAGCAGCACGATGGCCAGCGTGCCCACCAGGATGAAGGGCCGCTTGCCGATGTCGTACACGATCTCCGGCCAGTCGAAGCCCATGTCCAGCCAGGCGTAGGCCATGAGGTGCAGCACCGCATAGAAATACACGAACAGCCCCAGCATGCGCCGAAAGCGCGCCAGGGCCGGGGTGCCCGTGATGACGCGCAGCGGCGTCACCGCCAGCGCCAGGCACAGGGCCCGCAGCGTCCAGTCGCCACTGGACCGGATCAGCGTCTCGGCCGGGTTGGGGCCGAGCCGGTCGGTGGCGGCGCCGAACACCAGCCAAGCCAGCGGCAACAGGCACAGGGCGAACACCACCGGCTTGGCGGCGGGATGCATCAGCAGTTTTTTCATGGCGGCGGCCCTCGAAGGCGCTGGAGGCGGGATGTCGGACGCGGAACGGGTCAGTAGAACTTCTTCAGGTCCATTCCGGCGTACAGCGAAGCCACCTGGGCCTCGTAGCCGTTGAACATCAGCGTCTTGCGCTTCTTGGCGAACAGGCCGTCCTCGCCGATGCGCCGCTCGGTGGCCTGGCTCCAGCGCGGGTGGTCCACGTTCGGGTTCACGTTGGAATAAAAGCCGTATTCCTGCTTGGCGGCCTTGTTCCAGGCCGTGCCCGGCTCCTTGTCGGTCAGGCGGATCTTGACGATGCTCTTGGCGCTCTTGAAGCCGTATTTCCAGGGCACCACCAGCCGCACCGGCGCACCGTTCTGGTTGGGCAGCACCTCGCCGTACATGCCGAAGGTGAGCAGCGTGAGCGGGTGCATGGCCTCGTCCATGCGCAGCCCTTCGGTGTAGGGCCAGTCGAGCACGGCGGAGCCGACGAAGGGCATGGTCTTCTTGTCGGCCAGCGTGACGAACTCCACGTACTTGGCGCTGCCCTGCGGCTCCACACGCTTGAGCAGCTCGGCCAGCGAGTAGCCCACCCACGGAATCACCATGGACCAGCCCTCGACGCAGCGCAGGCGGTAGATGCGCTCTTCCTGGGCGCTGAGCTTTATGAGGTCCTCAATGCCGAACTTGCCCGGCTTGTTGACCAGCCCCTCCACCTCGACCGTCCAGGGCGTGGTCTTCAGGGTGTGGGCGTTGCGGGCCGGGTCGGCCTTGTCCACGCCGAACTCGTAGTAGTTGTTGTAGGTGCTGGCGTCCTTGTAGTCGGTCACCTTTTCCATGGTGTTGGCGCCCGCCACCGCCGATTTGCCGCCGGCCAGGGCCGCCAGCTTGCCCGGACGCGCGGCCTGGGCGCCGGCATCGCGTGCGGCCCAGGTGGCCAGGGCCGCCCCGGCAGCGCCGCCGGCCATGAGCTTGATGAGGTCGCGCCGGCCCTCGTAGACGGCGCGGGGGGTGATTTCGCTGCTGGCGGCGTGGATGAAGCCGTTGTCTCTGCGGGGAATCGGCATGGGGAATCCTTGTGGTTCGGGGGGACGATGCCGGTTATACGCGCACCGGCCCCGAAAGGATTCATTGTGGGCTACAACGTTCCGTAGCTGTGCAGCCCCGACAGCCACATGTTCACGCCCAGGAAGGCGAACGTGGTCACGCCCAGCCCCACCAGCGCCCACCAGGCGGACACGGTGCCGCGCAGGCCCTTCATCAGGCGCATGTGCAGCCAGGCCGCGTAGTTGAGCCACACGATCAGCGCCCAGGTCTCCTTGGGATCCCAGCTCCAGTAGCCGCCCCAGGCCTCGGCCGCCCAGAGCGCGCCCAGCACCGTGGCGATGGTGAAGAAGGCGAAGCCCACGGCGATGGCCTTGTACATGACATCGTCCAGTACCTCGAAGGACGGCAGCCGGGCCGCGATGCGCCGGCGCCCGAGCAGGATGCCCGCCACGATGAACGCCGACACGCCGAAATACACCATCCAGTAGCCGCCGCCGTTCTCGGTGGCGCCCTGGCGGAACACGATGGGCTCGAAGCACAGCACCACGCCCAACAGCCACAGGGGCGCGAGCTTGTACCAGCGCGTCTCGCCGGCCTGCTGCTTGATGAGGTAGGCGAACGCCACCATGGCCGACAGCGCGAAGGTGCCGTAGCCGATGAAGTTGGCGGGCACGTGCAGCTTCATCCACCAGCTCTTCAGGGCCGGCACCAGGGGCTGGATCTCGTGCGCCTCGCGCACCACGGTGTACCAGAGCAGAAAGCCCACGGCGGCGCTGACCACCAGCATGACGAAGCCGCCCAGCGCGCGGGTCTCGTACTGCGCTTCGTAATAGAGGTAGAAGGCCGCCGTCATCCAGCAAAACAGCACGAACACCTCGTACAGGTTGCTGACCGGGATGTGGCCCACGTCGGCGCCGATGAGGTAGCTCTCGTACCAGCGCACCAGCGTGCCGATGAGCGCCATGCCGATGCCCACCCACGCCAGGCGCGAGCCCAGCAGCGACAGGGTGCGGCCCTCGCCGCGGGAGAACATGCCGATCCAGTAGAACGCCGTGCTCATGAAGAACAGCATGCTCATCCACAGGATGGCCGACTGGCTGGACAGGAAATACTTGAGGCCGAACACCGTGTCGGCACGCGCCAGGCTGCCGGCCCCGCCCTGCTGGTACAGGCCGATGGCCGCCAGGGCGAAGGCGGCCACCACCACCATCAGCACCCGCAGCGGCCGCCAGAACCAGCCCAGCCACACGGTGCAGGGAATGGCACCGAGCAGGATGCCTTTTTCGTAAACATCCATGAACGCGCCGTAGCGCTGCAGCGCGAACAGCCCGCCCGCCGCGACCAGCGCCGCGAAGACCCAGTCGAAGGCATTGCGCCGGGCCAGGAACCCCTCGTTCAGGGTGATGGTGCGGTCAGTGCGATTCGTGCGATCGCGGGCAGCGTCCGTGGCGGCGGTGTTCATGCGGTGTCTCCGTGGGGCCGCGCCCCGATGAGTTTGTCGGTGAGCCGGGCGAACTCGCGGTCGCCGTCCAGGGTCTTGCGGTTGCTCGACAGCGCCATGGTGGCCTGGGCGCCCCCGTCCTTGGGCACCAGCCACACCCACAGGCGCCGTTCGCGCACGTAGAGCATCGAAAACACGCCGATGATCAGCAGCGCGCAGCCAAGGTACACGATGTTCTTGCCCGGCGCGCGGGCCACCTGGAAGACGCTGGCCTGCACCTGGGTGAAGTCCTTGAGTTCGAACGCCACGGGCACGGGGTAGGCCTGCGCGTCGCTGAGCGACAGCACCGCCTGCGTCATGAACGCCTGGGTGGCATCGCTCTGCGCCAGGGGTTTCAGGCCCGCGCGCTCGCGCGTCAGCTGGGCCAGCTCGAACAGCGCGCCGTTCAGGATGCGGATCAGCACCTCGCCCGCACGCTCGCGTTCGGCCGGCGGCACGTTGGCTTCCATGAAGTCCGAAATCGCCTGCAGGCCCCCGCGGCCCGGCGTGCCGCCCTTGCCCGTGGTGGCGCCTGGCGTGCCGGCGTCCGCCCCGGCAAAGAGCGACAAGGCGCGCACGGTCGATTGCGCCAGCTGCTCGGCCAGCTCGGGGCGCGCGGGATCCACCGCCTTGGCCACGTAGCGGCGCACCGCCTGCTCGCGCAGCGCCGGATCGGCCAGCGCCACGCGCATGCGCACGAAGCCCTGCATGCTGCCCTGGTCGTCCACCGGAATGCGCAGGAAGCGAAACGGCTCGGACGGCGTGTCGCGCACGCCGAGCAGGAAGGCGGGCTGCCCGTCGCCCGCGTCCAGCGGCAGCATGTAGTTGTGGAACTCGCGCGCCTGGCCCGCCGCGTCGCGCAGCTTGTAGCTCACGCTGGGGCCGATGTTGCGCAGCTCCTTGCGGGTCACCGTCTTGTTGCCCGCGCCCAGGCGCGCCTCGATGGCCTGGCGCAGGTCCACCTTGCGCACGTCCGCGCCGGAGGTGACGGCGCCGGTGTCGGTGAAGTTCTCGACGTTGATGGTGCGCAGCGCGGTGAACTCCAGCGTGAACGGCTGGCCCGCGGCGCTGGCGGTGAGCGGCGTGGAGCTGCCCACCACGCCCTCCACGTCGAAAGGCGCTATGCCGGGCGCGAGCGGCACCGCGCGCAGTTGCAGGCGCGAGCCGCCATCGTCGAAGCTCGACTGGTAGATCTCGATGCCGCGGTAGCTCGCAGGATGGTTGACCTCCACGCGCGCGGGTGTGGCCTCTCCGGTGGCCTTGTCGTGGATGACGATCTCGCTCGCGAAGAGCTTGGGCATGCCGGTGGAGTAGTGCTCGACGATGAACTTCTTGAGCTCGATGGCGAAGGGCAACTCCTGCAGCAGCACGCCGTCGGACTGGTTCAGGATGGCGGTGCTCGACTGCGTGCCCTCGGCCACCAGCAGATTTCCGCGGAAGGTCGGGTTGCGCTCGGACAGGCGGTGCTCGGGCCGGACCTCGGAGATCAATCCGCCGCCGTTGTACGGCGTCTTGCCGCCCAGCCACATCTGCGCGCGCACGACCAGGTCGCCGTCCAGCAGGCCGCCCACGCACACCAGCACGATGGCGCTGTGCGCCGCGATGTAGCCGATCTTGTTGGCCGCACCCGCCTTGGCCGCCACCATCCAGCCCGTTCCAGGCCCGGCCGGCGTGGTGCGCTGCTGCAGCCGCACCTTCCAGCCGCCGCCGGCCAGCATGTCGCCGATGCGGCGCGCGGCGGCCTCGGGGGTTTCGCCGGGCAGCGGCCCTTTGGCCCGCAGCCCGAAGGCCTCCAGGCTTTGCTCGCGCACGTTTTCCTTGTAGTTGCGCACGTCGGCCAGGTAGCGCGGGCCATTGCGCGCGATGCACAGCGAGGTGCTCGCCACCAGGAACGCCAGGATCAGAAGGAACCACCACGCGCTGTATACCGCGTTGAGCTTGAGCGCCATGAACAGCTCGGCCCAAAACGGCCCGAACTGGTTCACGTAGTTGGCGGCGGGCTCGTGCTGCTTGAGCACCGTGCCGATCACCGAGGCGATGCAGATCACCGTCAGCAGCGAGATGGCGAAGCGCATGGACGACAGCAGTTCCACCGCCGCGCGCATGGCCTGCGAGCGGGTGTGGATGCGGATGCCGTGGGTGGTTTCAGACATGGACGAAAGACAAAAGGGCGGGCCATCCGTTCAGATGGACCCGCCCGTCTTGGGTGTGATTATCGGCGGTTGGTTCAGGGGCGCGGCACGGTGGCCGGCCCGGGGGATTGATCCCGAAGTCAACGCAGGCCAGCGATGTAGTCGGCGACGGCCTTGATCTCGCGGTCGTTGAGCTTGGCGGCGACCTGCGTCATCTGCAGGCTGTTGCTGCGCACGCCGTCGCGGAAGGCGACGAGCTGCGCGGCGGTGTAGTCGGCGTGCTGGCCCGACAGGCGGGGGTACTGCACCGGAATGCCCGCGCCGTTGGGGCTGTGGCAGCCGGCGCAGGCGGCGATGTTGCGGTCGGCGATGCCGCCGCGGTAGATGCGCTCGCCCAGGGCGACGAGTTCCTTGTCCTTGGCGAAGCCCGGCTTGGCCTGCTTGGACGCCACCCACCAGGCGATGTTGCGCATGTCGTCATCGGACAGGGCCGAGGCGAAGCCCTTCATGACGGGGTTGTTGCGCTTGCCGGACTTGAACTCCTGCAACTGCTTGACGAGGTATTCGGGGTGCTGCTGGGCCAGCTTGGGGTTGATGGCGATGGCGGAGTTGCCATCGGCCGCGTGGCAGGCCACGCACACGGCGGTGAAGGTGGCTTCGCCCTTGACCAGGTCCGGCTTGGCCGGTTTTTGCGCCGCTGCGGCAGGGGCGTGCCCCTGCGATAAAGCCGGGAAAGCAGCAACTGCCAGCACGGCAGCCATCAGCATGGGAGCAAGCAATTTCTTCATATCGAGGGTTCTTGTGTTATGGGCGCAAAACGGCGCGATTCTACAATGCGACCCCCTGGCCCTCTATCCTTGGTAACCCCCGTTATGACGACTACATCACATGCGCCAGTTGCTGGCTCCCTCCCGCCCGCACCGGACGCCAAAGTCGCCATGGGGTGGATGCACACCACGCGGTTCCTGACGACGGCGGCGCAACTGCACCACCTGCCCCCCATCGAGGTGCCCGAGATCGCCTTCGTCGGCCGCTCCAACGCCGGCAAGTCCACCTGCATCAACACGCTCACGCAGCAAAAGCAGCTGGCCTTCGCCTCCAAGAAGCCCGGGCGCACGCAGCACATCAATCTGTTCTCGCTGGGCAAGCAGGGCGTGACCGACGCGGTGCTGGCCGACCTGCCCGGCTACGGCTACGCCGCCGTGTCGCGCTCGGACAAGATCCGCTGGCAGCAGGTGATGCTGAGCTACCTGGTCACCCGCCAGAGCCTGACCGGCATCGTGCTGCTGTGCGACCCGCGCCTGGGCCTGACCGAGCTGGACGAAGCGCTGCTGGAGGCCGTGCGCCACCGCGTCGAGGCGGGCCTGAAGTTCCTGGTGCTGCTCACCAAGGCCGACAAGCTCACCCGCGCCGAGCAGGCCAAGGCGCTGTCCATCACGCGACTGCAGGCCGGCGGCGGCGAGGTCAAGATGTTCTCGGCCCTCAAGAAGCAAGGGGTGGACGAGGTGGCGCAACTGCTGTGGCAGTGGTCCCACCCGGTGGCCGGCCCGTCGCCCGAGGCGCAGGACGGCACCGAAGAGGCGCCCCTGGACGAGGATTCGGAAGACAACTAGGCGCCCGCGCAGACAGGTCATGCGCGGGCTGCGATCCAAGGCAGAGCACCATGATCGACACCATTGCGCACGCCCTGCCCCACGGCACCACGCTGCACTGCCGCACCCGCGGCGAGCGCGGCCGCCCGGTGCTGCTGTTCCTGCACGGGTTTCCCGAAGGCGCCTTCATCTGGGATGCGCTGCAGGAGCACTTCGCCGACCCGGCCCACGGCGGGTACCGCTGCGTGGCGCCCTGGCTGCGCGGCTTCGCGCCGTCGAGCGCCCCGCCGGACGTGGCCGCCTACCGCGCCAAGCACCTGGTGCAGGACATCACGGCCCTGATCGCGGCCGAATGCGGCGACTCGCAGCCCCTGGCCGCGCTGATCGCGCACGACTGGGGCGGCGCAGTGGCCTGGAACCTGGCCAACCAGCGGCCTGAGTTGATGCAGCGGCTGGTGATCGTCAATTCGCCGCATCCGGGCACGTTCCTGCGCGAGCTGCAGAACAACCCGGCCCAGCAGGCGGCCAGCCAGTACATGCACTTTCTCTGCCGTCCGGACGCCGAGGCGCTGCTTGCGGCGGACGACTTCAGGCGCCTGTTCGGTTTCTTCGACCGGCCGGACGGCGCCGCGCCCGAGTGGCTCACACCCGAGGTGCGCGGCCAGTACCGCGCCACCTGGAACGGCGGCCTCACCGGCCCGTGCAACTACTACCGCGCCAGCCCCCTGCGCCCGCCGCGCGAAGGCGATGCCGCAGCCAGCGCGCTCACCCTGCCGGACTCGATGCTCACCGTGAACGTGCCCACGCGGGTGGTCTGGGGCCTGCAAGACCCGGCCCTGCTGCCGGGGCTGCTGCAGGGGCTCGCGCAATGGGTGCCTTCGCTCACCCGCACCGAGGTGCCGGGCGCCTCGCACTGGATCGTGCACGAGCAGCCGGCGGCGGTGATCCAGGCCATCACCGAAAGCCTGACGCCTGGAACGCTACAAAATCAATAGCAATACAGGCAATCAAAACGCCGGCATGGCAACGATTCGGCTACAAATTGCTTTTATTTTTGGTACACCGACGGCTCGCCGTCCGGGCGCGACTTGAAGCGCTTGTGCACCCAGTAGTACTGGCCCGGCATGGTGTCGATCCACTGCTGCAGCTCGCGGTTCATGCGGGCCGTGTCGGCTTCGGCGTCCTCGGTCGGGAAGTTTTCCCAGGCCGGCATCATCTCGGCGCTGTAGCCGGTGGGGGTCAGGCGCCCCACCAGCGGCACGACCTTGGCGCGGCCCAGGCGGGCGAAACGCGAAAGAGAGGGAATCGTCGCCGCGCGCACGCCGTAGAACGGCACGAAGACCGACTCGCTGGGGCCGAAATCCATGTCGGGCAGCAAATAGAGCAGCCCGCCCTTGCGCAGCCCGCTCAGGATGGGCTTGACGCCGTCGCCCCGGTTGAGCATGCGCACGTTGCCGAAGCGCTGGCGGCCCGCGAACAGCCAGGCGTCCACGGCCGGGTCCGGGTGCGGCGTGAAGATCGAGGTGAAGGCCCGGTCGGTCTGCAGGGTGAGCGCCGTGCCCGCCGCATCCATGCCGAGGAAATGCGGCGCGAAGATGATGGTGGGCGCGTCGCCGTCCAGCTCGTGCAGCGCTCCGTGGATGGTGAGCCGCTTTTCGACCACCGCGCGCGGCGCCATCCACAGCCAGCTGCGGTCCAGCCAGGTCTGGCAAAAGCGCACGAAGGTCTCGCGGGCCCAGGCGCGCCGCTGGGCGGGGGACGCATCGGGAAAGCACAGCTCCAGATTGCGCAGCGCCACCTTGCGGCGCGGCGCGGCCAGCAGGTAGAGCACCTGGCCGATCGCCCAGCCCAGGCCGCGCAGCACCGGCAGCGGCAGGCGGGCCAACACGCCCATCAGCCACACGTTCATGCGGCCCGTCATGCCGCGGCCCCCGCGGCGTGCGCTTCGGCCCGCGGCTGCTTGTAGCGGGCATAGCCCCACAGGTACTGGTCGGGGCTCTGGCGGATGGTGCGCTCCATCGCCTGGTTGATCTGCAGCACGGCCGCGTCAAGGTCTTCGGACAGGGGCACGGACAACTCCTCGAAATGCAAGACATAGCCGCGGCCGGCGCCCAGCCGCTCGCAGCGCGCCAGCACCACGGCCGCGCCCGTCTGCTGCGCCAGCCGCGCGGCCAGGGTCATGGTGTAGGCCTCGCGGCCGAAGAACGGCGACCACACGCCCTGGCCTTGCGGCGGGACCTGGTCGGGCAGCAGGCCCACGGCCTCGCCGCGGCGCAGCGCCTTGATCATCTGGCGCACGCCCGTCAGCGCCGTGGGCACCGCGCGGATGCCGGGGCGGTTGCGCGCGGTGGCCATCACGCCGGCCAGCCAGGGCTGGCGCGCGGGGCGGTACAGGATGGTGATGGGTCCGCGCTCGGCGGCCCAGCGCTGGGCCGCGGCCTGCACCGACAGCTCGAAGCAGCCCAGGTGCGGCGTGAGAAAGACGATGCCCTTGCCCGCTTCCCAGGCCCGCTCGACCACGGCGGCGTTCTCGATGCGGCACGGCGTCTGCTCGCGAAGCCACAGGCGGGGCAGTTCGGCCGCCATGCGGCCGGCGTGGCCCACGGCCGCACGCACCTGGCCGAACGAATAGCCGGCCCGCGCCGCGTTCTCGCGAAAGCGCCGCCGGTAGGTGGGCGAGAGGCAGAAAACCAGCCAGCCCGCGGCCGCGCCGAGGGCATGGGCGAGCCAGAGCGGAAGCCGCGAAAGGAAACGGAAAAGGGTTGGCATTAAAATGGCGCGGTCGCTGAGTTAAATGAGCAACTTGCAGGGCGACGTAAAACAAATCTGCTAAAGCGTTCGCCAAAGCTCCCAAGGCTGAGGGCAACGCCCAAAATGCCGGAACACAGGAGTTTATTCAAATGGCGAACGATTTCCTTTTCACCTCCGAATCCGTCTCGGAAGGCCACCCCGACAAGGTCGCCGACCAGATTTCCGACGCGATTCTCGACGCGATCTTCAAGCAGGACCCCCGCAGCCGCGTGGCGGCCGAGACCCTCACCAACACCGGGCTGGTGGTGCTGGCGGGCGAGATCACCACCAACGCGCATGTGGACTACATCCAGATCGCGCGCGACACCATCAAGCGCATCGGCTACGACAACACCGACTACGGCATCGATTACAAGGGCTGTGCGGTGCTGGTGGCCTACGACAAGCAGAGCAACGACATCGCCCAGGGCGTGGACCAGGCGAGCGACGACCACCTGAACACCGGTGCCGGCGACCAGGGCCTGATGTTCGGCTACGCCTGCGACGAAACGCCCGAGCTGATGCCCGCGCCCATCTACTACGCCCACCGCCTGGTCGAGCGCCAGGCCCAGTTGCGCAAGGACGGGCGCCTGCCCTTCCTGCGGCCCGACGCCAAGAGCCAGGTCACGATGCGCTACGTGGACGGCAAGCCCCACAGCATCGACACGGTGGTGCTCTCCACCCAGCACCACCCCGACCAGAGTGAGACCTCCACCAAGATGAAGGCCAGCTTCACCGAAGCCATCATCGAGGAAATCATCAAGCCCGTGCTGCCCAGCGAGTGGCTTCAGGACACCAAGTACCTGATCAACCCCACCGGCCGCTTCGTCATCGGCGGCCCGCAAGGCGATTGCGGCCTGACCGGCCGCAAGATCATCGTGGACACCTACGGCGGCGCCTGCCCCCACGGCGGCGGCGCGTTCAGCGGCAAGGACCCGACGAAGGTGGACCGCTCGGCCGCCTACGCCGCGCGCTACGTGGCCAAGAACATCGTCGCCGCAGGCCTGGCGCGCCAGTGCCAGATCCAGGTGGCCTACGCCATCGGCGTGGCCCGCCCCATGAACGTGACGGTGTATACCGAAGGCACGGGCGTGATCCCGGACGACCAGATCGCCAAGCTGGTGCAGGAGCACTTCGACCTGCGCCCCAAGGGCATCATCCAGATGCTCGACCTGCTGCGTCCCATCTACGAAAAGACCGCCGCCTACGGCCACTTCGGCCGCGAAGAGCCCGAGTTCACCTGGGAAAAAACCGACAAGGCAGCGGCATTGCGGGCGGCTGCGGGACGATAAGCCCGCCACGCGATCCGCGTGGTTTCTGCGTGGTTTGGCAACGCCTTCGGCGACGGCCCATATCGCGCAGCGATGTGAAGGCCCGCAGGGCGGGCCTTCACCAGAAGACCGGCAAGGCCGCAGCGCTGCAGGCGGCCGCCGGGCGCTGAGCCCCTGAGGGCGCCAGGGCGGCGCCCTGCCGGCGGGGCAATGCCGCCGCGCGAACGGCAGGCGCCCACCGCATCGGCCCCCTCCTACGCCCATGCCCCGCCCCGGCCGACGGGTGGGGCGCTTCCATGGCACTTATCGTCCTTGCATCCACCATCCAGTGCATGCACTGACTTTTCTAGGAGCTCTGCCATGCTGAAGTACGCCATCGTTTTCGCCATCATTTCCCTCATCGCCGGCGCGCTGGGGTTCACCGGGGTCGCCGCGGGCGCTGCCGGCATCGCGAAGATCCTGTTCTTCATCTTCCTGGTGATCGCCGTGGTGTTCGTCGTGCTGGCCGTGCTGGGCATCGGCGCGGCACGCAAGGCCCTCAAGTAAGGGGCACCGCGCATGAACATCTTCGAAGCCCTGCGCGAAAGCCACGAGCGGCAGCGCGACATGGTCCGCAAGGTGGAGGCCACCAGCGGCGACACCCCGGAGCGGCACGAGCGGTTCATCGAGCTCAAGCGCGAACTGGCGGCCCATGAATTGGCCGAAGACCGCCACTTCTACCGACCGCTCATGGAGCACGATGCCGGCATCGACCTGTCGCGCCACGCCATCGCGGAACACCATGCGCTGGACGAACTGGTCGAAGACCTGGAGGCGGCCGACCCCGGCAGCTCCGCGTGGCTGGCAGTGGCCAAAAAGCTGGGTGAGAAGGTGCGGCACCATCTGGAGGAAGAGGAACACCGGTTCTTCCAGATGGCTGGCAAGCTGCTCACCGAAAAGCAGAAGACCGAACTGGCGAAGCAGTACCTGCAAACCTACGACGAAGCCAAGGCGGTCGCCGCCTGAGATGCGTCTCGCGCCGTTCCCCCCCAAGCCCCGAAAGGGGCTTTTTTCTGTTCAGAGCGCGCGGGACGACAGTGCCAGGGCCTTGCGGAACGCGGGGCGCAGGCGGTACATCTGCGCGGGCCGGTGGGCGCCGCCCTGCACTAGGCCGGGCACGGGTTCGAGCATGTCCAGCTCGTCCATCTTGCGGCGAAAGCTCACCTTGTTGAGCGGCTCGCCCAGCACCGCCTCATACACCGCCTGCAGTTGCGGCAGGGTGAATGCGTCGCCGCACAGGTGCACGGGCAGCGAGGAATACAGGCTCTTGCTGCGCACGCGCGCCAGCGCCGCATCCACCATGGCGCGGTGGTCGAACGGCAGGGGTGGCAAGGCATCGACCGGCACCAGCTTCACGCCCTGCCGGGGCGGGATGCCCTGGAGCGCCTCGCCAGGCACGAGCGCGCAATACGCCACCGCCAGCGACCAGCCCCTCGGGTCGCGCGCCAGGCCCGAGAACGTGGCGAGCTGCTCCAGGTAAGGGCTTTGCAATCCGGCCTTCTCGCGCAGCACGCGCGCGGCGCTGGCCTGGGCATCGGCATCGTCCTGCGCGTGGATGTAGCCCCCCGGCAAAGCCCACGCGCCGGCATAGGGGGCCTTGTCGCGGCGCACGAGCAGTGCGTGGAGGGCGCCGCCCTGCAGCGTGAGCAGCACGGTATCCACGGTGCAGATGACGGCGGGC
This sequence comes from Acidovorax sp. SUPP2825, assembly GCF_030158995.1. NCBI lineage: Bacteria > Pseudomonadati > Pseudomonadota > Betaproteobacteria > Burkholderiales > Comamonadaceae > Acidovorax > Acidovorax sp. SUPP2825. The sequence continues at coordinate 139,695 of NZ_BQXK01000005.1, read as the reverse complement.
GAAGCGGCGGAGGACATCAAGGGGGTGGTTATGTGCAGGATTGGACGAACGAGCCTACCACTCCCGGAATGCCGATGCCACCCATCAAGCCACTTCGGCCGGCTTTTCATTTCGTGACAATGCCTTGCGATTTACTTAGTTGCAAAATCAAACTAACAGGAATAGACTGCACCCATCGCACCGAGGACCTTGCACCATGACCCGATCCATGAACCGCTCCATGACGACCCAGTTGCTGGTGATCGACCCCCAGAACGATTTCTGCGACCTGCCCACCGATTGGCAGCCGGCGCACCCGCTCACCGGCCAGCCCATCGCCCCCGCCTTGCCCGTGCCCGGCGCCCATGCCGACATGCAGCGCCTGGCCGCCTTCATCCGGCGACATGGCCAGGCGCTGGAGGCGATCACCGTCACGCTCGACTCGCACCAGCGCTACGACGTGGCGCACCCCCCGTTCTGGCGCCAGGGCGACGGCGGCGAGGCCGCCCCGTTCACGACCATCACCGCGGCGCAGGTGCGCGCCGGCGCGTTCGCCCCGCGCGATGCCGCAGCCCTGCCCCGCGTGTTGGCCTACCTGGACGCGCTGGAGGCACAAGGGCGCTACACGCTGATGGTGTGGCCCGTGCACTGCGAGATCGGCAGCTGGGGCCACGGCGTGCATGCCGACGTGCTGGCCGCCTGCGGCGCGTGGCAGGCACAGCGCCAACGCGCGGTGCACCCCGTGTTCAAGGGCACCAACCCCTGGACCGAGCACTACAGCGCCATCGAGGCCGAGGTGCCCTATGCCGACGACCCCGCCACGCGGCTCAACACCCGGCTGCTCCAGTCGCTGGGCGCAGCGGACCGCCTCGTCATCGCGGGCGAGGCCGGCAGCCACTGCGTGCGCGCCACCACCGAGCACATCGTGCAGCACCTGCCCCGGCTGCAGCCGGGCTGGCGGGCCGACCGCCTCGTGCTGCTGACCGACTGCATGGCGCCCGTGGCCGGTTTCGGGGCGCAGCAGCAGGACTTTCTGGACGCCCTGCAGGCCCAGGGAGCGCAACTGGCGCGCAGCGATGAAATCCGCCTCTAGCGCATATTCCATCCCGGCATTCACTCCTAAAACAATAGCAAACGCCATGCAACCCGTCATCACCAGCCTGCTCGATACCGACCTCTACAAATTCACGATGTGGCAGGCGCTGCTGCACGGCCACCCGCAGACGCAGGCCGAATACCGCTTCGTCTGTCGCAACCGGCCGGCCTATCCGCTGGCCGAGTTGCTCGACGAAGTGAACGCGGCGCTGGACGCGCTGTGCACGCTGCGGTTTTCCCGGGGCGAGCTGGATTACCTGGCCGGCCTGCGCTTCATCAAAAGCGACTTCGTGGACTTTCTGCGTCTGTTCCAGTTCCAGCGCGCGTTCATCGAGGCACGGGCCGAGGGCGGCGACCTGCACATCGTGGCGCGCGGCCCGCAGGTGCATGTGATGGGGTTCGAGATCTTCGTGCTGGCGATCGTGAACGAGCTGTATTTCCGCCGCTTCGATCCGGCCGCGGCGCTGGCCGAGGGGCGCCGCCGGCTGGCGGACAAGATCGCGCACGTGCAGGCGCTCTCGGGCGAGTCCGAGCGCACGCACCCGTTCGAGATGTTCGACTTCGGGCTGCGCCGGCGCTACAGCGGTGCGTGGCAGCGCGAGGTGGTGCAAGCCTTCGCACAGCAGGCGCCGCAGTGGTTCAAGGGCACCTCCAACGTGATGCTGGCGCGCGACCTGAACCTGGTGCCCATCGGCACCATGGCGCACGAGTATTTGCAGACCTACCAGGCCCTGGGCGTGCGGCTGCGCGATTTTCAAAAAGCCGCGCTGGAGGACTGGGTGCAGGAGTACCGGGGCGACCTCGGGATCGCGCTGACCGACACGGTGGGCATGGATGCCTTCCTGGCCGACTTCGACCTGTACTTCGCCAAGCTGTTCGACGGCCTGCGCCACGATTCGGGCGACCCGGTGGCCTGGGGCGAGAAGGCGCTGGCGCACTACGCCCGCCTGCGCATCGACGCGCACACCAAGCGGCTCGTGTTCTCGGACGGGCTGAACGTGGACAAGGCGCTGTCGCTGCACCGCCATTTCAGCGACCGGGTACAACTGGGCTTCGGCATCGGCACGCAGCTCACCAACGACATGGGCGTGGCGCCGCTCAACATCGTGATGAAGATCACCCACGCCAACGGCCAGCCGGTGGCCAAGCTCTCGGACAGCCCGGGCAAGACGCTGTGCGACGACGAAACCTACCTGGCCTACCTGCGGCAGGTGTTCAACGTGCCACCGCCATGAGGTGCCGCGGCACGCCGCCGCCCCGCCACCGAACCATCGCCGCTTGAAGAAGAAAGACAGAAAGGAAAGACCCCATGCTCCGCATCACCCTGGCCCAGTTGAACCTCACCGTGGGCGACATCGAAGGCAACGTCGAGCGCATGATCGCCGCCGCGCAGGAGGCCGCGGCCGCGCAGTCCGACCTCGTGGTGTTCTCCGAGCTGTCGCTGTGCGGCTACTACCCGGGCGACCTGCTGGAGGAGCCCGCCTTTCTCGAACGCCTGGACGCGGGCCTGGCCCGGCTGTGCGAGGCATCGGCCGGCCTGCCCGCGCTGCACTGGGTGGTCGGCATGCCGGTGCGCACGCCGGGGCCGGGCAAGCGGCTGCTGAATGCGCTGCGGGTGCTGCGGGCGGGCGAGGTGCGGCTGTCGTATGCCAAGCAGCTGCTGCCCACCTACAACGTCTTCGACGAGCGCCGCCATTTCGAGCCCGGCCCGGACGTGGCCAAGGTGCTGCGCATCGGCACCTCGCAGGTGGGGTTCATCGTGTGCGAGGACGGCTGGAACGACAGCGGCGCCGACTACCAGACCAACCCCTTCCAGCGCATGGCCGATGCCGCGCCCGATCTGGTGGTGAGCATCAACGCCAGCCCCAGCCACATCGGCAAGCGAGAGCTGCGCCACCAGGTGTTCGGCGATGCGGCGCGGCGGCACGGCCTGCCCATCGTCTACGTGAACCAGGTGGGCGGGCACGACCAGCTGGTCTATGACGGCGCCTCCTTCGCGGTCGAGCCCGAGGACGGCGTTGTCTTCGAGTCGCGCCGCTTCGAGGAGGACGTGTCCACCGTGCAGCTGCTGGACAACGGCCACTTCGCCCGGCTGGACGGCACCGACCTGCCGCCCGTGCCGCGCGAGGGCCTGCCCACCATGGCGTTCTACCGCCAGCAGATCGTGCTGGGCCTGCGGGACTATGCGCGCCGCTGCGGATTCACCCAGGCGGTGGTGGGCAGCTCGGGCGGCATCGACAGCGCGCTCACGCTGGCGCTGGCGGCCGAAGCGCTGGGGCCGCAGAACGTGGTGGGCATCACCATGCCCTCGCGGTTTTCGTCCAGCGGCTCGGTGGACGATTCGGTGCAGCTGTGCCGCAACCTGGGCGTGGTGCTGCACACCCATCCCATCGCGGACCTGGTGGCGGGCTTTTCCGCACAGTTCGAGACGAGCTTCGGGCAGCCGCTGCGCGGCCTGCCGCTGGAGAACGTGCAGGCCCGCATCCGCGGCACGACGCTGATGGAGTATTCCAACGCCTTCGGCCACCTGCTGCTCACCACCGGCAACAAGTCGGAAATCTCGGTGGGCTACTGCACGCTGTACGGCGACACCAACGGCGGCCTGGGCCTGCTGGGCGACCTGTACAAGACCGAGGTGTTCGAGCTGTCGCGCCACGTGAACGAGAACGCGGGGCGCGAGATCATTCCCCAGGCCATCATCGACAAGCCGCCCTCGGCCGAGCTCGCTCCCGGCCAGAAGGACGACGACAGCCTGCCGCCCTACCCCGTGCTGGACGAGATCCTCAAGCTGCTCATCGAAGGCGAGGGCCTGTCGCGCGCCGAATACGCCAACGCCCAGGCCTTCGCGCGCCAGCTGCAGGCCAGCGCGGACGGCCGGGCCCTGGCGCACCGCGTGCGCATGCTGGTGGCTCGCAGCGAATACAAGCGGCGCCAGGCCCCGCCCATCGTGCGTGTGCGGGCCAAGGCCTTCGGCACCGGGCGGCAGATGCCGATTGCGGCGCGGTATGTGTGAGGCGGTGGCCTGCGCCACAGAGAGGTTTGCATCAAAAATGCCCCCAGCGCAATCATTACTAGGGCATATAGCTATTATTTTTATAGCAATCCCATGGATCCGGCCGCGCGGTGACCCATGCGGAGCGGTCGGTGCATTCGCAGCGCCCGCCGCCCGGCCCGGCCCGCCCGGCTACATTCCCAGCAGCCCCGACGGCGCCGCTCACGGCGCGGGGCGCCCAACCGGAACACACATGTACGACACCGCCATCTACATCGGCCGCTTCGAGCCCGTCCACAACGGCCATCTGGCCCTTTTGCAGCGCGCGCTGGACAGCGCCAACAACGTGATCGTGGTCATGGGCTCGGCCTGGCAGGCCCGATCGCCCAAGAACCCGTTCACCTGGGCCGAGCGCGAAGCCATGCTGCGCAATGCCCTGCCCGAGGCCGACCGGGCCCGGCTGACCGTGCTGCCCGTGCGCGATCACTACAACGAGGCCCTGTGGGTGGCGGCGGTGTTGCGCGCCGTGTCCACGCACGTGCTGCCCGATGCGCGCATCGGCCTGGTCGGCCATTTCAAGGACGCGACCAGCAGCTACCTGGACGCCTTCCCCGGCTGGTCGCTGATCCCCATGGACAGGCAGGGCACCATCGATGCCACCGCCATCCGCGACGCGTACTTCGGCGCGGCGCCGCAGGGCGTACTGACGGCGCTCGGCCCCCTGGCCGACCAGATGCCGGCCAGCACGCTCGAATTTTTGGACGTATTCGCCCGGCAGCCGCACTACGCGGCGCTGCAGGAAGAATGGCGCGTGCTGCGCAGCTACCGCGAATCGTGGGCGCAGGCGCCTTACCCGCCGGTGTTCGTCACGGTGGACGCGGTGCTGCGCTGCCAGGACCACGTGCTCGTCATCCGCCGCGCGCACGCCCCGGGCAAGGGCCAGTTGGCCATGCCGGGCGGCTTCATCGAGCAGCGCGAGACGCTGTGGCAGTCGTGCCTGCGCGAGCTGGCCGAAGAGACGCACTGCGACGTGCCCGACGCCACCCTGCGCCGCGCACTGCGCGCCACGGCCGTCTTCGACCACCCCGACCGCAGCCAGCGCGGGCGCACCATCACGCACGCCCACTACTTCGACCTGGGCGATGCACCCTTCCCTGCCGTGCAGGCCGACGACGACGCCATGCAGGTGCAGTGGATACCGGTCGCGGATCTGGCGGCCATGGAAGAGGCCTTCTTCGAGGACCACTTCCACATGCTGGACCACTTCCTGAACCTAACCGGCGCGCACGGCGCCGGTTAGGGGCTGGCCGCCCGCCCCCAGCGGGCACGGACGACCGCCTCGAAGCCGGCAGCCGTCCGGCAGCCGTTACTGGCTCAACTGGGCCGCGGTGGCGGCATCGAGCCGGCCGGTGATGGGCAGGCCGCGCTCCTTCTGGAAGGCACGCAGGGCGGCCGCCGTCTTGGCGCCCATGGCACCGTCGGGCGTGCCGGTGTCGTGCCCCAGGGCGTTCAGCTTGGCTTGCGCATCGCGCAGCGACAGGCCGCCGGTGGCCGCCGACACGGGCTGCGCGCGCGGCGCCGAGGTCTGCGACGGCGCGGCGCCGCCATCCACCCCCAGGCGCCCGCCGCCGCCCAGGCCCTGGCCCTTGACCGACTGGGCCTTGTAGCTGCGCAGCGAACGCACCATCTGGTTGAAGGCGTCCATGAAGGCCGCGGCGATCACCTTGCCTTCGGCCGTGTTGCTGTAGCCGCCCAGGCGTGCTCCGCCCGAGCCGCCGAACAGCTGGCCCACGGCGCCGAAATCGGTCTTGGAGGCGCTGCCTTCGGAGGCTGCCACCTGCACGCCGGAGCGGTGGTCGATGAGGGTGAGCAATGCGCTCGCTTCCTTGGTGTTCAGGCTGCCGCCCAGCGCACCCAGCAGGCCGCCCGCGCGCCCGCCCAGCAGGCCGCCCAGCGATGCGGAGGCGCCGCCGGCGTTGTCGTTGTTGAACACGATTTCCGGGGACAGGCCGTAGTCGGAGGCGACCATCTGGCCCTTGCCGAAGTTGCTGCCGCCGCGCATTTCGCCCGACTGCATGATGGCGCGCTCGCGGTCCATGGCCGTCATGCCGGCCGCGCCGCGCTCGATCACGACGAAGCAGTTGGACTGCTGCACCAGCAGGCGCAGCAGGTTGGCCGTGGGCGGCAGGCGGTATTCGTTGCGCAGGATGGTGTACCAGCCGGCCTGCTGGTTCTCGATCAGCGAGACGGTGCCCAGCGGCGATTCGCAGCGCTCCAGCTCGCTGCTGGCGCCTTCGGTGGCGCCACCGGCCGCGCTGCCTGTGGCCACGGTCTTGGCATCGGGGCTGCCCATGCGCATGTTCGTGGTCTCGCAGCCGGCCAGGGCCAGCGCGGCCACCACGGTGGCGGCCACGAGGGTCGCGCGGGCGGGGGTGGAAGGGAAGAAGGCGGGAGCAGCGCGCCCATCGGGCCGGTTCGGTGTCGTCATGGAAGGCATGGCTTCAAGCAAAGCGTTGAACGTTATGCGCTGCAGGGGCCTGCCACAACCCCACCGGGGGAGGGTTGCTGTAACACGGCGGCAGGCCGCCGCCCCGGTCCTGCACCATTCAGGTGCCGGCGCGTTCCAGCATGGCATGCAGCAGCACGTTGCAGCCGGCGGTGATGTGCTCGGGTTGGGCGTCTTCGATCTCGTTGTGGCTGATGCCGTCCTTGCACGGAATGAAGACCATGCCCGCAGGCGCCAGGCGTGCCATGTAGACCGCGTCGTGCCCCGCGCCCGAAACGGCCGGCATGTGGCTGTAGCCCAGGCTGACGGCCGCCCGGCCCACCGCGTCCACGCAGTCGGGGTGGAACACCTGCGCGGGGTAGCTGGACACCAGGTCGATCTGGATCGGCAGGCCGGTTTCGGCGCTGAGGCGGGCGGCCACGTCGCGGATGTCGCGGTCCATGCTTTCGCAATCGGCGTCAGTGGCGTTGCGCAGGTCGATGCTGAACTTGACCTGGCCGGGGATCACGTTGCGGCTGTTGGGGTGCACCTGCACCATGCCCACCGTGCCACGCCCGTGCGGCGGGTGGCGGTGCGCGCAGGCCACCACCTCCTGCATGAGGCGCGTGGCGACCTGCAGCGCATCCTTGCGCAACGCCATGGGCGTGGGGCCGGCATGGGCCTCCATGCCGGTCACGGTGCAGTCGTACCAGCGGATGCCGAGCACGCCCGTCACCACGCCGATGGTCTTTTCGTGGTCCTCCAGCACCGGGCCCTGCTCGATGTGGGTCTCGAAATACGCGCCGATGGGGTGGTCGCCGGGCACCTGATCGCCCACGTAGCCGATGCGCTCGAGCTCGCCCTTCACTGTCTTGCCTTCGGTATCGGTGGCGGCGTAGGCATGCTCCAGGGTGAAGGCCTTGGCGAACACGCCCGAGCCCATCATCACGGGCACGAAGCGGCTGCCTTCCTCGTTGGTCCAGAAGGCCACCTCGATCGGCGCCTCGGTCTCGATGCCATGGTCGTTCAGCGTGCGCACCACCTCGATGCCGGCCAGCACGCCGTAGTTGCCGTCGAACTTGCCGCCCGTGGGCTGGGTGTCGATGTGGCTGCCGGTCACTATGGGCGGAAGGTTGTTATTGCGCCCAGGGCGGCGCATGAAGCCGTTGCCGATCTGGTCGATGGTGACGGTCATGCCGGCCTCGCGCGCCCAGCGGGTGACAAGGTCGCGGCCCTGCTTGTCCAGGTCGGTGAGGGTGAGGCGGCAGACGCCGCCCTTGGGCGTGGCACCGATCTGCGCCAGCTCCATGAGGGAATCCCACAGGCGCTCGCCGTTGACGCGCAGGTGGCTGATGTCGGTTCGGGTGGTCGTGTCCATGGTGTTCTCCGGATGCGGGGGGCGGCCGTCAGCGGGCGACCGCCGTGGGGGCGAGGTCCTGCGCGCGCTTTTGCACGGCCTGGAACTGGGGGCCGAACGCGGGGCGCTTGATGTAGCGGCCCCGGCCCGGCTCGGCGCGCAGGTCGCCGTTGGCGAACACCACGCGCCCCTGGCTGATGGTGTGGCTGGGAATGCCGCGCACGGTGCGGCCCTCGAAGATGTTGAAGTCGCCCTTGCTGTGCTGCGTCTTCGCGGAAAACGTCTTCGTGCCTTGCGGGTCCCATAGCACCAGGTCGGCATCGGCCCCGGCGCCGACGAAGCCTTTGCGCGGGTAGATGTTGAAGAGTTTGGCCGCATTGGTGGAGGTGATGGCGACGAACTCCGAGGGCGTGAGCCGCCCGGTGTTCACGCCGCCGTCCCAGATGGCGGCCATGCGCTCTTCCACGCCGCCCGTGCCGTTGGGGATCTTGGCGAAGTTGTCGCGGCCCATGGCTTTCTGCGCGGCGCAGAAGGTGCAGTGGTCGGTGGCCGTGGTGTGCAACTGGCCCGATTGCAGGCCGCGCCACAGCGCCTCCTGGTGACCGCCCGAGCGGGGGCGGAACGGCGGGCTCATCACGTGGGCGGCGGCGGTGGCGAAGTCCGGGTCGCGGTACACGCTGTCGTCGATCAGCAGGTGGCCGGCCAGCACTTCGCCGAACACGCGTTGCCCCCGGGCGCGGGCGCGGGCGATGGCCTCGGCCGCTTCGGCGCAGCTGACGTGGACCACGTAGATGGGCACCCCCAGCACGTCGGCGATGGCGATGGCGCGGTTGGCCGCCTCGGCCTCCACCATGGGCGGGCGGGCCAGCGGATGGCCCTCGGGACCGGTGATGCCCATCTTGGCCACCTCCTGCTGCAGCAGGTAGACGAGTTCGCCGTTCTCGGCGTGCACGGTGGGCATGGCGCCCAGCTCCAGCGCACGCTTGAAGCTGTTCACCAGGGTTTCGTCGTCGCACATGATGGCGTTCTTGTAGGCCATGAAGTGCTTGAAGCTGTTGACGCCCTCTTCCTTCACCAGCGTGCCCATGTCGGCCCGCACCTGCTCGCTCCACCAGGTGACGGCCACGTGAAAGCCATAGTCGGCGGCCGATTTTTCGGCCCAGCCGCGCCATTTGCGGTAGGCGTCCATCATGGGCTCCTGCGGGTCGGGGATCACGAAGTCGATGATGCTGGTGGTGCCGCCCGCCAGGCCCGCCGCCGTGCCGGTGAAGAAATCGTCCATGGTGACGGTGCCCATGAAGGGGAGCTGCATGTGCGTGTGCGGATCGATGCCGCCCGGCAGCACGTACTGGCCGCTCGCATCCAGCGTCTCGGCACCGGCAGGCGCTTCGCCCGCCACATCGGGGCCCACGGCGGCGATGCGGCCGTCCACGCACAGCACGTCGGCGCGCTCCTCGCGGTCGGCATGCACCACGGTGCCGCCGCGGATCAGCACGGCGTTGGAAGGGGTCGGGCTCATGGCAGGTCTCCTGAAAGATGAAGGGGTGGCCGCCGTGCTCAGGCGCGGCGCAGCGGAGTGGGTGCCGGGTGCGTCTGGCCGGCCATGCCGAGGCGGTACACCACGGCGGCAATGGCCAGGCCGATGAACCAGGCATAGGCATAGATCTGCTTGAACACCTCGCCCACACCGGGGAAGGTGGCGGGGAATGCCGCGTTCAGAAAGCCGGGAATGTTGGGCGCCACGCCCAGCACGAAGGCCACCACGGCCACCGCATTCCAGCCGCCGCGGTAGCGGTAGGCGCCGCGCTCTTCGTACAGCGCGGCCACGTCCAGCTCGGTGCGGCGCACCAGGTAGTAGTCCACCATCAGGATGCCGGCCACCGGCCCCAGCAGCGCCGAGTAGCCGATGAGCCAGGTGAAGATGTAGCCCTGGGTCGATTCGAGGATCTTCCACGGCATCATCGCGATGGCGATGCCCACGGTGATGTAGCCGCCCACGCGGTAGCTGATGCGCGACGGGCTCAGCGCGGAGAAGTCGTACGCCGGTCCCACGAGGTTGGCGGCCAGGTTCACGCTGACGGTGTCGATCAGCAGGATGATGAGCGCGATCAGCACGGCCGCGCCCGTCATGCGGCTGGCCAGGTCCACCGGGTCCCACAGCGCCTTGCCGTAAATGACCACCGTGGCCGAGGTGACGAACACCGCCAGCGCGGCCAGCAGTCCCATGGGCACGGGCAGGCCGATGGCCTGGCCCACCACCTGATCGCGCTGCGACCGGGCGAACCGCGTGAAGTCGGGAATGTTGAGCGCCAGCGTGGCCCAGAAGCCCACCATGGCGGTCAGCGACGGCCAGAACACGGCGCTGAACTGCCCCGCCTTCTTGCCGCCGGGCGCGAACTGCGAGGGCTGGTCCAGGATGGGCCCGAAACCGCCCGCCTTGTCATACGCCCACCACAGCAGAAGAAAGCAGATGACGATCTTGATCGGCGCCGTCCACGTTTCGAGCTTGCGGATGGACTCGATGCCGTGCACCACGAAATAGAACTGGATGGCCCAGAACACCAGGAAGCACACCAGCTGGCCCAGGTTGATGCCCAGCCCCGCGATCTTGTCGCCCTCCAGGGGGTGCCCGAGGAGCACGCCGGCCAGCGTGTAGATCATCATGCCGCCGAACCAGGTCTGGATGCCGTACCAGCCGCAGGCCACCAGTGCGCGCAGCAGCGCCGGCAGCTTGGCGCCGCGCGTGCCGAACGAGGCGCGCGCCAGCACCGCGTAGGGAATGCCGTACTTGGCACCTGCGTGGCCGATGAGCAGCATGGGCACCAGCACGATCAGGTTGCCCAGGAACACCGTGCCCACCGCCTGTCCCCACGACATGCCGCTGTCGATCAGGCTGGCGGCCAGCGTGTAGGCGGGAATGCACATCACCATGCCCACCCACAGGGCCGCGAAGTGGTACCAGCGCCAGGTGCGCTGGTGCGGCTGGGTGGGCGCCAGGTCGTCGTTCCACAGTTCGTTGCTGGCACCGGGGGCATGCAGGGTCTTCATGGGGCGGTCTCCGAGACGTTGCAGACAGGCTGGCAGGCGGAAGGCGGGCGCGAAGGTGGGCACCAGCGCGGGCAATGGGCCGCGGCAGCGCGGCTCAGGCGGCCACGCGCTGCGGGTTGTTGGGGTGCATGGTCCAGTTGGCGTACTCGCCCGTCACCACCTTGCCGGTGCGCGCATCGACCTCGCCGGGCGCGAGGCTGCGCAGCGTGATGCATTCGGGCACGGGGCAGATCGACACGCACAGGTTGCAGCCCACGCATTCGGCCTCGTTCACCTCGAACAAGCGCACGCCGCCTTCCTTGGTGAAGGTGATGGCCTGGTGCGACGTGTCTTCGCACACCACATGGCAACGGCCGCACTGGATGCACGAATCCTGATCGATCACGGCCTTGTCGATGTGGTTCAGGTCCAGCTGCTTCCAGTCCTTGACCGTCGGCACGGCCTGGCCGCGGAAGTCGTCGAGGGTGTGGTAGCCGTGCGCGTCCATGAAATTGGACAGCCCGTCGCACATGTCCTTCACGATCTTGAAGCCGTACACCATGGCCGCCGTGCACACCTGCACGGTGCCGCAGCCCAGGGCGATGTACTCGGCCGCATCGCGCCAGGTGGAGATGCCGCCGATGCCGCTGATGGGCAGGCCGGCGGTCTGCGCGTCGCGCGCGATCTCGGCCACCATGTTGAGCGCGATGGGCTTGACCGCCGGGCCGCAATAGCCGCCGTGCGAGCCCAGGCCGCCGGTGCTGGGACTCATGGCCATGCGCTCCAGGTCCACGCCCATGATGGAGTTGATGGTGTTGATGAGCGACACCGCATCGGCCCCGCCGGCCTTGGCTGCGCGGGCGGGCTGGCGCACGTCGGTGATGTTGGGCGTGAGCTTCACGATCACCGGCAGCCGGCTGTAGTGCTTGCACCAGGCCGTCACCATCTGGATGTACTCGGGCACCTGGCCCACGGCGGCGCCCATGCCGCGCTCGCTCATGCCGTGCGGGCAGCCGAAGTTCAGCTCGATGCCGTCGGCCCCAACGTCCTCCACCATGGGCAGGATGCGCTTCCAGCTTTCTTCCACGCAGGGCACCATGAGCGAGACGATCATTGCGCGGTCGGGCCAGTTGCGTTTGACGCGGCGGATTTCGTCCAGGTTGGTCTGCAATGGGCGGTCGGTGATGAGCTCGATGTTGTTGAGCCCGATCACGCGGCGGTCCTGCGACATCAGCGTGGCATAGCGCGGGCCGTTGACGTTGACCACGTGCGGGTCTTCGCCCAGCGTCTTCCAGACCACGCCGCCCCAGCCCGCCTCGAAGGCGCGGGTGACGTTGATTTCCTTGTCGGTGGGCGGTGCGGAGGCCAGCCAGAACGGGTTGGGGCTCTCGATGCCGAGAAAGCGGCTGCGGATGTCTGCCATGGGAAATGCTCCGGGGGTACGGGGTGTTGGAGGGAGAAGGCGCCGGCCGTCAGCCGCGCAGCGCCTCGCTGATGGAGAGGGCGGCCACCTTGCCGTGCTCGACCGCCTCGACCGTGAGGTCGCGCCCGCCGGCACGGCAGTCCCCGCCGGCCCAAAGCCGCGCCACGCTGGTGCGGCCCATGTCGTCGGTGGCGATGCGCCCGCCCTGCAGGGCCACCGTGGGACCTGCATGCTCGGGCAGGTAGCTCTGGCCGATGGCCTTGAGCACCATGTCGGCCTCCAGCGTGAAGGCTTCGCCCGTGTCCACGAGCCGCCCACCCGCCAGGGCTGTGGCCGCGAACCGCATGCCACGCACCACCCCGCCTTCGCTGACCAGTTCCTTCGGCGCCGCCCAGTGGCGGATGGCCACGCCGTTCGTCTGCGCCCAGCGCTGCTCCACGGCGGAGGCGGACATGCCGTCGGCACCGCGGCGATAGACGATCGTCACATCTTCGGCGCCCAGTTTTCGTGCCTGCACGGCGGCGTCCACGGCCGTCATGCCGCCGCCGATCACGACCACGCGCCGGCCCACGGGGACGGTCGAAAGGTCCTGCGCCTGGCGCACGTCGGCAATGAAATCGACCGCGTTGCGCAGCCCCTCGACCTGCGGCTCGGCGATGCCCAGCGCATTGACGCCCGCCAGGCCCAAACCCAGGAACACCGCGTCGTAGGCCTGAAGCAGGCTGTCCACCGTGGCATCGCGGCCCAGCACCTGGTTGCAGCGCACCTCGATGCCGCCGATGGACAACAGCCATTCGATTTCCTTTTGCGCGAAGCCGCCCGTGGTCTTGTAGCTGGCCAGGCCGTATTCGTTCAAGCCGCCCAGCTTGGGGCGTGCCTCGAACAGCACCACGTCGTGCCCGCGCACCGCGAGGCCATGGGCGCAGGCCAGCCCCGCGGGCCCCGCGCCCACCACGGCCACCCGGCGGCCCGTGGGCGCGGCGCGGGTGAACAGGGGCGCGCCCGGGTCGGCAAAGTACGCATCGGTGGCGTGGCGCTGCAGCGCGCCGATCTCCACCGGTTTGTCGTCATGCGAGTTGCGCACGCAGGCCTGCTCGCACAGCACCTCGGTCGGGCAGACGCGGGCGCACATGCCGCCGAGCGGGTTGGCCTCGAGAATGGCGCGGGCCGCGCCGCGGTCGTTGCCCTGGGCGACGCGGTGGATGAACGCGGGAATGTCGATGCCGGTCGGGCACGCCGTGGCGCACGGCGCATCGAAGCAGTAGTAGCAGCGCTCGGCCTCCACCAGAGCCTGCGCCTTGGTGAGCGGCGGATGCGCGTCGCCGAAGTTCACGGCGTAGTCGGCCAGGTTCAGGCGTGCGGCATGAATGCCGCACGCGCGGCTTGCGGTCGTTTCCATCGGGAGTCCTCGGGGCGAAGGGTCAGGGACGGGAGATCAGGGACGGGAGAGGGGCGCGCGAACGCGGCGGGGCGCGTGGGCGTGGCGCTTGCGGCGTTGGCAGGGCCAGGCGCAGGCGGCCGGGCGGCCGCACATCGGAACAGTCTGCAGAGGTTTCATCGGGGGGCCTCGCTGTCGTGGTGCAGGTGTCTTCGGCGGTGCCGTGCCCTGCTGGTTTTCAATTTACCAATCAGTAAAAATTTACCAATCGGTAAAATCCCCTAGTGCAAACACCGTGCCAGCGAAAACACCCCGCAGTCGTTCCACAATGGTGCAAATGAGCCCTTCGCCCAAGCCCTCCCGCCCCGCACCTGTGCGAACGCGCACCGCCCTGCAGCCCCCCGCGCCCGATGGAGCGCCCGCCGACCCGGGGCGCCCGCCCACCGCCTCGCGGCTCAAAAAGGAACAGGCCATCCTCACCGAGGCGGAGACACAGTTTGCGCAGTTCGGTTTCGAGGGCGCGTCGCTGGAGAGCATCGCCGCGGCCATCGGGCTGAGCCGCCACAACCTGCTGTACTACTTTCCGAACAAGGAGGCGCTGTACCTGCGCGTGCTGGACGACGTGCTCAACCAGTGGCTGGCCGGCATGGAAGAGATGTCCCATGGCGATGATCCGCACGAGGCGCTGCGCCGCTACATCCGCGCCAAGCTGCGCTCGTCGCTGGAGCGGCCGAACGCCGCCAAGGTGTTCGCCAAGGAGGTCATCGCCGGTGCGCCGCGCTACGCGGGCGTGATCGCAGAACGCGTGGGCCCCGTGCTCAAGAACGATGTGCGCACCTTCGAGCGCTGGGCGCGCGAGGGCCGCATCGCCAAGGTGAATTTCACCCACCTCATGTTCATCATCTGGTCCGTGACCCAGGCCTATGCCGACCAGCAGGCCCAGTTCGCGCTGCTGCTGGGCAAGCCCGCGCTGACCGAGCGCGACTACGACAAGGCGGAGGAATTGCTCTGCCACCTGGTGCTGCGGGGCCTGGAACCCGGGCCGGCGGCGCCCGTCCAGGACTGAAACCGGGCCGCTGCGAGCCCCTGCGTGCGGCTGGAAAATGGTCGGGCCTGGAGGCACCCCGCATCCGGCGGTGCCAAGCGGGTGCGAAAATTCCATCGCTTAGACTTCCCGGCTGCCTGCGCGCACTGCCACGCACCGCTGCGCCCGTCCACCTGCTTTCTATCCGCCCATGGCCAAACCGTCCATTTCCCTTGCTGTATTTGGCATCGCCGTTCTGGCGGCCGTGCTGGCCATCTACCTGCCCGGCTGGAACCATGCGTTGCTGTTCGACGATCTGCGGCTTTCCGACGGCGCGATCTTCGGTAGCTACGGCAGCCTGCTCACCTTCAAGCAGCGGATGCTGTCATATGGCAGCTTCATCTGGGTGGACTCCTTGGCCGGCCCCGGCTGGGGCAAGCAGCGGCTCGTGAACATTGCACTGCACCTGGCCACGGTGGCCGCGCTGTATGCGCTGGTGCGCGATCTGCTGGCCCGCACGCGCTTCCCGGAGGAATTCGAATCGCAGCCCCATTTCGGCCTGTCGCAACAGGCGGCGGTGCGGGTGGGCGTGGCACTGTTCGCGGTCAATCCCATGGCGGTGTATGCCGTGGCCTACCTGGTGCAGCGCTCCATCGTCATGGCCACGCTGTTCTCGGTGCTGGCGTGCTGGTGCTTCGTGCGGGGCCTGTCCGGCCGGGGCGTGCTCTGGTATGGCCTGGCCCTGCTGAGCTACGTGGCGGCGGTGCTGTCCAAGGAGCATGCGGTCATGGTCGCCGCGATGAGCGTGCCGCTGTACATCCATGTCCGCCGCCCGAGCTGGAAGACGGTCGCCACGCTGGCTGGCGCATCCGCCGCGCTGATCGCAGTGGCAGCGGTGGTCTTTTTCGGCATCTACGGCGAATTCATCGGCAAGCTCTTCGACCAGCGCTCGCTGGACTTCGCCCAGCAGCTGGAGCGCCTGAGCCCCGGGATCACGCAGCGCATGTACCCGCTCAGCATCATGAACGAGGCGGCGCTCTTCTTTGCCTACGGGTTCCTATGGTTCCTCCCCAACGTGATGTGGATGTCGGTGGACCTGCGGCCCGCGTTCCCGCTGTCGTATGCTGCGTTCCCGCAGATCCTGGGCATCTTCGGCTATGTGGCGCTGTGGGCCGCCGCGCTCTGGGCCGTGCTGCGCCGCCGCGGGGCGTTGAGCCTCGTGGGCGTGGCGCTGATGTTCCCGCTGCTGCTGTACGTGACCGAGTTCGCGACCGTGTGGGTGCAGGACCCGTTCGTGCTCTACCGCAGCTATCTCTGGGCCATCGCCGTGCCGGTGCTGGTCGCCATCGTGCTGACCGGCTTCAAGCCGAAAACCATTTACGTGCTGGGCTGCATGGTGGGCCTGGTGTTCAGCCTGCTGGCATTCGAGCGGGTGGAATCCCTGCGGGACGACTACTCCGCCTGGGGCGATGCGGCCGAAAAGATCGACCTGCAGGCATCGCCGAGCGCCGTGGGCCGCTGGCGTCCGTTCTTGAACCTCGGGGCATACCACCTTGATCGCGGCTCGGTGGCCGAGGCCCAAAAGAGCTTTGCCACCGCCGAGGCGCTGGGATCGCTGCAAGGCTCCGCCCGCTTCAATATCGGCGTTGCCCTGCAGCAGCAAAAGAAGCACACCGAGGCCTTGGCGGCCTTCGCAGAAGCAGAAAAGCAGGGCTTCAACGACCTGCCGCTGTACTACCACCGGGGCGAGTCCGCCTTCGCGCTGGGGCAATTCGCCGCGGCGTACGACGCCTTCACCCAGGGCATGACCCGCGCAGCCGAAGGCATCACCGACAAGGAGGTCGAGCGCATGCGCGAATCCATGCGCATGCGCCGTGCCGAAGCCGCCATCGGCGCGCAGCGGTACGACGATGCCATCAGCGATTTCACCGCGTTGATGAAGGCCAGCCCCAACAACCAGCGCCTGATGCTGGGCCTGGGCATGGCGCAGGTGGGCAAGGGCGATGCGAAGGCGGCGATCGCGCTGTTCGACCAGATCATCGCGCGCACCCCCAACGCAGCGCCTGCGTACTACGGTCGGGCCATGGCCCACCGCGCGGCCGGCCGCCTGGACGACAGCCTCAAGGACCTGGACCGCGCCATCGCGATCAATCCGCGCAATCCGCAGTACCCGCAGGTGCGCGCCCAGGTGGCAGCCCTGAAGAAATAGCCTGCGGCAGCGAGACCCCCGTGGCACTGCGCGTCCTGCACATCGGCAAATTCTTTCCGCCCTATCTGGGCGGTATGGAAGTGTTCCTGGCCGACCTCATCGAAGCCCAGCGGGCCCAGGGCATCGAGGCGTTCGCGCTGGTGCACGGAGCCCCCTTGCCGGACGACCCTCCCTGGCTGGTGCGGGTGCCGGTGCAGTTCAACCTGGTCTATGCGCCCATCGCCCTGGGCTTTCGCTCGGCGCTGGGAAGGGCCATCCGGCGCTTTCAGCCCGATGTGCTGCACCTGCACCTGCCCAACAACTCTGCGCTGTGGGCGCTGACGCTGCCTGCGGCCCGCAAGGTGCCGTGCGTGGTGCACTGGCATTCCGACATCGTCGTCTCGGACATCAAGTTGTCCGTGGCGATGGCGTATTTTCTGTACCGCCCGTTCGAGCACGCGGTGCTGGACCGGGCGCAGTTGATTTTCGCCACGTCGCCCCCCTACCTGGAGGCCAGCCGTGCGCTGCAGCCGTGGCGCAGCAAGTGCGAGGTCATTCCGCTGGGCATCAACCTGCGCCGCCCTCCCCCGCCCGCTACCTTGCGCAGTGGGCTGCAATGGAGACCCGAAACCCAGCTGCGGCTTCTGTCCATCGGCCGGCTCACCTACTACAAGGGGTTTGAGACACTGATTCAGGCAGTGCAGGCCATGCCGGGGGTCGAACTCGTGATCGCCGGCGAAGGCGAATTGCGGGTGTCGCTGGAGGCCCTGATCCGGGATACCACGCCAGCCGGCCGAGAACCCGCGGTGCGCCTGGTCGGCTCGGTGCTCGATGCGGAAAAGCACGCCTTGCTGGAAGGCTGCGACGTCTTTTGCCTGGCGTCGCGCGAGCGCACCGAGGCGTTCGGCATCGTGTTGCTGGAGGCCATGATGCACAAGCGCCCTTGCGTGGTCACGGACCTGCCCGGCTCCGGCATGCCCTGGGTGGTAGCCTACGCCCATGCCGGGCTGCATGTGCCCATCGAAGACGTGGAGAGCTGGCGCAGTACCCTGGCCCGCCTGCAGCACGACACGCGGCTGCGCGCACAGTTCGGCGAGGCGGGTTACCAGGCGCTGCTCCAGCATTTCGACATTGCCCAGTGCGAACGTGCGCTGGCGCACCAATACCAGTACCTGGCCCTGGGAAGCACGCCGGCCGCGCCCAATCCACGCGTGCTCGTGGTGATCTCCAGCCGCAACCATGCAGCAAGCATCCAGCACCTCATCCAGCGCGTTCGCGCGCTGGTGGGGGCCGACGTGCTCGTGGTGGACAACCGCAGCACGGACGGCACCTGCCATCTGGCAGAGAGTACCGGCGCCCGGGTGCTGCGCCCTTTGCTGGCGATGACCACCTGGGGCAGCTTGCAAACGGGGCTGCGCTACGGGCTGGCCCGTGGCTACGACGCGGTGATCACCATCGATGCGGAAGGCCGCTATGAGGTGGAAGAAATTTCCAGCCTGCTGTCCCGGCGCGAAGAAGGCGATGTGGTGGTGAGCCATTTCGCGACCCGAACCAGTTGGGCGCGCCGTTTGGCGTGGGGCTGGTTCCGGTTCCTGACGGGGTTTGCGCTGCACGACTTCGTGTCCGGCTTTCGCCTGTACAACCGCAGAGCCCTCGAAGTGGCGGTGTCCACCGAGGCCACGCTGCTCGACTATCAGGACATCGGCACCTTGCTGCTGATGCGGCGTCAGGGCCTGCGCATCAAGGAAGTCGCCTTGCCGATGCACACCGCTAAGGTAGACCGGTCGAAGATCTTCCAGTCCTGGGCCAATGCGCTGCGGTACGTTGCGGTGTCGTCGCTGCTGTGCATCGCGCACTGGCGAACCCGCGGCTCGGCCGACTGAGCCCAGGACCTATCGCAGGATCGCCTGCATTCGGTCGAGGAAGGCGGCTTCGGTGAATCGCCGGGCGCGTTGCCGGCATTGTGCAGAAAGTCTCTCGCCATGGATCTGCTCAATCCGTGCCACGGCATCCATCACCGCCTGGGGGGCGGGATCGGGTGCGATGAGCACCCCCGTTTCGCCGGGCAGCACCGTTTCCAATAACCCCCCTTCGGCCACACCGATCACGGGTTTGCCTGCAGCCATGGCCTCCACGGGCGACATGCCAAAATCCTCGTCCACCGGCAGGTAGATCACGCACCGGGCATTACCCACCCAGCGCCTCAGTGCCTCATCGGCCTGCCAGCCGGTGAACCGGATGTTGGGAGCCTCTCCGGCGATCGCTTTCAATCGCTCCAGCTCCGGCCCGCCAGAGAGCACGACTAGGGAGCGATCGGGCATCTGAAGGAAAGCCCGCACGATCACATCCACCCGCTTGTTGGGCACCAGTCGAGCGGTAGAGAGGTAGTAGCCTTCATCGGCCAAAAACCGAAAGTGCTGTGTGGCCACAGGGGGGTAGACCACCTCGGCATCCAGCCCGGTATACCGCTGGAGCCGTGCGCGAACGTTCTCCGAGTTCACGAAAATGCGGTCCATGCGCCCGATGGCCGCCTCGTACTGCTTACGGAACCACCGCACGAAGATTGCGTAGAACGGCCGAAGCCATAACGGAAAACCCGCCAGCGTGCTGTCGTACAGGTCGTAGGCGAATCGGGGAATGGTGTGGCAATAGTAAAAGCGCCGGCCAGACCGCTGCTGGTAGACCGCCAGTGGGGCATAGAAGCCGCTGTAGAGCACGGTGTGGGCATCGTGCAACCGTCCGGCCCGGAACCGGAAGCACCACATGCTTTCGAGAATGCGCGGCAGGCGCGCAGACCAGCCACCCCGCAACTCATGCACTTGGGCGGTGGAGGCATCCAGCAAGGGTTGGGCGTCCGAGTAGCACCGGCTGACCAGGGTCTGAAAGTCAGGAAAGGCCTCGGCCAACGTGAGCGTGACCCGCTCCGCGCCTCCGGCCACCTGCATGAAGTCGTAGAGAAGGTAGTTTTTCATGCCAGCAACATCTCCAGACGGGCCAGCATGGCCTGGGCGCGCACACTCCAGTCGTGGGCTTGCACGAAGTCTTTCGCGAAGCTCGCAGGGCGGGCACGCGCGCGCTCCCGGGCCTGCACGATGGCATCGGCGAATGCCCGCGCATCGTTGCCGTAGCAGGCCAGGTCACCCATCCCATGGCGCATCGCGCCCAGATCCGTGCTGGCCACACCCAATCCCGCTGCGATGTACTCATAGAACTTCAAGGGACGCTCGACATAGCGCATGCGTCCATCGGCCTCGCAAAAAGGAATCAGGCCCACTTCATGGCTTTGGAGAACCGCTGGCAGTTCCGCACGGCCAACGCTGCCGCGCCATTGGAGGTTGGGCGGCCATCCGTGCTGCGGGGGCGTACCAGGGGCGTACACCGCAAAGGTCCAATCGGGAAGCAAACGCGCGGCCTGGGCGAGCAAGCCGGTGTCCAGCCAAGCCGTCAGCCCGCCGACATAGACCGCGCTGTGCGGCTGCCGCGCCACCGGGCTTTGCGTGGCAGGCATCAAAAGGCGGGCCTCCACCCCATTGGGAATGTGCACCACCTCACCTCGCGGGTGCAGCGCACGGGCATATTCCGCCAGGGGTTCAGAGACGGCCCAGACTTCATCGAAATCGGGGCCACCCACCATGGACCCGAGCGCGTTGATGAGCACCGGGTGCAGATCGCGAGCGAACCCCTGCGGCCAATCGTTGAGGCGGCAGATCTTGGCGCGGGCCGTGATCTGGTGCAGCAGCAACATGTTGGGTGCGACATCGGCGATGCACGCGTCGAACGGCACGTCGCGCAATGGCGACGGGCAGCGTCGGCCATACGCCTCCAATTGCCAAGGCCACCGCAGAAAAAGCCGATGCGCGGGAAACACCGATTGAAGACTCCACTCGGTGAGACCTTGCGAAATGCCCACTGCTCGCCGCGGCATCCCATGTCCCCATGCCCTCGCCAGCCGGGCATGGCGCTGGCGGCCCACGACGTCCAGCGGGGAGGAGAGCGTGGGCACATAGTCGACCGACCAACCCGCCGCCGCCAACGCTTGCGCCAGATGCTGAGAACCCACCTTGGTGCCGCCGTCGATGAACGACTGGGTTCCGAGAACAAGCGCGCGCATGGTGTCAATGCACCAAGCAGGCACGGTCGGCCAGCAAGCCGCGCACCTCGTCACGAAGCCATTGGCGGGTGACCGCCGCATTGAACCGCTGGCTGGCCAAGTCCGAAGCGCGCTTCATGGCGTCGATGTCCTGGGGCGTGAGGCGCGAGAGATGCGCGGCCAGGTCTGCTGCTTCGAAACTACCGCTCACCACGCCACAACCCAGTTCGGTCACCAGCGCCTGCATCTCGGGCGACGGACCGATGGCGATGGCCAAGCGTGCCTGCATGAATTCGAAGAATTTGTTGGGCAGTGCATGCAGGTAATTGAAATTGGTGGGGGGCAGCAGGAACAATCCGATGTCATAGCCATTGGTGTGCGCGGCGATATCGCGCATGG
The DNA here is from genome assembly GCF_030158995.1 of Acidovorax sp. SUPP2825. NCBI lineage: Bacteria > Pseudomonadati > Pseudomonadota > Betaproteobacteria > Burkholderiales > Comamonadaceae > Acidovorax > Acidovorax sp. SUPP2825. Next base: position 118,258 of record NZ_BQXK01000005.1, on the reverse strand, counting down.
GCACTGGCGGAATGAACCGGATGCGCGAATGCCGTGCGGCCCGTTGCTTCAGGGTGGCGAGGTACGCCGGGTCTTGCTCCATCAGCATCAGGTCGAGGCTGAAGCGATCATCCAGATGGTCCATGAGGTCTATCATCACCTCGATCTTGCGCGAGGCGATGGCTGCGCCATGGTGGATCAGCCGAATACGTTCGGCATGCGTTGGCCGCACGGGTAAGCGCTCTGGCTCGGGGCAATTGGGCATGACGGATACCGGAACGCCGTAGCACCGCTCGTACTCGCGCGCGATGCCTGAGCACACGGTACTCATGCGCGCGACCCGCGGCAGCGCATCGCGGCAGGTGGCATCGAAGAAAGGCCCCAGCAACGTGCGCCACGCCCAAAGGTCTTCGAATTCCCGCGGCGCGTATTCGTGCGCGTCCAGCCACACGGGCGCATTGCCGGCCAACCGCAACGCCATCGGCAGAGCCATCACATCGTTGGCCAATACCATGTCAAAACCCGCTGGCACCTGCGCTGCGGACTTCTCCAGCGCGCGGATCTGAGGGTGTTGCCAGTAATAGGCGTCGTAGCGTCGAAAGGCCAGACGCAGCGCATTGCGCAAAACCCCTTTGCGATCCGCACGCGTCTGTTCCACGGAGGTGAAATGCAGCACTCCAGGTGGACATTCTCCGAACCCCAGCACATGGACTTCATGCTCGTCCTTCAGCGCCCAGTACTGGCGCATCACGCGGGGATCGGAGGCAATGGGTGAAAGGGACAACAGCAGCAGGCGGGCCACGGCAACTCAACCCGCGAAATGCTGTGCGTGCCAACGTGTGAAGTTGATCCAGCGCCAAACCTGCCAACTGAAGGGGCGCTGTCCCGCAACGACCTGATCGAAAGCCTTCAGCACCTCGTCTTGGCGGAAGAAAGGCAAATTCAGCGGATACCGCAGCCACTCACGCACCTGCGGCGCCATCTGCAAAAGCCATGCTTGCTCGGGCGTGGCAAAGCCGATCTTGTCGCGACGATCCAGAATCTCGTCCGGCACAAGGCCACGCATGGCTCGTCGCAGCAGGTGCTTGGTTTCGCCCTGGGGCGACACCAAATATTCTTCAGGCAGCGTCAGTAAAAAGTCGGCCAACTCCGTCGTCAGAAAAGGCACGCGGCTTTCTACCGAGAAACGCATGGAGTTGCGGTCGCCGTGGCGAAGCAGTCCAGGCAGGCCGACGCCATGCAGCGAGCGGGCCAACTCTGCCACCAGCCGACGACCTGGGGCTGTCTGAGCGGGTACTTCGCGTGGAAAACGCAGCGCCACGCCCGCGTCGGCCAACGCACGCCCGTCCAGCCACGGCGGACAAACATCGGCACCATTCATGCGGCGTAGCGCTTGATAGGCGGACTCGCTGGTGTATTCAGCCACTGCCGCTTTGAAACCTTCGAGCCCTGCCCTGCCCGGCCAGCGCCCCCACTCGCGCAAGAACGCGACGGCACCTGCCCACTGGCCTTCGTCCAGCAGGCTACGCACACGCGGCCCCGGATAGCCGACATAGCCGCCGCACAGTTCATCGGCACCTTGACCATCGAGTGTCACGGTCACACCATGCTCTCGTGCCAATTGAAACACCCTGTATTGGGCATAAATGCTGGTGCTGCCGAAGGGCTCGCCTTGGGTGGCAATCATGTCATCCAGGTCGGCAACCAACTCGCTGGGCTGAATGAACACCTTGTGGGCCGTGGCACCGGTTTCAGTGTTCACCTGATCCACCCATTGCTCTTCAGAGACCGCGCTGTTCGCAGCGATAAAACTGAACGTGTGAATCGGAGCATCAGGCTCCAGATGCCGCATGCAACCGACGATGGCGGACGAATCCACGCCACCAGATAAAGCGGCCCCCAGCGGCACATCGCTGCGCAGATGCAGCCGCACGCTATCGAGAAGTCGGCTTCTTAGAGCTTCCGCCGCGTCATCGAATGACAAACGCGGCGCGACCGCTATGGTGGGCCGCCACCATGAGCGAAGAGTCATTTGTCGCGACTCAAACGAATAGCTAAAACATTGACCAGGAGGCAATGCCACAACGTCCCGGAAAAAAGTCCGCTCACCGGTTTCGTAACGGCCATGGACTAGATAGTCGTATGAAGTCTGCCAGTCGAGCTCAGCTGGATGGGGCAGCATGGCTCGCAAAGCGGGCACTTCCGAGGCAAACGCCAATCCTTCACTGTCTGCGCGGTAATACAGCGGCTTGATTCCAAAAGCATCGCGTGCGCCATGCAGGTCGCCAGTCCGTCGATCCAGAAGTACGAAGGCAAACATGCCCACAAAGCGTGGCAACGCTGCCTCGCCCCATTCAATCCATGCCTGAAGCAACACCTCAGTGTCCGACGCTGAGCGGAACCGGCAACCCCGAGCTTCCAACGCTTGGCGCAGTTCTCGGTAGTTGTAGATTTCTCCGTTGAAGACCAACACAAATCGACCATCTGCGCTGGTCATGGGCTGGTGGGCCGCCTCCGTCAGATCAATGACACTCAGGCGCGTGTGGCCCAACGCCACGCTGTGACCAGGGCCCTGCCAGATTTCAACGCCCTGATCGTCGGGACCACGCCTGCGAAGGCAAGCCAAGGATGGCGCCAAATGACTCTGAAGCGCTGCCGCAGGCCTATGGGAAGTCAGTCCAGCAATACCGCACATACAGATTAATTTGAATGCAGCTTTGCCCAAAGCCGATTGACACCGTCATTGAATGGGCGGCGCAAGGCCCATGGGATCGAATGCCATAAGGCCAGCAACGGTCCCGGCGCCGGAGGCAGCCTGGATTTCCTTACGGGATGTTCGGTGATTTCTGCGGGTAACCCTGAAGGCAAGCCGCTGCCCTGACCAGGCTTGCACGACTGGATCAATCCATCGTACTCAGTGATGAACTTCTGATAGGTATAACGGCCAGACTGAACAACATCAAAGTAGGCTTTGTCGGTTAATCGGCCCAGCAAAGCGTCGTCGGACACAGCAGCCATTACTTCGTCAACATTGGAAAAATCTTTGCGCAAAGGGATGTAGTGAACCCATGGTTGCAAGATCCCAGAATACCTTCCCTCAAAGAGAATCAACGCCGTGCGAAAAGCGATTGCTTCAAAAAAACGGGGAGAAATTTGATTCATGATGGGTTGTTCGTCCTCCCAACCCATTCGCTGCCTGAATTCCGCGTAACTCAATTCCGGATTTTCGGTGAGTGCCTCGTTAGCTGCTTTACGCAGGCTACCGTCAAAATCAAATCGATTGGCGCCGCTCTCGGTCCCCAGAGTGGCTTTGCAATCCATCAGGAAACGAGGCCAATCGCTGCCATAGATACGCTTTTCTTCGTCCCATTCGATGTCGCAAGAAATACCGCGATGTTTGCAGGCGAGTTGCATACCCTTTGCAATTTCCAGTTTTTCTTGACCAAGATCCCCGTAAAAATACGGTAATGCTCGCCCTCGATATCCAATAGCAATAGGCCGATTTATTGCTGAGGGAGGCGAAGAGGTCTCATGAATCTGCTCAGGACAATAACCGGTCAACGTAGTGACAAAGCGAACATTGGGAAAGCGTGCGGATGGGTAAATCTCTTCTCTGTGCAGTGGAGGGACGCAAGTAAAAACTACTGAAACATTTAATTCACCAATAGCGTCCCAAACATTAGATGTCAGATCATATTCATCTTGAACAAATAATATCTTTTGCCCCGAATGCTTCGAAATTTTAAACCGCAGCGTAGCTGAGATATGCCCAAAAGCCACCCTCGCGCTGTAATGAATCAAAATTACATCGAAAACAGCAAAATCAAATTGCACATCGGGCAACCCCGCGTGCATATAAAAATGATTGTTTTTAGAGTATTTTTTAAAAGCGCAAAGATGGTCAAAAACCGTATTGGTATAGGTTTCGAAGTGGTCGTAAAGAATCAGAACATTCATGCGTCAATGAATTGATTTTGCCAAAGCTCCAAGCTTAGCAACGCCCACAAATTCCGCCCATAAACAGATTGAGAGTTTAGAACTTGGTCAACAGTGAATCCGTCGTTCAAATACGGGCGCTGACGCGCACGAGCGCTCCCCAGAACATCACCGATGTACTCGCGTGCTGGTCCATCTTTAGAAAGCCATAGATTCAATGGAACAGGAAATCCCATTTTATCTTTACGATTTTTTATCTCTGACGGAAGTAAGTCAGAGAAAACAGATTTCAGCAGGCGCTTCAGCTCCCCATCGCGAAATTTAACATCTGCAGGGATGGTCGCAGCAAACTCAACCAATGGATGGTCCAAGAATGGAACGCGTGCTTCAACACCATGCGCCATACTCATGCGGTCCTCGACTTGCAGTAGCGCTGGCAATAAAGTTTTAAAGTCGAAGTGTGTCATCGCATCGAAATATGAACCACTTCCGACATTTTCCCCCTTAAATATCTGCTGAAATTCAGAGTAAGTAGCAGTGTGATCAATCACCCCTGGACACAATATCGAACCAAAGGTATTTGAGCGATTGACCAGTCGCCAGTATCGAGCATCCCGTTCGCCGAAAAGACCTTCAGCCAAAAATTCCTGCATCATTGGCTGATACTGCCGCAATGTTTGCAGACTAGGAATTATCGATTCATAGGTAACGACAAAATTCCCATCGTGCAAAGTACCTTCGATAGCGCCCTTAATGCATTGCTCAAAATAAGCAATAAGATATCGAGCATAGCCACCAAAAATCTCATCCCCTCCTTGACCGCCCAGCACCACCTTTACATGTTCCGACACCTTTTTGGAAACCATGTATTGAGGAAATGCCCCGGGACCGGCGACAGGTTGATCCAAATGCCATATCACGCTGGAAATATTTTTGACAAAATCCATTTCCCCAATATCAGCAATATGCAATTGCATATTTTGCTCAGCAGCTAGTGCATTAGCATACTCTGACTCATCAAATCGACTGCCTTCAAGGAAACGACCATTAAATGCTGAAAAATTCTTTTGGGAACTGAATTTCCTGGCCATCGCCGCCAGTAAACTTGAGTCAACTCCACCACTAACATAACTCCCAATTTCAACATCAGCTCTTAGATGAATTTTTACGGAGTCCTCGAGTAAATCTCGCAGCTTGGCTTCAAACCATTTAGCCGTATGGTCATAATCGATCTCGTAGTGTACTTCCCAGTACCTTTCGAATACAGGAGGAAGACCGGGAGCCAATATAGCCGCATGAGCAGCCGGCACTTGATATACGCCAGAAATTAAAGTCTTTTCACCCAAACAAAATTGAAATGTGAAATAGTCAGATATCGCAGAAGAAGATAATTCTCGACGTGAAATAAAAGGCAATAAAGCTTTTGCCTCAGAAGCAAAGAAGAACTTCTCGCCTTGTTGAGTCCAATATAACGGCTTTATACCAAAACGATCCCGAGCTATAAATAATTGTTTATCTTTCGCATCCCAAATTGCGAAAGCAAACATGCCGCGCAGACGAGTGGTACATGCTATGCCCCATTTTCTATATGCCTCCAGAATAACTTCAGTATCAGAATGCGTTGAAAAGCAATCTTTTCCAAGCTCTTCGCGGAGTTCTATATAGTTGTATATCTCGCCGTTGAATACTATGGTAAAGCGCCCATCTCTACTATGCATCGGTTGAGCACCCGCTTCAACATCAATGATAGAGAGACGGACATGTCCTAAGCCTGCCTGTCCAGACGTTGAAGCCCAGACTCCACTTCCGTCAGGTCCGCGATGTCTAATTCTCTCTAGCCCTATTTCCACGTCCGAAATCAGTTGACGAGTAGAAGCCTGCTTTTGCAAGACGCCAAAAATTCCACACATAGCTAAATACCTAAAATTCTTTTTAATATGGGAGCAACTGGATCACGAACACGTGATGGCAACGCCAACCAGAAAGGCATTAAGCTGCGTAAAAATTTTCTTTCCAATATCTCAACAGCTTGAACACATTTCACACTATTCGACTCTTCAATTGAATCGCTTAGGGAAGCTGTGAAAATTTCAACTCGCTTTGTCGGCTGCAGAATTAAATTGTCAAGCGCCTCGTACAAATTAGCAGAAGCGTTCTGCCAATTGTATTTTTTTTCGTGAAACAATTTTCCAGCGTTCCCCATTTCCCGACGAGCAACACCGTTCGATCCAAATTCAGCAATTGCTTTCAACAAAGACTTTTTATTAGCAAAATCGACAACCAGTCCCGATTTAGCCTCTCGAATAACACTCGCAACAAAAGATGTGTTATTTGCCAAAATAGGAATTTCTGCCGCCATATATTGAGAAAGCTTATTTGGGCAGCAATGGGCATAGTTATATCCGTGTGCTTTATACGGAATAATTCCTACATCAGCGGCACTTGCCATCTCCACCAGTTGGTCTTCTGAAACCGCATCCGGGAAAAAAATTCGACTTTCATAAAGCCCAGTATTTTTTGCTAGATTAATCATCTCAGTTTTGAAACTGTTAGCTGGCCCACGAAGAATCAAATGAGCGCTGGGGTCAGTTTCTCCCCAAATACTAATTAACTCTTCTAAGCCTCTGTGTGGAGCAAAAGATCCTTGGAATAAGAAGTTGCAAATCTCATTGCCGACTCTCTTTTCCCGAAATTTCTGATCAGAAGAATTTTTTAACGGTTCGCAATTAGGGACCACACGAAAATTCAACCCGTAACTTTTTTCAAATACTTTTTTTAAACCTGGGGAAACTGTAGAACGATCCGCGGTGTACTTGATTAAGTTCTTTTCCAAGTCCAGCCAAAACTCTTGTTCACTTTGAAATTGTCTGGTATCACAAGCAGGCCAATATTCATGAGCATCATAGTGAACAGGAATATTTTCAATGGCGCCATAAAGCACTGCAGCGGGCAATGTTACCAAGTCTGTAGCAATTAGACATTGCACGTTGCTGGTAGCCAAACACGACTCTAACAAACCAGTATTGATTTCTAATACAAATCTCAAATACCATCTGAAATCGTTAAGTCTTTGTGCACCATCAGGCATACCCATAAACTTAGCAAGCTCAGAATCAGAAGAGCTAGCCAATTTTTCAATTCGCGACATTTGAAACAGCGCGTCAGCACCTGCACTGCTTCCTGACAGAAGCCGTTGCCATTTTAAAAACAACTGAGATGTGAACTTGATCCTTGGAGTTGATATTTTCTTGGATCCATCTTCGTGAGTAACGACTGAGAAGTCTAATTCCCCATCCCTCAATATGTCGACAACATGAATTAACATGTTATCAGGCGCATATTTCTCTACCCAGTCGATACGAGGATCAATTTGAGCTGGATGGCTACAAAGCAGCATCACCTGCTTTTTCTCATTTTCAGATATTGATAGCTGAGAGCTATCAGAGTCGACTGAAAGCATTTCCTCTATACATTCATCTAGCATTGCAACGAATCCTTCTATCCAGAAGGACGGATTCATCACAATATCTTTATGCGCTCGCTCCGTAATTTCCACAACTGCAGCATCGTTCTGCAGAAATGAAACAACTTCTAATATATTAGAATGGTCTCGTGCCAATTCTAAATAATGGATTCCGGGCAAAAATATTCCGGAATATTCACCTGGGTATAGTAATTGAAGTGTTCTAGTGGCAGCAGCCTCAAAATGTCTAGGTGAAATTTGATTGTAGTTTACCTTCCCCTCAAGGTCGACAATATATTTCAGATAACTTTCCGCGTAATGAGCGTCTTCTCGAAAATCGCCTAGTGCCTCTTCTGCTAAAGCACATTTACTTTTCAGAGATCCATCTATATCAAAAACACTTGCCCCGGATTCAGCACCTAAAGTAGCCTTACAATTTCCTAAAAAATCAAACCAAGCATCAGTTCCTAATCGATCTTCCCATTTGCTCGAAATATCCAATCGAATATCTGCAACCTCATTCAAATCACATATAACTTTTTCTCCGATCGATCGCTTTTCATATGCCAATCTTCCGAACGAGAGTGGTTGAATTGAGCCCCGATACCCTATAGTTATTTCCCGCCGGTTGAGAGGTTTCGCATCGATAGCCCGCAAAGTTGGCGTCACATAACCAGTGAACATTCGTTGAAATTTAACTTCTCCAACAACGTCCTTAGGATAAATCTTTTCAATTTCTGAGGATGGTAGACATGTCAGAATCAGGTCAAACCTTGTCTGCCCCACATATTCTGCAAGTTCACGAAATTTATGATTTTCGTCCTGCTTTAATAATATTTTTAAGCCGTTAAAGTCTTTGAGCTTTATTGACAATCTGGCGTCCAATACGCGCAAATTTCCCACATCATAAGAAATGGAATTATGAATAATAATTCCAGCAAACTCGGACAAATTAATATTTGGAGGAAGAGAATTAATGCCCGCTGGATCCCTGCACTCAAATATATTGGCTACAACAACCGGAAAGATAGATAGCTTTTGAACGTATGCAATTATTTCAGGCACCGTAGAAATGCCTGCTGGATCATAATAACAAACCAACAGAAATTTTTTCTTATTTTTCTTTCGCTGGTCAAATATAAAACTAGGCTGTTCAATCATCATTCCCCCTCATTTTCTTGGGACGAATCCCATTCATTCTAATCAAAGCTGGCAAAGGTTGACTAATCCCCGATGCAAGGGAATCAATGCTTGGAAATTTAGGTCTTGCTTAGCTTTATCAGTGGATCCAATTCGATTTTTAACGAATGGGCGGTTTACATTTTGAAAAATCGCAGGTGGGGCATCGGGGAAGATACCATGCAGCATAACATTCAACTCTTTAATGCTGGTCTTGATGCCGGTCCCGACGTTATAACAGCGCATCCCAGCCTCAGCTTGCATAGCGAGAATATTAGCGCGCGCGCAATCACGCACATCCACAAAATCGTAAGCTTGAGAGCCGTCACCATGAATAACAGGCGCCTCACCCTTTTTTAAAGAATTAATCATCCGTGTAACCACGCCGATATAGGCACCCTTATCATCTTGGCGCGGCCCATATACGTTCATGTACCTGAGTCCAACATAACTCAAGTTTTTATCGCGGCTGGCAGGACGGCGATATAAAGCCTTCAGAAGATACTCACCACACACTTTAGTTGCGCCGTAGAATTCTTCGCAATTAAACGGATGACTTTCATCCATCGGTTCAAAAACCGCATCCCCATAAACCGACGCTGAAGAAGAATAAACCAGCCGGCGAATTCCATTCGAAATGCAGGCTTCGGCGACATTCATGGTGCCACCGACATTGACTTCAAACGCAGAACGTGGATATTCATTACAGTGCAACAGCCATAATGCCGCCAAATGAAATACCCCATCAATGCCACGCATTGCAGCATTTAAAGTATCCCGGTGCAAAATATCCCCTCCACTGGGGAATATTTCACAACGAGGATCCTTCAAAGCTTCACCAAGATTCGAAAGGCGTCCCCTGGACAGGTTGTCATAAATTCTGACGTGCGCAGCCCCGGCGCTAAGCAACTGCTCTACCAGATGAGAACCTATAAAGCCCGCGCCACCAATCACCAGGAAAGAGTGGCCTTGTATTGGCAATGACATGTCAGTGTTGGCTCAACATCTTTTGGTGCTTCGCCATGCACCGCTCGATCATTTCGGCATTGTTTTGCGTCCATTCGACCGTGCGGCGAAGACCTTCTCGTATGTCCACTTGGGCTTCGAAACCTAATTGTTCGCGAGCTTTGTCTGTTGAGGCAAAACGTTTACCGGATCGATCCCAATCTCTGGCAGGGCGCAAATCAAGAGGTGTCTTGTTGCCTGTGAATTCATTGATCCAGGTAGCTAGTTCGAGAATCGTGGTTTCACGACCGGTAGCCAGGTTATAAATTTCACCCTTTTGTCCGTTCAGCGCGCATGCCATCAATCCGCGCGCCATGTCTTCCACGAAGATAAAGTCACGACTAGCGTTGCCGCCATTGTCCAAAGGCAATGCCTCTTGCTGCAACGACCGCCACACAAACGTGGGGGTTACATTGCGCCATACGGTATGAGCGGTGCCGCGCCATTGACCAGCGCCCAGGATTTCTCTTGGCCCATACACATTGGAAAACCGAGCTTTCACGAAATGCAAATCTGCTCGTTGGAAAAAATAGTTCCCATACAACTCACCAATGATCTTGGAGATCGAATAGGGGCTGTCATGGTAGAGCGTGACAGGCTGATCTTCCGTCGTGGCAGAAGCGACGTCATAAGTCTTTTCTGCGACCGCACAAGCCGCGGCTGCGTAAACCACTTTTTTCAGCGCTTTGATGGCAGACAACCGCTGAAACAGCTTCAAACTGGTCAGCGTATTGTTTTCGTGGTCTGCCAACGGATTGGCGATGGAAGATTGGTTGCCGTGATAGCAAGCCAAGTGGAATGCGTAATCAAGGTTCTCGGGCAACGATGACAGGATCTGATCGTCGGTAATCGACCCAAACACAAAGCGCACGCGAGGGTCGGCTGGGATATTGCTTGCCTCTGATGAAAGCAGGTTGTCCACAACAATGATTTCTCGTGGATCTTGTTGCAGGATTGCGTGGGTCAGATTACTGCCCACGAAGCCTGCGCCCCCAACGATCAGCACGCGTTGTCCAGAAAACGTAGCGGAATTCACATTCATGATTTAAGCAGCGGTAGGCGGTTTGAGGTGGCTGAAGACGTCGTTGACTCCATGCTGGTCATACCACTGCAGTTGCCGCTGAATGGTTTGCTCAAAGTCGAGCTGGCACTTCCAACCAAAGTCCGCCTCTGTTTTGCTCGCGTCAAGGCAAACCACAGGAACATCGTCTGCCAACGGTGGCACCACAGGCACTTCTGTCGGATCAAGTCCCAAATAACGCTCTACCGCGCGAAAGATCTCCAAGATCGTGTGCGCCTCGCCGCTCGACACGTTGTAGACGCCGACCGGGGCATCTTGCTGAATGGCCAGATCCATGAATCGCAGGAAATCCTGCATGTTCAGAAAATCCCTGGCGGTATCTGAGCAAAAACACTTCTGCCCAGCCTTGAGCCTTTTGTAAAAGGTAGGGATGGGGCCAATTGCGAGGCGAGGGCCAGTCACATTCGCAATGCGAAGAGACAGCGAAGGCACCTTGCTCATCAGCATGAACTGCTCGCCGGCCGTTTTGCTGATGCCATAGCTGGTGAAAGGCGCGCAACGCTCCTGCGTCGAGATGGGCAATGAGGTAGGGTGGCCGTAGCAGAGCGCAGTCTGAAAATTCACGAGCCGTTTGACTTGATGACGTTCACTGGCGCGGGCCACGGCAATGCTGCCAGTGACGTTGGTGTTCGCGTCCTCTCGCCAGTCCTCAGGATCTTTGTACGCAGCAGCGGCGTGAATGACGATCTCTGGTGCAAACGCGTCGAATGTCTTGTCCACCCAAGCCGTATCAGCGATATGGCCTTCATGTACTTGAAGACCTTCGACCGTTGGCACGACTTCCCGCTTGCCCGTGGCGAAATTGTCCAGCACGGCGATTTGGTGCCCCTTTGGCAACCAATGTTCAATAAGGTTGGAGCCTAAACAGCCGGCTCCTCCTGTGATCAGAATCCGCATTGGTGCCTACCTTATTGCTTGTTTTCAAGGCGCAGGTGGGTGTACTCACCGAGCGTGCCATGCTGTTTGTAATAAGCGATAGCCGTATCCACTGTGTGCTGGAGCGGTGTGAAATTCAGTTGACCAAAATCTTCGAACGTTCTGGAAGGGTCCAGCAGGATTGAGGCGACGTCGTCCGGGCCCAGTTCTTTGACCTCGGCTTCTGGCTTGTCAGTGAAGCCCATTGCGGTGACCACAGCGTTGTACAGCTCTTCAATCGCGATATCCGTGCCGGATGAAAAATGGTATGTCCCATGTCCGATGCCATCGCATGCCTTGAGGACGACCCGAGCCAGATCTTCGACAAAGACGAAGTCGCGCCGTGCCTTGGTGACGAAGCAACGTTTCCCATCCTTGAGTCGCTGATAAAAAATGGGCAGCGGACCAGCCACGTTGCGGGGGCCAACCACGTTCGCCAAGCGGAACGTTACGAAGTCCAGCCCGGACAATTCAAGGTACAGCTCGTTGGCCGTTTTGCTGATGGCATAACTGCTGCCACCCGGCAAGCGCGGATGGTCCAGGCGGATGGGATGCTGTTGCGGGCGCAGGCCGTAGCAAAGAGCGGTTTGAAAATATACAAACCGCTGCACTCCATTGCGCTTCGCTGCGTCGATGACGTTGGAACCCCCAACGCAGTTCGTCAGCGTGTCGTTGTACCAGTCATCGGGGTCCTTGTATGAGGCTGCGGTGTGGACCACCGCGTCCGGGCGAAACTCACCTACCAGTTGCTCCACCAGTGGCTTGTCTGCGATAGAGCCGATCACGACCTTCAGTTGTGGATGCTCAGCCAAATGCTCACGCCTGCCAGTGGCAAGGTTATCGATCGTGAGCACTTCGTCGCCGCGAGCAAGCAGCATTTCAACGACGTGGGAGCCAATTTGGCCGAGGCCACCAGTGACAAAAACTTTCATGTGATTTTCCAGTGAGAGTTATGAAGCAAGGAATTGCAGCAGGCGCGCGGATGCATCGCCATTTCCGTAAGGATTGTCGTTACCGGCCGCAGGAGCGGGCGAAGCGACGACGTCCCGATAAGCCAAGAGAATGCGATCTTTCGTCGCCCCTGTCAGGCGGTTCCAACCCAGCGTGACAGTTTCAACCCACTCCGTCTCTTCGCGGAGGGTGACGCAGGGAACCCTGTAGAAATAGGCTTCTTTTTGAACACCGCCAGAGTCCGTCATGATGACTGCTGCAGCTTGCTCCAGCGCCACCATATCGAGATATGAGAGCGGTTCAACCACATGCAACTTGGACAGGCTGGCTTGCAAGCCCGTTGCCTCGATAAGGCGTCTTGTGCGCGGATGCAAAGGGAGGACAACGGGCATGTCCTGCGCGACTTCTACCAACGCTTCGACGATCTGCGTAAGACGTGAGGGATCGTCTGTGTTTTCGGCACGGTGGCATGTTGCAAGCACATAGCCGCGCTGAGACAGTTGCAGCTGTTCGAGGATGGGACTCCGCTGCAGGGCAAGGCTGCCATAAAACAGCGATGCGTCGTACATGACGTCCCCCACCAAATGAACCCCGCGGGTAAGACCTTCGTTGGCAAGATGCCCAACGGCGGTAGACGTAGGACACAACAGCAGTGTCGAAACACGGTCCGTCAAAATCCGGTTGATTTCTTCCGGCATGCGCATGTTGAATGATCGCAAGCCCGCTTCCACATGCGCCACGGGAATGTTCAACTTGGCAGCCGCCAACGCGCCGGCCAGTGTCGAATTGGTATCACCGTAGACCAGCACCCAATCTGGCCGCTCTTTTAGTAGCACCGCCTCGATCGCCTCCAGCATCCGGCCGGTCATCGCACCATGGTTGCCTCCGGATATCGCCAAGTGCACGTGGGGTGCAGGGATCTCCAACTCGTCGAAAAACACCTTCGACATGTTGTCGTCAAAGTGCTGACCCGTATGAACGATGAGTTCTTCCAATTGATCGGCAAACCCAGACTGGATGGTCCGCGACACTGCGGCTGCTTTGATGAACTGGGGTCGGGCACCCACGATCGTGAGAATCTTGCGTCTGGTCATTCCATGGCTTTCGTCAATGCACTGACTACCCGATCCTGGTCGGAAACGGTCAGGAAGGGTCCCATGGGCAGACTCAGCACCTCTTGAGCCAAACGATCACCCACGGGTAACTGCACATCCGGGTCTGCCACGGCAGGCTGCTTATTCAAAGGAAGTGGGTAATGAATGGCGGTAGGCACACCTGCCCCGCTCAGCACGGCTTGGACGCGATCACGCTCTTGCGCACGAACGGTGTATTGAGCCCAGGCACTCTGCTGATTGGCTGCGATGAGCGGGATGGTAGAAATACCCGCTGACCTCAGCAATTGGTGATAACGATCCGCCACTTGCTGACGCAACTTTATTTCTTCGTCAAAGCTATCCAGCTTGGCCAGAAGCACAGCAGCTTGCAAGGTGTCCAGACGGCTGTTCACCCCAACCCGTATGTGGTGATATCGCCGATCTTGCCCATGGCGGGCAATCTGGCGCATCACTCGCGCAAGCGCTTCATCATTGGTAAAAATGGCGCCACCATCGCCGTAGCAGCCGAGCGGTTTGCTTGGGAAAAAGCTTGCACACGCCACCGTTGTGAGATTGCAGCTTTTTCGGCCATGGTAGGTCGCGCCAAAGCTTTGGGCTGCATCTTCGATGACGGGGATGCCATGGCGAGCAGCAACCGCATTGATCGCGTCGAAATCCGCGCATTGACCATACAGACTGACTGGAATGATGGCCTTGGTCTTCGGTGTGATCGCTGCTTCAAGCTTGGACGCATCGAGGTTGTAGGTGTCAGCCCGGACATCCACATAGACGGGCCGTGCACCGAGCAAGGCAACGGTTTCCGCCGTGGCAATGTATGTAAAACCAGGCGTGATGACTTCATCCCCTGGACCAATGCCCAGGGCCATCTGAGCGATCTGTAGCGCGTCCGTGCCATTGGCCACTGTGATGCAATATTTCGCACCGGTGTACGCAGCCAACCGCTCTTCCAGTTCATGGACTTCAGGGCCCAGGATGTACTGACCGTGCTCCAGCACCTTCTGAATGCGGGCGTCGATATCAGGCCGGAGCTTTTGATACTGGGTCTTGAGATCTGTGAATTCCATGTGTGGACTTATTGTGTTTAAGGGCTCAAGCACGCTGAAGCCGGCCATCTCGCAAGGAGTAGCGCAAACCGGTATCAGGACAGGTCGCATCACCGTCCCCTTCCAGGGGCAAATCCAGTCGCTCGCCGTGCTCGCTCATCCAGCCAATTTGACGAGCGGGAACGCCTGCCATCAAGGCATATGGTTTGACGTCGCGATTGACCACCGCACCTGCTGCAATGAAAGCATGTGCGCCTACGGTGCTTCCGCACACGATGGTGGCATTGGCACCCAGGGTGGCGCCACGCTGAACAAGAGTTGGACGGTACTCATGCTTGCGCTTCACGCTGCTCCTTGGGTTGTAGACGTTTGTGAACACGACGCTCGGGCCACAAAAAACGTCGTCTTCCAAAGTGACAGCGTCGTAGACGCTGACATTGTTTTGAACCTTGACGTTATTGCCGATGACCACATCGTTGCCCACATAAACGTTCTGCCCGAATGAGCATCCTTCTCCAATGCGCGCGCCCGCACAAATATGTGCCCAGTGCCACACGCGAGTTCCGGCCCCGATCTGCGCGCCCTGGTCGATGATGGCTGTTGGGTGGGTTGTATATATAGGCTCGCTCATGCCAATGCTCCTGATGTTTGGCTAACTGGCGTGATATGCCGCAAGGCAGTCATCGATGTTGCCGTGCATGCGAATTTGCCCCTCATTCAGCCAGATGCCCTGATTGCAGAACGTCTTCAGAATGGGATCGCTGTGAGAGGCCAGCACCAGAATCTTGACGCGGCTCATCATGTTCTCCAGTCGAATACGGGCTTTATCGATGAATTGCGCGTCCCCTACCCCGATCATTTCATCCATCAAAAGAATGTCGGGCGCAACGGCGGTGGACACAGCGAAGGCGAGCCGCAGCATCATTCCCGAAGAGTAGGTGCGGACTGGCAGATGCAAGTAATCGCCGAGTTCCGTGAACTCCTCGATGTCCAGCACCAGTGCTTTCGCATCCTTGCTGTTGATGCCCATGACGACACATCGTGTCGCAATGAATTCATATCCACTTGCTTCGGGATCCATTCCCAGCATCAGGTCGATCAGTGAAGAGATGTGTCCGGATGAGCGCATGACGCCAGAGGTCGGCTCATAGACACTGGACAGCACACGCAACATGGTCGACTTGCCCGCACCATTGCGCCCGATCAGCCCAACACGGTCCCCATCCTTGAAGGACAAAGTTACGTTGCGCAGCGCCCTGACTGCAATCGCGCCACCGCCGATATCTTCAATTCGGCCTCGGTGTCCTTGTGCCTTGCCCAGCAAAGTATTGAGGAGTCCGCGCGAGCGTGAAGAAAACAGTGGGAAATCGACGCTCACCTGGTCGAGTTCGATACTTGCCATGTTCAGAGCCAATACACGAGCCTGCGGCGGCTCTTGAGAAAAATGGTGAAAAATGCCGCCACCAGCGCAATGAAGGTCAGCCCGGCCATCAGATAGCTGTGGGGATCGACTGCTTGCCCCAAGACCGGAGCCCGGATCAAATCCAAAAAGGCCGCGAGCGGATTGATGTGCACGATCAGCTTGGCTCGCTCGCTGAGTTGCGAGGGCTGCCACATCACCGGGGTGAGAAACATGGCGATCTGCATAAAGCTGGTGACGATCATTGGGATGTCCCTAAATCGAGCACATAGCGCCCCCAGAACGCACGCCACCAGTACCGCGCAGAGGACGGTAAAGGCAAGTCCCAGCACAAAAGGCAGTACCTGAACTTTTCCCAAGCCGCCGAACACCAGCAACACGATGATCGCGATGGGAATGTTGTGTCCCAGCATGAGCAAGTTGCGCCATATCACCCGTAATCCAAAGGCAGACTTGGGATAAGGCGTTTGCTTCAGGAAAGCACCGGCTGAAGTGAATGTGTGACAGCTATCGGAAATAGACTGGGAGATAAACAAGAACAGGACATGGCTGACGCAGAAAAACGGCAGGTAAGTCTGCACATCGATCTTGAATACTTGCGATCCAATCAGCCCGAATGCACCGATGAAAATCGCTGTGTTGATCGATATCCACACCGGTCCAAGAAAGGACCTGCGATATTGCTTGAGAATATCTTCAAGCCCCAAGTGCAACCAGAAACGCCATAGCTTCAACGCGCCCTGCACGTCGGACAATAGCAACTGGAGTTGAGAAAGCGGCTTCAGACCGAAAGCTTCCATGCTCTCAATACCCCTTCCGGCGCACGAAGGGATGCACACGCTCATCCCCATCGGCCGCAATGGACGCGCTGCGAATCACGTCCACCGTTTCGATGCAATGCCGCGCATCCGCCAAGCCGTACCCTCGGCCCGCCAGGATTTCGCGGTAACTGGTAGTGTGCAGATCGGTGAAGCCTTCGGAGAACTCGAGTTGCTCACCGCTGACATCGATGTTCCGGTACGTGGGCTTCTTGCCTTTGACTTCTTCGGGTAGATCGTTGGCATCGATGGACAAAAACCATCGCACCCGGGCGCGTTCGTATTCCAGATAACCGGCGGCCTTCGTTTCCTCGCTCAGGTGGATGCGATTGTCCTGAAGCTTGCCGAAGATGAAGTGCAGCATGTCGAAGAAATGCACGCCGATGTTAGTGGCCACGCCAAACGATTTGCGCGGGTCGCCCTTCCAGCTCTCCAGGTACCACTTGCCGCGCGATGTGATGTAGGTCAGTTCGACATCGAATTTGGTGTCCTTGGGTGCCGCGGCCACTTTGTCGCGCAGCTTCAGGATCGCTTCATGGTGGCGCAACTGGAGAATGTTGAATACCCGCCGGCCCGTTTCCTGTTCGATGCGCGCCAGTTCGTCCATCAATTGCGGCGTGGGAACGAGCGGTTTTTCGCAGATCACATCACATCCCAGGCGCAGGCCAGCAGCGATGTGGGCATGGTGCAGGTAGTTGGGCGAGCAGATCGACACGTAGTCAAGTGCGGTGGCTGGATCGCGCTTGAGCTGGTGCGCATGCTCCGCAAACCGTTCGAACTCGGTAAAGAAGTCGCTCTGCGGCGAAATGCTGTCGATGATGCCGACCGAATCGTTGATGTCGTAAGCCACGGCCAGATGGTTGCCGGTGTCCTTGATGGCACGCATGTGGCGTGGCGCGATGTAGCCGGCGGCGCCGATGAGGGCGAAGTTTTTCATGGCGGATCCGAAGGGGAGAATTAGAGGCGAAAAACGGTGAAGCCGGCTTCGGCAGCCCGCTCGCGGTGGTAGAGGCTTTTGACGTCGGCCAGGACAGGCTGTGCGCCACGGCAGTACGTGCGAAGCTCCGCGGGCGTGGCCTGCCGGTATTCGTTATGGCCGACCGCCACCACCAGGGCATCGACCGGATGGTCGGCATCGACACGGCCCAGCGCCAGGCCGTACTCGTGGTCCACCTCTTGCGCGCTGGCCCAGGGATCGGCAATCACCACGTCCGCGCCCCACGCCAGAAACTCGCGCACCATGTCCACGACCTTGCTGTTGCGGATGTCCGGGCAGTTTTCCTTGAACGTGATGCCAAGGATGCCGATGCGGCAGCGGGGCACGTCCATGCCGTTCTTGAGCATGAGACGGATGGTGTTGCGCGCCACGTAGCGCGCCATGTTGTCGTTGATGCGCCGCCCGGCCAGGATGACCTGCGGGTGGTAGCCCACTTCCTCGGCCTTGTGGGTCAGGTAATAGGGGTCCACACCGATGCAGTGGCCGCCCACCAGTCCCGGCCGGAAGGGCAGGAAGTTCCACTTGCTGCCCGCGGCCTCCAGCACGTCGAGGGTGTCGATGCCCAGCCGCTCGAAGATGACGGACAGCTCGTTCACCAAGGCGATGTTCAAGTCGCGCTGGGTGTTTTCGATGACCTTGGCCGCTTCGGCCACTTTCAGGCTGCTGGCCTTGTGGGTGCCGGCCGTGATGATGCTGCCGTACAGCGCATCCACCGCGTCGGCCACTTCGGGGGTGCTGCCGCTGGTGATCTTCTTGATCTTCGTGAGGGTGTTGACCCGGTCGCCCGGATTGATGCGCTCCGGGCTGTAGCCGCAGAAGAAGTCCGTGTTGAAGGTCTTGCCGCTGAGCCGTTCGAGCACCGGCACGCACACTTCTTCTGTCGCGCCGGGGTAAACGGTGGATTCGTAGATCACCACGGCGCCGTCCGGCATGACCCTGCCCACCGTTTCACTCGCCTTGACCAGGGGCATCATGTCGGGGCGGTTGGCCTTGTCCACCGGGGTGGGCACCGTCACGATGAAGACCTTGCAATCGCGCAGGTCCTCCGGGTTGGCGCTGTATTGCAAGTGGCTGGCGGCTTGCAGGTTTTCCGGGGTCACCTCCAGCGTGCCGTCCTGGCCCGATTGCAACTCGGCGATGCGTGCGGCATTGATGTCAAAGCCGATGACCGGCCTTTTGCGGCCGAACTCCACCGCCAAAGGCAGGCCCACGTAGCCGAGCCCGATCACGGCGATCCTTGCTTGTTCTAGATTCATGTTGTTATGTTGGAAGAATAGAGAGAGTCAAATGCGGGCGCCGCACTGCTCGCATGCCGGGAAATGCGCGCGCGGGCCTGGCAATCGTCACGCCGGTCGCAAAGGCAATCCAATCCCTCATGAAACGCCTTCGGCACCGGTAGAGCGCCCGTAGATGTCGTCGAACCGGACGATGTCGTCCTCGCCCAGATAGTCGCCCGACTGAACCTCGATGATTTCGAGAGGCGTCTTGCCCGGATTGGCCAGCCGATGACGGCGGCCCACCGGAATGAACGTGGACTCGTTCTGTGCCAGCAGATAGGTGTCGTCGCCATTGGTGATCTCGGCGGTGCCCCGCACCACCACCCAATGCTCGGCGCGGTGGTAGTGCATCTGCATGCTCAGGCGCGCGCCCGGGTTCACTACGATGCGCTTGACCTGAAAGCGTTCGCCACTGTCGACGGCGTCGTACCAGCCCCACGGCCGATGCACCTTCCGGTGGTGGTGGGCTAGCGCATGCCCTGCCTGCTTCAGCCGGGCCACGATGTGCTTGACGTCCTGGGTACGGCGCTTGTCGGCCACGAGGACCGCATCGGGTGTTTCTACGACCACGATGTGGTCAAGCCCCACGCCGGCCACGAGCCGGTGGGTGGACATCAGCAGCGTGTTCTGGCTGTCTTCCAGCAGGGCATCGCCGACGGTGGCGTTGCCTTCGCTGTCCCGCGGCAGCACGCTCCACAGGGCATCCCAGGCGCCCAGGTCGGACCAGCCGGCCTGCAGCGCGACCGCGAACGTGGGGATGCCGATCTCCGGCATCAGCGGCAGCCGTTCCATCACGGCGTAGTCGATGGAATCCGAAGGGCAGGCCTGGAAGGCCGCCGCGTCAGGCCGGATGAAATCGAGATCGCGCTGCGCCCCCTCCATCGCGGCTTCGCAAGCCTGGAGGATGTCGGGGCGACAAGCGCGGATGGCGTCCAACCACTGGCTGGCGCGCACCATGAAAAGGCCGCTGTTCCAAAAATAATCGCCCGCGTCCAGATAGCGCTGCGCGGTCGCGGCATCGGGCTTCTCGGCAAAGCTGGCGATGCGGTGGATGCCCGCACCCTCCGGGCCCGCCGCATGGCACTGGATGTAGCCATAGCCGGTTTCCGGCCGGTCCGGCACGACGCCGAACGTCACCAGTCCGCCCGACAGGGCCATGGAATGGGCCCGCCGGACCGCGGCGTGAAACGCGGGCAGATCCTTCACCACGTGATCGGCCGGCATGGCCAGCATGATCGGATCATCGCCTCCGGCGCATGCCTGCAAGGCGGCCAGAGTCAGTGCGGGCGCGGTGTTGCGCCCCTCGGGCTCCAGGAGTATGCGTGCCGTCCGGATGCCGACTGCCAGCAACTGGCTGGCCGCGATGAAACGGTGCTCGGTGTTGCAGACCAGGATGGGATCGGGCGCGACGCCGATCTCCGGCGCCCACCCCTGCAGCCTCAGTGCCGTGTCCTGGAGCATGGTGCTGGCGCCGGCCAACGCCAGAAATTGCTTGGGATAGGCCTCCCGCGACAGAGGCCACAAACGCGTGCCCGACCCGCCGCACAGGATGACCGGCAACAGCGGCTGCGCCAAGGTCATGGCTGCGTTCCATCGCCCATCACGCGCGCGCGCAGGCTTTCATTGTCGGCCTGCAACAGGGCCAGCCGCTGGTTCAACCGGCGGACATCCCTCTCGATGCGGGTGTTCACCATGTCGGTGTGCAACGACTTCACCAGCAGCACCATGCTGGCCAGCAGCAGCAGCAACGCGGGGGGATAGCTGATGCCCAGCAGCTTGGCCAGACGATCGATCAACCCCGGCCAGGCCCCCAGCAAGGCAGCGGCCCCAGCCACCACCACCCAGAACAGGCCGTGCATCAGATACAGGTGATCCCTGCGGATCAGGTAAAGGATCAGCACCGCCAGGCCGATGCCCATCAGCGCGGTGGTTGCTTGCAAAGACGCCATTGGACTTCCGAATCTATGGATCTGACCCGCATCGGGCGTTTGATGGAGAGCACCGCCGAGAACGGCACCTGCTTGGGAGGCCCCAAGCGGATTGCAGGAGGTCGGTATTGTAGGTGCACACCCCATCCTCCCCTCAGCCACCGTCCTTCCGAACGCTGCGCCGCGCTCCCACGGCTGACCACCCTCTTGAAATGCAAAAGAATGCCCGTATCATTAGCACTCGACGCGACCGAGTGCTAGCAACCCTGACACCGGGCCGCTGAAGTCAGAAAGCGCCCGCACCCTGCGGGCGCGTTGTTGATGTCGCAATCCTTTTTTGAACCAGGAGAGATGCAATGAACCTTCGCCCCCTGCACGATCGCGTGATCGTCAAGCGCATTGAAAGCGAAACCACGACCGCTTCCGGCATCGTGATCCCCGACAACGCCGCTGAAAAGCCCGATCAAGGTGAAGTGCTGGCCGTCGGTCCCGGCAAGAAGAACGACAAGGGCGAACTGATCGCTCTGAACGTGAAGGTCGGCGACCGCGTTCTGTTCGGCAAGTACTCTGGCCAGACCGTCAAGGTCAAGGGCGACGAGTTGCTGGTGATGAAGGAAGACGACCTGTTCGCAGTCGTCGAAAAGTAAGCCTTCCGGCCCTTTTCCCGAACATCCTGTTTACTGAATCCGGAGAAATCAAATGGCAGCAAAAGACGTAGTTTTCGGCGGCGAAGCCCGCGCCCGCATGGTCGAAGGCGTGAACATCCTGGCCAATGCGGTCAAGGTCACCCTGGGCCCCAAGGGTCGCAACGTGGTGCTCGAGCGCTCGTTCGGCGCCCCCACCGTGACCAAGGACGGTGTGTCCGTGGCCAAGGAAATCGAACTCAAGGACAAGCTGCAGAACATGGGCGCCCAGCTCGTGAAGGAAGTGGCTTCCAAGACGTCCGACAACGCCGGTGACGGCACCACGACCGCCACCGTGCTGGCACAGGCCATCGTGCGCGAAGGCTTCAAGTACGTGGCCGCGGGCATCAACCCCATGGACCTCAAGCGCGGTATCGACAAGGCCGTGACGGCCCTGGTGGAAGAGCTGAAGAAGGCTTCCAAGGCCACCACGACCTCCAAGGAAATCGCCCAGGTGGGTTCGATCTCCGCCAATTCCGACGAAACCATCGGCAAGCTGATCGCTGACGCCATGGACAAGGTCGGCAAGGAAGGCGTGATCACCGTGGAAGACGGCAAGTCCCTCGAGTCCGAACTGGACGTCGTGGAAGGCATGCAGTTCGACCGCGGCTACCTGTCGCCCTACTTCATCAACAACCCCGAAAAGCAATCCGCGATTCTGGACAACCCCTTCGTGCTGCTGTTCGACAAGAAGATCAGCAACATCCGTGACCTGCTGCCCACGCTGGAGCAAGTCGCCAAGGCCGGCCGTCCGCTGCTGATCATTGCCGAAGAAGTCGAAGGCGAAGCCCTGGCGACGCTGGTGGTCAACACGATCCGCGGCATCCTGAAGGTCGTGGCAGTGAAGGCCCCTGGCTTCGGCGACCGCCGCAAGGCCATGCTGGAAGACATCGCCATCCTGACGGGCGGCAAGGTCATCGCCGAAGAAGTGGGCCTGACGCTCGAGAAGGTCACCCTGGCCGACCTGGGCCAGGCCAAGCGCATCGAAGTGGGCAAGGAAAACACGATCATCATCGACGGCGCGGGCGCCGCTGAAGACATCGAAGCCCGCGTCAAGCAAGTGCGCGTGCAGATCGAGGAAGCCACGTCCGACTACGACCGCGAAAAGCTGCAAGAGCGCGTGGCCAAGCTGGCCGGCGGTGTGGCCGTGATCAAGGTCGGCGCTGCCACCGAAGTCGAAATGAAGGAAAAGAAGGCCCGCGTGGAAGACGCCCTGCACGCCACGCGCGCAGCGGTGGAAGAAGGCGTTGTGGCCGGTGGCGGCGTGGCTCTGCTGCGCGCCAAGCAAGCCGTGGGCAACTCGATCAAGGGCGACAACGCCGATCAGGACGCCGGTATCAAGCTGGTGCTGAAGGCCATCGAAGCCCCCCTGCGCGAAATCGTGAACAACGCCGGCGGCGAAGCCTCGGTCGTGGTGAACGCCGTGCTGGCCGGCAAGGGCAACTACGGTTTCAATGCCGCCAACGACACGTATGGCGACATGCTGGAACTGGGCATTCTGGACCCCACGAAGGTCACCCGCACGGCCCTGCAGAACGCCGCTTCCGTGGCTTCCCTGCTGCTGACGACGGAATGCATGATCGCTGAAGCCCCCAAGGACGATGCACCGGCCGGCGGCGGCATGCCGGACATGGGGGGCATGGGCGGCATGGGCGGCATGGGCATGTAATTGCCGGCCGCACCGGACGGGATGCACTCCCGCCCGGCTGCCCCATCAAAAAACCCCGCAGGCTGCAAGGCCTGCGGGGTTTTTCTTTGGCGGGGCCGTGGGTGCGGCCCGCAGGATCGATGGGCCGCTCAGAAACGGTAGGTCGCGCTCAGCACCACGTTGCGCCGGGGCGCCCACCAGCAATCGCCGCGCGACAGGCAGGTGCTCATGTACTGCTTGTCGGCCACGTTGTTGATGTTGAGCGCGTAGCGCCATGCCTGGCTGTCATAGGCCAGCAACGCATCTCCGACGAGCGAGGACGGAATGCGCGGACCGGAACCATCGCGGAACGCGGAGAGATACCGCACCCCGGCCCCGGCCGAGAACCCGCGAATCCCCGCGACGGAAAAGCGATACAGGCCCCACATCGCCGCCTGGTTGCGGGGCAGGCCTTCCAGGGTCGGATCCACGTCGGTGTAGTTGTAGTGGGCGATCAGATCGAACGCGGTGGTCACGCGGGTCTTCAGTTCCAGCTCCAGCCCCTTGTTGCGGGTCTGGCCAGCCTGCAGCGTGTTCATCGGATTGGTCGGATCGGTGACCTTCTGGTTCTTTTCCTTCAGGTCGTACACCGAGGCGGTGAACGAGGTCGAGCCGCCTTCGGGCAGGTATTTCACCCCCACTTCGATCTGCTCGCCCTGCAGCGGCTTGAAGCGGGCCCCCGAGGTGTTGGTGCCGCTCACCGGGCTGAACGACTCCGCATAGCTGATGTACGGCGTCCACCCGCCGGCCAGTTGGTACATC
The DNA here is from genome assembly GCF_030158995.1 of Acidovorax sp. SUPP2825. NCBI lineage: Bacteria > Pseudomonadati > Pseudomonadota > Betaproteobacteria > Burkholderiales > Comamonadaceae > Acidovorax > Acidovorax sp. SUPP2825. The sequence goes on along the minus strand of NZ_BQXK01000005.1, from coordinate 94,019 downwards.
ACGCCCAGGCGCTTGGTGGTGTCGCTGGTGCGGTCATCGGCCGAGCCGGCCAGGGCATTCGCCACGCGGTCATGGCGCAGACCGGCGATGAAGATCCATCGGTCCCACTTCATCTGGTCCTGCACATAAACGCCGGTCTGGCGCTGCACATTCCGGGGCTGCGCGGTGAGCGGCCGGTCGGTCCGCCCGCTGTACACCGGTGCGAACGCGTCGATGGGCGAATCGTAGGCATCGCCGGATTCCGCCTTGTCCTCCGACTGGCGATTCCAGTCGAGGCCCAGCAGCAGCTGGTGCTGCACGGCGCCCGTGGTGAGCCGGCCCAGCAGGTTGGTGTCGACCGCGGCCATGCGCGTGCGGGTCACGTTCTGCCCGTACAGCCGGCCGATGAGGCGCTGGTTGACCGGGTCGGCGCCCCACCCGCCCGGATCGGTGAAGAAGTCCGCATAGTGGTAGCCGCCCCGGTTCTCGTTGCGGGCCCAGCGCAGATTCTGGCGCGCCGTCCAGGCATCGTTGAAACGGTGTTCGAACTGGTAGCCGATGGATTGCCGATCAGTGTCGTAGTAGTCGCCCGGCTCGCCGATGAACCGGCTGGTGGGCAACTGGCCGTTGGGATTGGGCAGCAAGGTGCCCGACCAGGGCAGGAACTGCGACGTGCTGCCCGAGCGGTCCTGTTGCCAGTGCGCCTGGAGCAGCAGCGACGTCGCCGCATTGGGCCGCCACATCAGCGACGGTGCGATCAGGCGGCGGTCGTCGGGCACGTGGTCCACCTGCGTGTCGGCGTCGCGGGCCAGCGCCACGAGGCGGTACGACCACTCGCCATCGGCCGTTAGCGGGCCGGTCAGGTCGGCCTGCAGCTGCTTGCGGTTCCAGCTGCCGATCTGCACGCCCACTTCGCGCTGCGCCTCCTGCAGCGGGCGCTTGCTCACCATGTTGACCACGCCCGCCACGGTGCCGGTGCCGAACAGCATGCCCGACGGGCCGCGCAGCACCTCCAGGCGCTCCAGCGTGTGCAGCTCTGCGGGCGTGGTGCTGGTGTAGTAGTTGTAGCTCTGGCGCAGGCCATCGAGGTAGATGTCCGGATAGCTGCCGCGCACGCGCACGCTGTCGGAGCGGCTGTCCAGCCCGTAGGCATCGCTGCGCACGCCCGCGGCATAGAGCAGCGCCCCCTGGAAGGTCGTCGCGCCCTGATCGACCATCTGGTCGCGCGTGATGACGGTGACCGATTGCGGCGTTTCGCTGAGCGGCGTGTCGGTCTTGGTGGCCGTGGTGGCGTTGCGGGCGCGGTAGCCCACCACGGGGCCGGTGGCGGATTCCTTTTCGGCGTTGGCATCCACCCGCACTTCGGACAGCGTGGCGCCCACGCCCTGGGCATGCGCCCAAGGCACCAGCCCCAGGGCGGCGGCCACGCAGGCCGTGCCCCGCAGATCAATGAATTTCATGGCAAACATAAATAGTATTGATAACGATTCCCATTCTAGAAATCGATGACCGATCTGTAAGCAATTTGTTGCAGTCAGGCGACATGCCGACGCTGCATTTCAGGGACGCGGCCAAACCGGCGGCAGCCCCTGCTGCCTCGGTGGACCCCCAAGAAAAATCCCCGCGGGTCGCGAGACCGGCGGGGATTGTCTGGATGCGCTGGCGATGCCAGCGCCGGCAGCGAAGCCTTCCCGTCACACCTTGAAGGCCCCCACCACCTGCCGCAACAGGTCGGTCTGCTCCTGCATGGAGCGCGCCGCGGCGGACACTTCCTCCACCAGCGCCGCGTTCTGCTGCGTCGTGGTGTCAAGCTGGGCGATGGCCTGGTTCACCCGCTCGATGTCCCGGCTCTGCTCGCTGCTGGCCGCCATGATCTCGCCCATGATCGAGGCCACGCTGGTGTTGGTGGCGATGATCTCGCTCATCGTCGTGCCGGCCTGCACCACCAGGGCGCTGCCGGACTCCACCTTGGTGACCGAGTCCGCGATCAGGTTCTTGATGTCCTTGGCCGCTTCGGCCGAACGCTGGGCCAGGCTGCGCACCTCGCTGGCCACCACCGCGAACCCCCGGCCCTGCTCGCCCGCGCGGGCCGCCTCGACCGCGGCGTTCAGCGCCAGGATATTGGTCTGGAAGGCGATGCCGTCGATCACCCCGATGATGTCCACCACCTTCTTGGAAGACGTGCTGATCGAATCCATGGTCTCGACCACGTTGCCGATGACCTGCCCGCCCCGGGACGCCACCTGGAACGCATCGGTGGCCAGGCGGTTGGCCTGGTTGGCGCTGTCGGCGTTGCGCTTGACGGTGCTGGTGATCTGCTCCATGGAGCCCGCCGTTTCCTGCAGGAACGCGGCCTGCTCCTCCGTGCGCACGGAAAGGTCGTGGTTGCCGCTGGAGATTTCACCGGAGGCCGAGGCGATCGACGATGCGCCCGTGACCACCTGGCTCACCACGCCCTGCAGGCGGGCGATGAAGGCATTGAAGCTCGCCGCGACCGCGCCGAACTCCGCCCCGCCGGTTTCGGGCAGGCGGCGCGTCAGGTCGGCCTCGCCGGCCGAGAGCGCGTCGATGTTGCCCTTGAGGACGGCCAGGCGCTTCATGAACAGGCGAACGCCCATCACCATCAGGCCCAGCAGCACCAGGGCCATGGGCACCTGGACGGCGGCCAGCTTGGTCAGGATGCGGTGGCTGTTGACCGCCAGGAGCGATGCCGGAATGGCCGTGGCGATGAACCATGGGCTGCCGGGAATGGGCTGGAGGAACAGCACCTGCGAGCCCTGCCCATCCTGGTACGCCCCCTGGGCCGAGGCCCCACCCTGCAGGGTGGGCAGCAGCCGCTGAATTTCCGCCGCCATGGGCGAGCTCGCCGCGATGTCCGAGACGTTCTTCAAGACGACGTTGCCCTGGATCTTCGTGCTGTTGCTGACGATCTTGCCGTCGCCCTCGACGATCAGGATCTGTCCCTGGATCCTGCTTTCCATGTCCGCCACGAGGCGGTTGAAAAAGCCCAGCGTCACGTCGATGGTGGACACGCCATACAGCTCGTCGCCCTTGTAGATGGGCATGGCGCAGTTGGTGCGCGGCTGCGGGCTGGCGGCGTCCTGGTAGGCCTTGGCCCACTTGCACTGGCCCTTGGGCGCCGTCTTGCCGTTCTCATACCAGGGCTGCTCCCAGTATTTGAGCGACTCGGGGGAATTCCAGTGGGTGTTGACCACCAGCTTGTTGCTGCCGTCCCGCGCGAAGAAGGTGCTGAACTTGTCGCGGCCCGGCTCCCGCTTGTTGGGCAAGGGCCAGATGCCGCCGCCGAACACGTTGGGATCACCGTACTGGTCCACCAGGCCGGGCTGCAGCACGTCGATCTGGTCGCTGGCCAGCAAGGCCACGGTCTGGGTGATGCTGCGGGACTGGGCCTCGACCTGGCGAAGCTGCTCGCTGATGCGCACCGAGATCTGCTCCACGTTGGCGGAGACGACCTTGCCTTCCAGCGTGGACAGGTCCGGCGTGACGGACAGTTGGATGACGGCGAACGTTCCGAGCAGCAGGAGCAGGAAGAAGCCGCAGATCAGGAGGGTGAAACGGGTTTGGGTGGAAGCAGTGCGGATCATGGGCAGTCCGGTGATGGGATAACAAAGGAAGACACGCGGTCTCCCTTCGTTATCGGCAACCGTCCGGCGGCGTTGAGGCCCGCCGGCCCGCCGTTACAACACTGCTCGCCCCTCAACACCCATCGCGCCCTCCCGGAGCGCCAGATGTTCAGGTCACCGCAGCTGGCGCAGCAGGCCGGCGGTCGATGCGTCCAGCCCGTCGGTGTCGCCCGAGGACAGGCGAGGCTCCAGCTCCCGGGCCAGCACCTTGCCCAGCTCCACCCCCCACTGGTCGAAGCTGTTGATGCCCCAGACCGCGCCGCTCACGAACACGCGGTGCTCGTAAAGCGCGATGAGCGCACCCAGCGAAGCAGGCGCCAACTGGTCCAGCACCAGGAACGTGCTGGGGCGGTTGCCGGTGAAGTGCCGGTGCCCGGACTCCTGCGGCCGGCCCAGCATCAGCGCCTTGGCCTGGGCCAGGGCATTGGCCACGAGGCGCGAGTGGTGGTGCGGGAGGTCGCGCGCGCCCTTGCGCAGCGCGATGAACTCCACCGGAATCACGTCGGGGCCCTGGTGGACCATCTGGAAGAACGCGTGCTGGCCGTTGGTGCCGGGTTCGCCCCACACCACGGGCGAGGTCTGCACCGCCAGCGGCCGGCCTTCCCAGTCCACGCCCTTGCCGTTGCTCTCCATCTCCAGCTGCTGCAGGTAGGCCGGCAGCCGGCGAAGGCCGTGGCTGTAGGGCGCGACGCAGCGGCTCGCGAACCGGTGGAAATTGCGGTACCACACGTCCAGCAGGCCGAGGCGCACCGGCAGGTTGCGCTCCAGCGGCGCGTGGCGAAAGTGCTCGTCCATCGCGTGGGCGCCGGCCAGCAGGTCGCGGAAATGCGCCGCGCCGATGGCGATGGCGATCGGCAGGCCGATGGCCGACCACAGCGAATAGCGCCCACCCACCCAGTCCCAGAAGCCGAGCGTAGTGTCGATGCCGAACTCCGCCGCGGCTTCGACGTTGGTCGTCAGCGCGACGAAATGGCGCGACACCGACACGCGCCCGGTCTGCCGTGGGCTGCCGCCGTGCGACAGGAACCAGTCGCGCGCCGCATGGGCGTTGGACATGGTCTCGGCGGTGGTGAACGTCTTGGAGGCGATGAGGAACAGCGTGCTCTCGGGCCGCAGCGTGTGCAGCAGCGTGCCCAGTTCCTGCCCGTCGACGTTGGAGACGAAGTGCAGGCGCTTGTCGCTCTGGCGCAGGTCGTCCAGCGCCTTCACCACCATGGAAGGCCCGAGGTCCGACCCGCCGATTCCGATGTTCACGATGTCGGTGATGGCGGTGTCGGCACGCACGCGCTCGGCCAGCGCCAGCATCGCATCGAGCGTGGTGTGCACGTCGCGCAGGCTGCTTGCTACGAAATCAGTAGCACCAGAGGCATGATTTTCTAGGGCATCGGCCGGATTTCGCAACAACCAGTGCATCACCGCGCGCTGCTCGGTGTGGTTGATCGCCTCGCCGGCGAACATGGCGTCGCGGTAGGCCTCCAGGCCGCACTCGCGCGCCAGTTGCATGAGCAGCGCCTCGGTCGGCCGGTCGATGCGGTTCTTGGACAGGTCGGCGAACAGGTGCGGCGCCTCCTGGCTGAAGTCCTCGAAGCGCAGCGGATCGGTGGCGAACGCCTGGCGCACGTCGAAGGTGCGGCCGCTGTCGTCATAGCGGGCCTGCAGCGCCGCCCAGGCGGTGGTGTGGTCGCAGCGGATGCGTTGGGGCATGGTCATGGGTCAGGCGGCCTGCATCATGTGTTCGAGCTTGGCCGCATCGGCCGCGAAGGCGCGGATGCCTTCGGCGAGCTTCTCGGTCGCCATGGCGTCGGCATTGAACGCGTAGCGGAAGGCGGGCTCGTCGTATTCGACGGCCGGCAGGTCCAGCGCGCGCGCGGCCTCGGGGTCGAGTGCCCGGGTCAGCGGCGCATCGCTGGCCGCCAGCTGCGCGAGCAGGTCGGGGGCGATGGTCAGCAGGTCGCAGCCGGCCAGCGCGGTGATCTGCCCCACGTTGCGAAAGCTCGCTCCCATGACCTCGGTGGCGATGCCGAAGTGCTTGTAGTACTGGTAGATCTGGCGAACCGACTGCACGCCAGGGTCGTTGGCGCCGGCCATGGCCGCCTCGTCCCACTGGGCGCCGGCCTGCTTCTTGTACCAGTCGTAGATGCGGCCGACGAAGGGCGAGATCAATTGCACCTTGGCGCGGCCGCAGGCCACGGCCTGCACGGGCGAGAACAGCAGCGTGAGGTTGGTATGGATGCCGCGCTCTTCCAGGATGCGGGCGGCTTCGATGCCTTCCCAGGTGGCGGCGATCTTGATGAGCACGCGGGCGGTGTCCACGCCCTCGGCCTGGTACAGCTCGATGATGCGTTCGCCCCGCGTGACGGTGGCCATGGTGTCGAACGACAGGCGCGCATCCACTTCGGTGGAGACGCGGCCGGGAATGAGGGAGAGGATTTCGCAGCCGAACCGCACGATCAGCCGGTCCATGATTTCTTCCACCGGATGGCCCTTCCAACGGGTCACGGCCTCTTGCAGCAGCGGGGCGTAGTCGGGCTTTTGCACCGCCTTGAGGATGAGCGAGGGGTTGGTCGTCGCATCCTGCGGCTGGTAGGCGCTCAGTTGGCGGAAGTCGCCCGTGTCGGCCACCACGGTGGTGACTTGTTTGAGGGCGTCGAGTTGGTTCATGCAATGCTCCCGTGAGGTGGCGTGCGGGGGCGCTCGGGCGGGCCCCGTCGGCACGGCAACCGCAGAGTGTATTGCGCGGTAACCCGGGTTCCTGTCAGTCGCCGCCTCATCATGAAACTCGGTAACATGCCCGGCAGCTTAATTACCAATCTTCTGGGGACGCGACAACGATGAGTTTCGATCTGGTTCTGTTCGGCGGCACGGGCGATCTGGCATGGCGCAAGCTGCTGCCGGCCCTTTTCCAGGCGTTCCGCCACGGCTCGCTGCCCGCAGGCGGCCGCATCATCGGCGTGGCGCGGGACGACCTGACCGACGCCGCCTACCGCGAACTGATCGCCAGCCGTTTCGCCGCCGTGGTGGACGACAAGCGCCCGAGCGCGGAGGAGTTCCAGCAGTTCGCGGCCTTGCTGCAGTATCAGCGCATGGACCTGTCCAAGCCCGAGGACTACGCCCGGCTGGCCGAGCGGCTGGGCGAGCGGCAGGCCGACACCGTGGTGATGTATCTGGCCACCGCCCCGGGCCTGTTCACCACCGCCTGCGAGCAGCTCGGCGCCGCCGGGCTGGCCACCCCGAACACGCGCGTGGTGCTCGAAAAGCCGCTGGGCCACGACCTCGAATCCAACCGCGCCATCAACGCGGCGGTGCGCACGGTGTTCAACGAGTGGCAGATCTTCCGCATCGACCACTACCTGGGCAAGCCGTCGGTGCAGAACCTGCTGGCGCTGCGCTTCGGCAATGCGCTCTTCGAGCCCCTGTGGCGCCGCGAGACCGTCGCCAGCATCGAGATCACCATGGCCGAGAAGCTGGGCGTGGAAAAGCGCGGCGCGTTCTACGACGGCACGGGCGCCCTGCGCGACATGGTGCAGAACCACGCGCTGCAGCTGCTGTGCGCGATCGGCATGGAGCCGCCCATCAACGCCCATGCCGATGCCATCCGCGACGAAAAGCTCAAGGTGCTGCGCTCGCTGGTCCCCTGGACACCCGCCACCCTGGCACGCGACGTGGTGCGCGGCCAGTACACGGCCGGCAGCCTGAGCGGCGAGCGCGTGAAGGGCTACGCCGACGAGGACGGCGTGGCGCCCGGCAGCCGCACCGAGACCTTCGTGGCCCTGCGCACCGAGATCGCCAACTGGCGCTGGGCCGGCGTGCCCTTCTACGTGCGCACCGGCAAGCGACTGGCCTCGCACGAGGCGCACATCGCCATCAACTTCCGGCCCACGCCCCACCCCATCTACCGCTCGCCGATGGGCGCGGCCAACCGCCTGGTGATCCACCTGCAGCCGCGCGACGGCGTGGCCCTGCACCTGTTCGCGGCGGGCCAGGAAAAGCGCGGCACCCGCGTGTCGGAAGCGCAGGCGCTCGCGCCCGTGCACCTGGACCTCGACTTCGAGCAACGCTTCGGCACCGAGCGCGTGGGCGCCTACGAACGCCTGCTGCTGGACGTGATCGGCGGGCGCCTGAACCTCTTCGTGCGGGCCGACGAGCAGGAAGCCGCCTGGCGCTGGGTGGAGCCCATCATGCAGGCCTGGCGCGACTCCGACGACGGCCCCCGGCCCTACGCCGCCGGCAGCTGGGGCCCCAGCGCCGCCAGCGCCATGGTGGCGCGCGACGGCCACACCTGGATGGAGGAAGCGTGAGGCCCCCCCTGAGTCGCCTGCGGCGCCTTCCCCCCAAGGGGGGACGACGCCCGTGGCCTGGCAAAGCCAGTTCCACGGCGTCTGCGGGCGTGGCCTGCTCCGCGGCCATTCGACGGGTCAGGCCGCAGCGGGCGCATGGGCTGCAGGCGATGGGCTGCGCGCAGGAGCACTGACATGCTCGAACGCATCACCGCATCCCTGCCATCCCTGGCCCCGGCCGAGCAGCGCGTGGCCCAGCTCGTGCTGGACGACGCGCGGGCCTTTGCCCGGCTGCCGGTGCGCGAGCTGGCGGCCCGCGCCAGCGTGAGCAAGCCCACCGTGGTGCGGTTTTGCCGCAGCATGGGCTACGACGGCCTGGCCGACTTCAAGCTGAAGCTGGCGGGCAGCGTGAGCGAAGGGGTGCCCTTCATCCACCGCAGCGTGGACGCCGACGACAAGACCGGCGACGTGCTGGTGAAGGTGGTGGACAACGCCGCCGCCGCTTTCCTGCAATACCGCAACGCCGCCAGCACCGGTGCCATCGAGCGCGCCGCCAAGGCCATCGCGGACACCTGGCAGACCGGCCGGCGCATCGAGTTCTACGGCGCCGGCAATTCGGGCATCGTCGCGCAGGACGCGCAGCACAAGTTCTTTCGGCTGGGCATCACCAGCATCAGCACGAGCGACGGCCACATGCAGGTCATGAGCGCCACCCTGCTCGGCCCGGGCGACTGCGCGGTGATCGTCTCCAACTCCGGCCGCACGCGCGACCTGATGGACGCGGCCGACATCGCGCGCAAGAACGGCGCCACAACCATCGCCATCACCGCGAGCGGATCGCCCCTGGCCCTGGCCTGCCACATCCACCTGGCGGCCGACCACCCCGAGGGCTACGACCGCTACAGCCCGATGGTGTCGCGCCTGCTGCACCTGCTGGTGATCGACGTGCTCGCCACCTGCGTGGCCCTGCGCATCGGCGAACCCCTGCAGCCCCGCCTGCAGCAGATGAAGGACAACCTGCGGGCCAAGCGGTACACCTGATCCAGCCCGCCCGCCAAGAGGCGGAGGCTTTCAGGCCTCCAGCGCAATATCCACTAAGGCATACAGCTATTATTTTTATAGCATTTCAGGACACCCATCGGCGGAACACCAGCGAGGCGTTGACGCCGCCGAAGCCGAAGCCGTTGACCAGCGCATGCGCCAGCGCCATCGGCCGGGCCCGGTGGGCCACCAGGTCCAGGCCCTGGGCAAGATCGTCGGGCTGGTCCAGGTTCAAGGTACCCGGCACGACCTGATCGCGCAGCGCCAGGATGGTGAACACCGACGCCACGGCGCCCGCCGCCCCCAGCAGATGCCCGGTCGCCCCCTTGGTGGAGGCAATGGCCACCGCGGCCCCTTCGCCGAACAGGCGGCGGATCGCCGCCAGTTCGCCCCGGTCGCCGACATAGGTGGACGTGGCATGGGCATTGAGGTGCTGCACCTGCGCCGGCTGCAGCCCGGCCTGCGCCAGCGCCGCCTGCATGCTGCGCAGGGCACCGTCGCCGTCTTCCGGGCCCGAGGTGATGTGGTGCGCGTCCGCGGAGGTGCCGTAGCCCACCACTTCGGCCAGCGGCACGGCGCCGCGCGCCAGCGCATGCTCCAGCGCCTCCAGCACCAGCACGCCGGCGCCCTCCCCCATCACGAAGCCGTCGCGCGCCGCATCGAACGGGCGCGATGCGGCGGCGGGGTGGTCCGCGAAGCCGGTGGACAAAGATTTGGCCGCGGCGAAACCGCTCAGGCTGACGCGGTCGATCGCGGCCTCGGTGCCGCCGCACACGGCCACGTCGGCTTCGCCGCAGCGGATCATGCGCACGCCGTCGCCGATGGCCTGGATGCTGGCGGCGCAGGCCGTCACGGGCGCGCCGATGGGCCCTTTCAGGCCATGCCGTATCGACACGTGCCCTGCCGCCAGATTGATCAGGAACGACGGCACGGTGAAGGGCGACAGGCGCTGCGGCCCCCGCGTATCGGTGGTGCGCACCGCCTCGGCAATGGCGCCGAAGCCGCCGATGCCGGAGGCGATCACCGTGGCCGTGCGATGGGCCGCGTGGGCATCCGCCGGCGACCAGCCGGCCTGCGCCAGGGCCTGCTGCGCCGCGCCGAGGGCGAAAGGGATGAAGCGGTCCATCTTGCGAGCGTCTTTCGTGCCGATCACAGACATCGGATTCCAGCCGCCCTGCCCGTCTTCCTCGATGGTGGGCACCACGCCGCCCACTTTGGCCGCCAGCCCCTCCACCGTGGCTTCGGGCAGGCGCCGCAGGCCCGATGCACCGGACAGCAGTCGGCCCCAAGCCAGTTCCACACCACAGCCCAGGGGAGACACCAACCCCATGCCGGTCACGACGACGCGCCGCATCAGGCTGCCCCGCCCGAAAATACCCCGCCCGGGGTCACCTTGTGATTCACCATCATTGGCCTCGCTGGTTGATGCACGGCTGCCCGCGCTTTTATGATTGCGGCCGTCATCATAAATGCACGATCCGTTTTTGCGTACGGTCGCAATCAAAAAGGAAAATCAGCGATGAAAGTGTCCAAGGCCCAGTCGGCGGAAAACAGGCAAGGCATCCTGGACGCCGCCGCGCGGCTCTACCGCGAGCGCGGCCTGTCGGGCGTGGGGGTGGCCGACATCACCCGCGACGCGGGACTGACCCACGGCGGCCTGTACCGGCACTTCGCCTCCAAGGACGCGCTGGTGCGCGAAGCCTGTGCCCGTGCGTTCGATTGGTCGATCGCCCCGCTGGACGGCGCGGAAGGCGCGACCGACCTGGCTGCGCGCGTGAACAGCTATCTCTCGGCCACCCACCGTGACAGGCCCGGCGAAGGCTGTCCCGCCGCCGCGCTGGCGGTGGACGCGGCCCGGGCCGGCAGCGACCTGTCTGAGGTGTTCGCACGCGGCATCGAGCGCAACATCGACCGCTTCGCCCGGGTGATCGAAGAACTCGCCCCCGACGGCGGCCCCATCAGCGCCGAAGGCCGGGCGCGCGCTATGGAAATGCTGGCGACCATGGTGGGCGGGCTCGTGCTGGCCAGAGCCACCGCCGCCGCCCAGCCTACGCTGTCCGATGAAATCCTCGCCACGCTGCGCGACAGGCTGAACGCACCGGATGACAAAGCGGTTTGACCGGCGGCAGCGCCCACAGTGCAGCGTGCTGCGCTGCACTGTGCGGTCTGGGGTACACGGCGTGGCCCGGGTGCGACAACCCTTCGGCCGATTGTGAGAAAACGCACTGACACCTCCCGAACGGGCCCGCATACTGCGTTTTTTTGACTCAGAGAGGAGAGAAACCATGAACAACGTATCCCGCCATACCGACGCCGCCCCCTCGGACGATGCCGGCAAACTCGTCCTGCGTGTCGCCGTCGGCGTGCTGGTGCTGCTGCACGGCATCTTCAAGCTGCAGAACGGGGTGGGCTTCATCAGCGGCATGCTGGAGCGGGCCGGCCTGCCGGGCGCCCTGGGCTATCTGGTGTTCGTCGGCGAGATCCTGGCGCCGGTGCTGATGATCGTCGGCCTGGCCACCCGCGCTGGCGCCGCCATCGTGGTGGTCAACATGCTGGTGGCGTTCGGGCTGGTGCACATGGCCGATCTGTTCGCGCTCAACAAGCAGGGCGGCTGGGCGCTGGAACTGCAGGGCCTGTACCTGTTCGGCGCGTTGAGCGTGGTGCTGCTGGGCGCCGGACGCTACAGCGTGGGCGGTGTGAACGGCAAATTCAATTGAAGCGGGATGGGCGGTGGCGCCTGCCGCCGCTCACCCGAATCCACCCAAGCCACCCTTTTGCTATAAAAAATATAGCAAAAGGAACATGATCCACTAGGGCATCGGCCCGATTTCGATCAAACCGTGGCGGGAACGGGCACCGCCACCAGCGGAATGCGGCCTTCCTCGATGCCGTGGCAGGCCACGCGGGCGCCGCCCTGGTTCAGCAACTGCGGGCGCTCGGTGCGGCACCGGTCGTTGGCGTGCGGGCAACGCGGGTTGAACGCGCAACCGGGCGGCGGGTTCAGCGGATTGGGCACCTCCCCCTGCACCGGCGTGCGCGAGCGGCCGGTGTCGTGCATCTTGGGGATGGCGTCCAGCAGCATGCGCGTGTAGGGGTGGCGCGGCGTGGCGAACAGCTCGCGCTTGTCGGCCAGCTCCACCAGGCGCCCCAGGTACATCACGCCCACCTGGTCGCTCACATGGCGCACCACCGCGAGGTTGTGCGAGATGAACAGGTAGGTCAGGTGCCGCTCGCGCTGCAGGTCCTTCATGATGTTGAGCACCTGCGCCTGCACCGACACGTCGAGCGCCGACGTGGGCTCATCGCACACGAGGAATTCCGGCTCGGTGGCGAGCGCCCGCGCGATCGAGATGCGCTGGCGCTGGCCGCCCGAGAACTGGTGCGGGTACTTCACCATGTCCAGCGGCGACAGGCCCACCGACTGCAGCAGCTCGCCCACGCGGGCCTTCAGTTCGGCCTTGTCGGTGATGAGGCCGTGCTCGCGCAGCGGCTCGCCGATGATGTCCTCGACCAGCCAGCGCGGGTTGAGGCTGGCATACGGGTCCTGGAAGATCATCTGGATGCGGCGGCGCATGGCCTGGGCGTCCTTGCCCTTGAAGGCCGCGTGCGCGTCCTGCCCGTCGAAGGTGAGGCCGCCGCGCGTGGGCTCGTACAGGCCCACCAACAGCCGCGCCACCGTGCTCTTGCCGCAGCCGGATTCGCCCACGAGCGCCAGCGTCTTGCCGCGCTCGATCTCGAAGCTCACGCCGTCGACGGCGTGCAGCAGCGTGCGCGGCTTGCGCTCCAGCACGCGGTTGAGCCAGGGGGCGGACACATCGAAGGTCTTGGCCAGGTCGTGCGCCTGCACCAGGGGCTTGCCGGCGGCGGCGCTGCCGCTGGCGGAAGGGGTGGGAATGTGGACGCTCATGCGGCGGCTTTCTTGGGCAGGTCGTGCAGCCAGCAGGCGGCTTTCGTGGCGCCGGCCTGCAGCAGTTCGGGGCGCTCCACCTTGCAGCGGTCGAAGGTGTGGGGGCAGCGCGGATTGAAGGCGCAGCCCTGGGGAATGGCGTTCAGGCGCGGCATGGCGCCGTCGATCTGGTTCAGGCGCTCGCGCTCCTGCTCCATGTCGGGGATGGACGCCATCAGGCCGGCCGTGTAGGGGTGCGCCGGGTGGTTGATGACCTCGTGCACGGGGCCGATCTCGGCCACGCGGCCGGCATACAGCACCGCCACCCGGTCGCAGGTCTCGGCGATCACGCCCATGTCGTGGGTGATGAGCATCACGGCCGCGCCGCGGGATTTGCAGATGTTCTTGAGCAGCTGGATGATCTGCGCCTGGATCGACACGTCCAGCGCCGTGGTGGGCTCGTCCGCCACGATGAGCTGCGGCTCGGCCGCCAGCGCCAGGGCGATCACCACGCGCTGGCGCATGCCGCCCGAGAACTGGTGGGGGTAATGGTCCACGCGCTGCTCGGCGGCCGGGATGCCCGTGTCCTTGAGCAGGTCGATGGCGCGGCGGCGGGCCTCCGCGGCGTTCACGGGCAGGTGGGCCTGGATGGTCTCGACGAGCTGCTGGCCCACCGTGTACAGCGGGTTCAGCGAGGTCAACGGATCCTGGAAGATCGCGCCGATGCGCCGGCCGCGGATGTGCCGCATCTCGCGCGACGACAGGTTGTCGATGCGCTGGCCCTCCAGCACGATCTGGCCGGAGGCCACCCGCCCCGGCGGCTCCAGCAGGCCGATGATGGCCGCGCCCGTGAGCGACTTGCCGGCGCCCGACTCGCCCACCACCCCCAGGATTTCACCGGGCGCGATGGAAAAGGAGATGTCGTCCAGCGCGCGCAGCGTGCCGCGGCGGCTGGGGAATTCGACGACGAGGTTCTTGACTTCGAGAAGGCTCATGGGTGTACTTTTTCGAGCGTGGGCGCCCATGCTTTTTTATCTAAGGCGGGGGTTGAGCGCATCGCGCAGCCAGTCACCCAGCAGGTTCACCGACAGCGCGATCAACACCAGCATGGCGCCCGGAAACACCGTGATCCACCACTCGCCCGAGAACAGGTAGTCGTTGCCGATGCGGATCAGCGTGCCCAGCGAGGGCGAGGTGGGCGGCGCGCCCACGCCCAGGAACGACAAGGTCGCCTCGGTGATGATGGCCGTCGCCACCTGGATGGTGGCCAGCACCATCACCGGGCCCATCACGTTGGGCAGCACGTGCTTGCGCATGATGCGCAGCGAGTTGACACCCGTCACGCGCGCGGCCTGGACGTATTCCTTGTTGCGCTCCACCAGCGTGGAGCCGCGCACGGTGCGCGCATATTGCACCCAGCCGGTGAGCGAGATCGAGATGATCAGCACCCCGAACGCCAGCGACTCGTGCGCATTGGGAAACACCGCGCGGCCCACGCCGGCGATCAGCAGCGCCACCAGGATGGCCGGGAACGACAGCATCACGTCGCACAGGCGCATGAGCACCGCATCCACCCAGCCGCCGCGAAAGCCCGCGAGCAGCCCGAGCGCCACGCCCACCACCACCGACAGCACCACCGAAGCGAAGCCCACGATGAGCGAGATGCGCGCGCCGTAGATCACCGCGGACAGGATGTCGCGGCCCTGGTCGTCGGTGCCCAGCAGGTATTTGGTGGAACCCTCGGCGCTCCAGGCCGGCGGCAGCCGCGCATCGCCCAGTTCGAGCGTGGTCAGATCGAACGGGTTGTGCGGCGCGACCCAGCCCGCGAAGAACGAGCAGAACACGCAGATGAGCGCGATCACCGCCGCACCGATGGCCACGGGCGAGGTGCGAAAGCTGTGGCCGACATCGCTGTCGAACCATCGGAAGAGCGTTTTTTTCATCGTGTTTGCTTCCAAAAAGTTGGATGGTGGACTCCATTGAGCTAGGATATAAACATGATTACCAACTAATGGAATTCTTATGTTTGCAAATTTCATTTTCTTATTCGGCCTTATTTTTCTCACTGCTTGCTCTTCAACCAACTCCTCTTGGAATGAATTAGGTGCGGCAATCATAAAATCCGAATTAGCAAACGATCCGCAACCGTTTAAAAATCAAAACACTTCAAATATATACACTCCCGGAATTTATAGAAATCAGTATGGACAACCTGTAACTCTTGAGCCAGCCGGCGGCGCAGTGCCTGGAGAACAACTGCGGATCAAACCAAATGCATATGGTCCTGGTGTGCATATGGATCAATATGGGCGCCCAGTAAAAGAACGAGCATGGCCTTGAGCAGCCGCGCAGGTCAACAAATTAAATACCCCTTACCAAAATCCATTCGAATACAAAAAAATATTGGCAAAATAAATCACAGGAAGATCAATAGCAATTACATAATGCTTTAGCTAGCCATTGCGGCGCTCACTTGACGATGCTCATCCATTTGAAGGGCATGAAGTTGTCGGCCATCTGCACCAGCTTGACCTTCTTGCTCACGCCCCAGGCCAGCGCCTGCTGGTGCAGCGGCACGTGGCCGATGTCGGCGGCGTGGATCGCGAACGCTTCGCGGATCATGGCGTTGCGCTGGGTCTTGTCGGTTTCCGCCTGGATCCGCCGGGTGAGCTCGTCGACCTTGGGGTTGCAGTACGCGCCCAGGTTGAACTGGCCGGCGCCCTTGTCGTCCACGCACGTCATGAGGGCATTCAGCGCGTTGTGCGCATCGTAGGTCGCGGGCGACCAGCCCAGCATGTAGAAGCTCGTGTCGCGGCGCAGCACCTTCGGGAAATAGGTGCCCTTGGTCTCGGCCTGCAGGTTGATCTTGACGTTGATGCGCGCAAGATTGGCCGCCACCGCCTGGCAAACGCGGCCGTCGTTCACGTAGCGGTCGTTGGGGCAGTTCATCGTCAGCTCGAAGCCGTTGGCGTAGCCCGCCTCGGCCATGAGCTTCTTGGCCGCATCCACGTCGTAGGGCAGCCGCTTCATGTCGGCCTGGAAGCCGTTGATGCCGGGGCCGACCAGCTGGGCGGACGGGTTGGCCGCGCCGCGCATGACGGTCTTGCGGATGCCCTCGATGTCGATGGCCTGGTAGAACGCCTGCCGCACCCGCTTGTCCTTGAAGGGGTTCTTGCCCTTCACGCTGGAATACAGCAGCTCGTCGCGCTTTTGGTCCATGCCCAGGAAGATGGTGCGCAGCTCGGGGCCCGTCACGGCGCGGGTGTTGGGGCTGGTGTTGACGCGCTCGATGTCCTGCACCGGCACGGGCTCCATCACGTCCACCTCGCCCGACAGCAGGGCCGCCACGCGGGTGGCGTCGTTGCCGATCGGCGTGTAGATGATCTCGCTGGCATTGCTCTCGATGGCGCCCCAGTAGCTGCCGTTGCGCGTGAACACCGTGCGCACGTTGGGCTGGCGCTCGCGCACGCGGAACGGCCCGGTGCCGTTGGCACGGAACGACGCGGCGTTCTCGATGCCCTTGCGGCGGTCCACCGGCGTCGTGGCCTGGTTGGTCTCGCACCACTTCTTGCTCATCATGTACACGAGCGTGAGCACGTCCGGCAGGATGGGATAGGGCGAGCGGGTCTCGATCTCGACCGTGTAGTCGTCGATCTTGCGCACTTCCTTGAAGTCGTTCGTGTAGCTCTTCATGTCCGAGCCCTCGACCTGCGTGCGGCCCAGCGAGAACAGCACGTCGTCCGCAGTGAAGGGTGTGCCGTCGTGGAACTGCACGCCGCGCCGCAGTTCGAAGCGCCAGACCGTGGGCGAGGTCATCTTCCAGCTGGTGGCCAGCGCGGGCGCCAGGCTCAGGTCCTTGTTGCGCCCCACAAGCGGCTCGTAGACGTTGCCGGTCACGCTCAGCTGCAGCGATTCGTTGAGTGAGTGCGGGTCCATCGACAGGGCATCGCCCTGGTTCGCCACGCGGATGGTCTGCGCCCCTGCGACGGACACCATGGCGACCATCGCCAGGGCCAACGCCGTTTTTGTCTGGAATTTCATGGGGACTCCTGAGGAAGAAAAGGGGGATGTGCGCACACGGGCCGATGCGGGCGTCAGGCGCTCGCCAGCGGCATGGCCTGCTCGACCAGGCTGGCATGCAGCGCGGCGCCCAGCGGCAGGATGTCGTCGTTGAAGTCGTAGCGGTTGTTGTGCAGCGCGCTGTTGCCCGGGCCCGTGCCCTGGCCGATGCGCAGGTAGGCGCCAGGCTTGTTCTGCAGCATGAAGGAGAAGTCTTCCGCGCCCATGCTGGGGTCCATGTCGCGCACCACGTTCTCGCCGCCCACCAGCGATTCGGCCACGTCGCCCGCGAACTGCGCATGGCTTTCGGTGTTGATGGTGGCCGGATAGATGCGTTCGTAGCGCACCGTGGCGGTGGCGCCGAAGCCGAGCGCAATGGCGCTGCACAGCTCCTGGATGCGCCGCTCCACCATGTCCTGCACCACCGGATCGAAACTGCGCACCGTGCCCACCAGCGTGGCCGTGCCGGGCAGCACGCTGAAGGCGCCCAGGTCGCCCGCCTGGATCGCGCACAGGCTGATCACGGCGCTGTCGATGGGGCGCACGTTGCGCGAGACGATGCCCTGCACCGCAGTGATGATGTGCGCCGCCACCAGCACCACGTCCACCGTCTGGTAGGCATGGGCGCCGTGGCCGCCCCGGCCGGTGATCTCGATCGTCACGCGGTCGGCCGCGGCCATCATGGCGCCCGAGTTCAGGCCGATGGTGCCGGGCTTCATGGCGGGCCAGTTGTGCATGGCGTACACCGACTGCACGGGAAAGCGTTCGAACAGGCCGTCCTCCACCATCACCCGCGCGCCGGCAAAGCCTTCTTCGCCGGGCTGGAAGATCAGCACGGCGGTGCCGTCGAACTGGCGCGTGGCGGCCAGGTAGCGCGCCGCGCCGATCAGCATGGCGGTGTGCCCGTCGTGCCCGCACCCGTGCATGAGGCCGGACTTGCAGGACTTCCATGCGAAATCGTTCTGCTCGGTCATCGGCAGCGCGTCCATGTCGGCACGCAGGCCGATCATGCTGCGGCTGCCGCGGCCCTGCCCCCGGATGACGGCGACGATGCCCGTGCGCCCGATGCCGTCATGGATCTCGTCCACGCCGCAGACCTTGAGGGCCTCTTTCACGCGGGCCCCGGTGTACACCTCCTCGAAGCCGAGTTCGGGGTGCGCATGCAGGTCCCGCCGAAACGCGGTGAGTTCGGGGTGGTACTGCGCGATGTGCGCGAAGGCCCGGCCCCCGGCCTTGAAGCGAAGCGCCTGCGCCATGTCTCAGTGCCCTCCGGCCTTGCCCACGCGCAGGCGCGGATCGACGGCGAAATACAGCAGATCGACCACGAGGTTGATCACCACGAAGATGAGCGCGATCAGGCACAGGTAGGCCGCCATCACCGGAATGTCCGCGAAAGTGACCGCCTGGATGAACAGCAGGCCCATGCCCGGCCACTGGAATACCGTCTCGGTGATGATGGCGAAGGCGATGAGGCCGCCCAGCTGCAGGCCGGTGATGGTCATCACCGGCACCAGCGTGTTCTTGAGGGCATGGCCGAAGTGGATCGCCCGGTCGGACAGGCCGCGCGCACGGGCGAACTTGATGTAGTCGGTGCGCAGCACCTCCAGCATCTCGGCGCGCACGAGCCGCATGATCAGCGTGAGCTGGAAGATCGCCAGCGTGATCGCCGGCAGCGTGATGTGGTGCCAGCCCTTGGGGGTCAGCAGGCCCGTGCTCCACCAGCCCAGCTGCGTGACGGGGCCCCGCCCGAAGCTCGGGAACCAGCCCAGGTGCACGGCGAACACGAGGATCAGCAGGATGCCGATCAGGAAGGTGGGCAGCGACACGCCGAGCAGCGACAGCGTCATGAACAGCTGGCTCGCGAAGCTACCGCGCCGCAGCGCTGCGTACACGCCCATCGGCACGCCGATCAGCAGCGCGAGCACGGCGGCCACGAGGGCCAGCTCCAGCGTGGCGGGAAAACGCTCGGCGATCAGCCGCGACACCTTCGCGCCCTGGCGCAGGCTGAGGCCGAACTCGCCCTGCGCGGCGTTCACCAGAAAGTGCCAGAACTGCACGATGAAAGGCTTGTCCAGGCCGAGCGCCGCGCGCAGCTCACGGATCTGCTCGGGCGTGGCATCCTGGCCGAGCAGGAAGGTGACGGGATCTCCGACGTACTGGAACAGCATGAAGGAGATGAAGGCCACCGCGATCATCACGATGACGGCCTGAATCAGGCGTCGCAGAATAAAGGCAAGCATCAGTGAACCGTGAGTGAATCGGGCATGCTAGCAGGGGGATGGGCCATCGCCACGAATACCCCCCGTCCGGCAGTTGGGCAAGCGCCAGGCCGGGTCGGCAGCCTGGGCAGGAGCGCGTGCATCAATTGATCTTGACCGTGCGCATGTCCACGCGGTTGTCGGCCCGGTGGACCACGTCCACCGTCTTTTTCATGGCCCAGGGAATGACCTGGTCGTACAGCGGAATGTGCGAGACCGTGTCGTTGGACAGCTGCAGCGCCTCGGTCAGCATGCGCGAGCGCACCGGCGCATCCGTCTCCGCCTTGATGCGGTCCACGAGGTAATCCATGCGCTCGTTGCTGTAGCGGCCCACGTTGTAGTTGCCGTCGCCGCCCGTGCCGACGGTGCGCACCAGCGACTGCAGGCTGTAGAGCGCGTCGAACGTCGGCACGCCCCAGCCGAGCATGTAGATGCTGGCTTCGCTGCGCTGGATCATCGGAAAGTACGTCACCTGCGGCAGCGTGCGCAGCTTGGCTTTCACCCCGATGCGCGCCCACATGGCCGTCACGGCCTGGCAGATGGCCTCGTCGTTGATGTAGCGGTTGTTGGGGCAGGCGAAGTCCACCTCG
Source organism: Acidovorax sp. SUPP2825 (assembly GCF_030158995.1). Taxonomy (NCBI): domain Bacteria; kingdom Pseudomonadati; phylum Pseudomonadota; class Betaproteobacteria; order Burkholderiales; family Comamonadaceae; genus Acidovorax; species Acidovorax sp. SUPP2825. The sequence goes on along the minus strand of NZ_BQXK01000005.1, from coordinate 74,285 downwards.
AAGCCATCGGCGTAGCCGGCATCCGCCATGAGCTTCTTCGCGGCCTCGACGTCATAGGGCATGCGCTTGCCTACCCCTTCGGTCCATCCCGCGACCTGGGGCGCCACCAGCGTGCCGGTCGGCTTGCCCAGGCCGCGCATGATGCTGCGGGTGAGCGTGTTCACATCGACGGCCTGGTAGAGCGCACGGCGCACGCGCACGTCCTTGAACGGGTTCTTGCCCTTCACGCTGGAGCCCACCAACTCATCGCGGAACTGGTCCATGCCCAGAAAGATGGTGCGGTTCTCCACGCCATCGACCACCTTCAGGTCGGCGCCGGAGCGCAGCCGTGCCAGGTCCTGCGGCGAGGGATCGAGCACCATGTCCACCTCGCCGGAGAGCAGGGCCGCCACGCGCGTGGACGCGGATTTGATGGGCGTGTAGACGATCTCCGTCACGTTGCCTTCCATCGTGCCCCACCAGTTCGGGTTGCGCTTGAACACCATGCGCACGTCCGGCTGCCAGGACTCCAGGGTGTAGGGGCCGGTGCCCATGGCATTGCGGTGCGCGAAGTTCTCGTCGGTGCCCTTGATGTCCTTGGGCTCCACGGACTTGTTCTTCTCGGCCCAGGCCTTGCTCATGATGCGCAGCTCGGTCAACTGGCGCAGCAGCACGGGATTGGGCGACTTGAGGAAGATGTCGAACGTCTGGGCATCGACCTTCACGATCCGGTCGAAACCTTGCACGAACGGCGTGTAGTTGGAGGTCTTGGCCATGGCCCGGGAGAGCGAATACACCGCATCGTCGGCCGTGAACGCCGAGCCGTCATGGAACTTGACGCCCTGCCGCAGCGTGAAGCGCACCTGCGTGGGGCTCACCTCGCGCCACGCAGTCGCCAGCACGGGTTCGATCTCGAAGGTGCGGCTGTTGTAGTACGTCAGCGTTTCGTACACGTTCGCGTGCAGCCCGTTCTGTAGGGCATTGTTCTGCGAGTGGATGTCCCAGGTGGAGATTTCGCCTTGGCTGGCCCATTTGAACGTCTTGGAGTGGGCCAGGGGCGACGCGAGGATCGCACAGGCGGCAGCGCCCGAAACAATGGCAGTGATGAGCTTCATGGAACCCTCTTGGATAAAGCGTGGAACATGCCGCTTCCTTTGTGAGGTATGCGGAAGGTCGCTGGAAGCCGGGGTCTGGCCGGCCCAGGATCTGGCATGAGCGGGAAACCCATGCAAGGAAGGTGCCAGTCCCCGCCCTGCGCGGATCGGCGCTGGCGGATCACCCGGCCCTTCGTGTGCACTCAGTGCAGACAGCCCCTTTCGAAGAGGCTGGTCGTTCGCATCGATGATCGGCCGCGCCTCGGGGCGCGGCCAGGGCCCGTCAGAAGCGGTGGCGCAGGCCGATCGTGTAGCCCGTGCGGCTCTTGGCGCCATTGACCTGGCCCGCCGCGTTGCTCAGGCTGATCTGGTCGCCCTTGAGCTTGGTGTGGTCGAGTTCGAGGTACGCGTCGGTGCGCTTGGAGAACGCGTAGTCGAAGGCCATCGTGAAGAAGTCCGCCTTGCCCTTGGCGGCCGCCGTGTTGCCCTTCTGGTCGGCACGGAAGTAGTGCGCGCCGATGTTCAACTGGGGCGTGATCTGATAACCCGCACCGACTTTGTAGATCGTGCGCTTGTTGGCAGCCAGGAAGGCCGGCCCGCCGAAGCCACCGTTGATCGTGCCCTGCCACATGGCGCCCAGCACGGCCCGGTCAACCGCCGTGAGACCGTCATCCACCTTGTTCTGGCCGTAGCCCGCATTGAAGTACCAATCACCCATGCGGTAGGAACCACCGACCGTCCAGGCATCGACCTTCTTGCCCGAGGCGAACTCGTAGTTCTGGTAACCCAGGCCAGCGGCCAGGCCGCCCGATGCATAGCGCAGATAGCCCCCGGCCGTCTTGCCGCCGGTGGGGCTCTTCTCATCGAACGAATACTGCAGCGCACCGCGCCATGGACCGACCTCGGCCATGTACTTGAGCATGTTGTCGGCCCGCGCGCCCAGTGCGAAGCCGATTTCCGGCTTGTACACGTCCATGTAGGGGGAGTAGGGATAGGAGGCGTAGGTGCTCGTGACCAGATCGAACAGGATGTTGTACTGGCGGCCCATGGTCAGCCGTCCGAAGCCTCCCTGCACGCCCACCCAGGACTGCTGGAAATAGGGCGTCGCCGGGGTTCCCGTGTCTGCCCCGAATCGGTTTTCCAGATTGACCAAAGCCTTTAGTCCACCGCCCAGGTCCTCGGTCACATTGATGCCCCAACGGCTTTGCGACATGCCGCCGCCCACCATCTGGTTCAGCGAGCCCCCGGGACTGCCGGCCGGGCCTTCGTTGTTCGTGTGGCGATATGCCATATCCACAATACCGTACAGCTGCACGCTACTGGTATTGGCCTGAGCGAAAAGCAATGGCGAGGCCACACCCAGCGCCGCGGCAGCGATGGTTTTTGTCACAAACGAAGTACGCATGTGTTGTCTCTTTCTGCTTGGAATAAGGGAAATTCATTTTAGAAATCCCGGTTTTTGCAGAACAGACCGTATGGCAGCATACCCACAGGCGTTTTCCCTAGTTTTTTGTTACATACGCGACACAGGGGACACCAATGCAAAAAGCCGCCGACCCGAAGGTCGGCGGCTTTTTTCTTCCTAAGAACTGCTGACTTGCGTCAGCGCCCTATTAGAAGGAGTGACGGATACCAACTTGGTAGCCGTTGACGTTCTCGCCAGGCAGAGCGGTAGCGCCGGTCAGGCCGTTGCTGGCCAGAACGCGCGTTGCGCCGCCCTTGTTTTGCATGTGAGCGATCGTGCCGTACACAGCGGTGCGCTTGGACAGGTCATACACGTAGCCCAGAGCCAGCACGCGGGAGTCGGCGCTGCTGTTCTTCAGGTCCAGGTTCGCGAACGAAGCCTTCACCGTGCCAGGACCGACAGGAGCGGTCAGGCCGATCAGGTACGTGCTGTACTTCGTTTGCACAGCAGCGTTGTTCTTTTCTTGGTGCCAGATGAAGATTGGCTTCACGACGCCCAGGTCGTACGAACCAGCGATGGAGTACGTGGTCACGTCTTGGGGAGCCGTAGCGCCGCGCAGCTTGTCAGCTGCCAGGGTCACGCTCAGAGGACCGTTTTCGTAGCCGCCGGCCAGGCCGAGGTAGTTGCCAGCCTTGTCGTAGGCAGCGTTGGAAGGCGTTTCGCCGAAAGCGTAGTGCACGGTACCGAAGAAGCCACCCAGGTTGCCAGGGGTGCGGTAGCTCACGCCGTTGCCGATACGGAAAGGTTGACCGCCGATGCCGAAGCCCAGGAAGTTACCCACGCCGACTTGGCCGAACGGATCGTACGAGCTGGGCTTGTCGTAGCCAGCCGTCAGTTCACGACCCAGACGAACTTCACCGAAGTTGCCCATCAGGCTCACCGTGGAACGGCGCTTGAATTCGAAGCCAGGACCCGTAGCGCCGCCGCCAGCACCGGTGCCGGTGTCGTTCTGGATAGCGCCTTCGAGCCAGAAACCAGCCTTCAGACCGCCACCGAGGTCTTCAACGCCGCGGAAACCCAGACGGCTGGTTGCATTGCCGCTGTTGTACACGCCGGTCACGGAATTGTCGGCGGAGATGCGGCCAACGCCTGCATCAACGATACCGAACATCGTGACGGAAGATTGAGCCATTGCAGCGCCGGAAGCAGCCAGCACAGCCAGGGCAATCAGGGATTTTTTCATTGCGAGTTACTCCAAGGTTAAACGAGGGCGCCGGTTCGGGGGGCTGAGATGCACAAGCGCAGTCCGCCGGATCCCCGGGCCAACCTCCTGGTGGGGAAGTTGTCCTTATTGCAACAGAGCCACGTCCGTTTCGCAAAGGAATTCCCTCACAATTGCACCGAAAGGCCCAAATCGTTGCTGTGTTGCAACAACCCTTGAGGCGTCACGGAACTGACTTATCCGCGGCGCCCAGCGGGCAAAGGATGCTCGCATTTTTGTATCCATTCGAAAATTCTGTAGCACTTTCGAACTCCACCCGATTTTTCCATGGATCCACTTCTGACGGCGGTCGATACCGCACTGCGCACCCTCTTCGCCAAGCCCCGAGCCGGGGAGCCGTCACCGGCCCGCGCCCATTCTGAAGGCAATCTCTCGCCCGCGGACAAACGCCTGGCGGGCGCGCTCATGCGGGTGAACCACGTGGGCGAAGTCTGCGCCCAAGCACTCTACACCGGCCAGGCCGCCGTGACGCACGATGCGAACCTGCGCGCCCACCTGCTGGAGGCGGCGCGAGAGGAAACGGATCACCTCGCCTGGACCCGCGAACGGCTCGACGCCCTGGGCGACCGGCCCAGCCTGCTCAATCCGCTCTGGTTCGCCGGGGCGTTCGCCATCGGCTGGACCGCGGCCCAGGTCAGCGACCGGGTGAGCCTGGGGTTCGTTGTAGAAACCGAGCGGCAGGTGGCGCAGCACCTGCAAAGCCATCTGGAACGCTTGCCGGCGCAGGACCTGGCTTCCCGCTCGGTCGTGGCACGCATGAAGAGCGACGAAGAGCGGCACGCGAGCGGCGCCCTGGCCGCGGGCGGCCAGGAGTTGCCGGCCCCGGTGCGCATGCTGATGAAGGCCGCCGCCAAGTGCATGACCACGGTGGCGCACCGCATCTGAAGGAATGCCCTCGGTGCAGTGGCCGCCGTCAGCGCGCCGCCAGGCCGATCACCCCTCGACGATGTCGAAGCCCGTGGTGATCTCTGCCATCTTGCCCAGCATGATGCTGGCGGAACAGTATTTTTCGTGGCTCATGGCGATCGCACGCTCGACCGCCGCCGCAGGCAGCGCCTTGCCCGTCACGGTGAACTGCATGTGGATGCGGGTGAACACCTTGGGATCGACCGGCGCGCGTTCGGAGGTGAGCTTGACACTGCAGCCGCGCACGTCGTGCCGGCCGCGCTTGAGAATCAGCACGACGTCGTAGGCCGTGCACCCCCCCGTGCCGGCCAGGACTGTCTCCATGGGGCGCGGCGCCAGGTTCTGCCCCCCGTTGGCGGGGTTGGCGGCATCGGGCGCGCCGTCCATGGCCAGGACATGGCCGCTGCCGGTTTCGGCGATGAATCCCATACCGGACCGGGTGCCCGTGGCGCCCGTCCAGGTGACTGTGCATTCCATGTTGTTTTTCTCCATCAAAAAAAGCGAAAACGGCATTTCCATCCCCAGATGGTCCGTCAATTTTGCTGCAACGCAGCATGGTTTGGGCTACACTTCGCACCATGCGTTGCCCGAAAGGGTGGACAGCAAGCCCAAACGGCTTGTTCGCACCCATTGTCTCCTCCATCTCCTCAAAGGATGGATTCGGCCCCGGACTTCACAGTCCGGGGCCGTTTTTTTTGCCCAGCGCACGACGGCAGCAGCGTCGGGCCACCGCCTATGATGGCGGCCCTGCCCGCGACCGGCGCGGCAACGATCCGCACGACATGACCCAGCACCTCACGCCCCTGGACTACCTGAAGAAGATCCTCACGGCCCGCGTCTACGACGTGGCGGTCGAATCGGCCCTGGAACCCGCCAAGGCGCTGAGCCGCCGGCTCCACAACCAGGTGCTGCTCAAGCGCGAGGACCAGCAGCCGGTGTTCAGCTTCAAGCTGCGGGGCGCCTATAACAAGATGGCGCACCTGTCGCCCGAGCAGTTGCAAAAGGGCGTGATCTGCGCCTCGGCTGGCAACCACGCGCAGGGCGTGGCGATGAGCGCGCACAAGCTGGGGACCCGCGCCGTCGTCGTCATGCCGACGACCACGCCCCAGCTCAAGGTGGATGCCGTCCGGACGCTGGGCGGCGAGGTCGTGCTGCACGGCGACAGCTATTCCGACGCCTACGAGCACGCGACCCAGTTGCAGGCAGCCCAGGGCCTGACCTTCGTACACCCCTTCGACGACCCCGACGTGATCGCCGGCCAGGGCACCATCGCCATGGAAATCCTCCGCCAGCTGCAGAGCCTGGGCAGCAACCGGCTCGATGCGGTGTTCGTCGCCATCGGCGGCGGCGGGCTGGTAAGCGGCGTGGCCAACTACATCAAGGCGGTGCGCCCCGAGATCCGCGTGATCGGCGTGCAGATGAACGATTCCGACGCCATGGCGCAATCCGTGGCGTCGGGCAGCCGCGTCACGCTGGCCGACGTGGGCCTGTTTTCCGACGGCACGGCCGTCAAGCTGGTGGGCGAGGAGACCTTCCGCGTGGCCCAGGGCCTGGTGGACGAGTTCATGACCGTGGACACCGACGCCGTGTGCGCCGCGATCAAAGACATCTTCGTAGACACGCGCAGCATCGTGGAGCCGGCCGGCGCCCTGGCCGTGGCCGCCATCAAGCAATACGTCGATACACACAAGACGCGGGGCGAGACCTACGCGGCCATCCTGTGCGGCGCCAACATGAATTTCGACCGCCTGCGCTTCGTGGCAGAGCGCGCCGAGGTGGGCGAGGAACGCGAGGCCCTGCTGGCGGTCACCATTCCCGAGGAGCGCGGCAGCTTCAAGCGGTTCTGTGAGGTGGTGGGGCAACTGCCCGGCGGCCCGCGCAACGTGACCGAGTTCAACTACCGCATCAGCGACGCCGCACGCGCCCACGTGTTCGTGGGCCTGACCACGCACGGCAAGGGCGAGTCGGAGAAGATCGCCCGCAACTTCCAGCGCCACGGGTTCGAGGCGCTCGACCTCACGCACGACGAACTGGCCAAGGAGCACCTGCGCCACCTGGTGGGCGGCCGCTCGGCGCTCGCGCAGGAGGAGCGGCTGCTGCGCTTCGTCTTCCCCGAGCGGCCGGGGGCGCTGTTCAAGTTCCTGAGCCTGATGCAGCCGAGCTGGAACATCAGCCTGTTCCACTACCGCAACCAGGGCGCCGACTACGGGCGCATTCTGGTGGGCATGCAGGTGCCGCCGGGCGATGCGGCCGCGTTCGACGCTTTCCTGGCCACACTGGGCTATCCCTATGTGGAAGAAACGCTGAACCCGGCCTACCAGCTGTTCCTGCAGGCCGGGCGCGCCTAGCCCGAAGGCTTTGCGCCAAAACGGCCTCCAGCACAATTAGTACTAGGGCATATAGCTATTTATTTGATAGCAAACAGCATGCAGGCGCTTCGCCACTATCTGCTGGCCGTGCAGTTCTTCACCCGGATTCCCGTCACCGGCCGGACCGCGGCCTGGGTGGGCTACAGCCCTGCCCTGCTGCGCGCCAGCGCCGGACACCTGCCGGGCGTGGGCTGGCTGGTGGCGGCGGTCGCGGTGGCGGTGCACGCCGCGCTCGCGTGGGCGCTGGGGCCCCAGCCCGCGGCGCCCTGGGTGTGCGCGGTGTTCAGCACCGTGGCCACCGTGCTGGTCACGGGGGGGTTCCACGAAGACGGCCTGGCCGACGTGGCCGATGGCCTGGGCGGCAGCCTGCAGCGCGAGCGGGCGCTGGAGATCATGAAGGACTCGCGCATCGGCGCCTTCGGGGCCATGGCGCTGGTGCTGGCGCTGGCCGCCAAGCTGGCCTTGCTGGCGCTCTTGGGCGCCGGTGGCCTGGGCGTGGTGCTGCCGGCGCTGGCCGCAGCCCATGTGCTGTCGCGCTTTTGGCCCCTGGTGCTGGTGCGCACCCTGGCCCATGTGGGCGACACGGCCACCTCCAAGAGCAAGCCGCTGGCGGACCAGATCAGCGGGCGCTCGCTGGCCACCGCGCTTTTGTGGTCGATCGGGCCTCTGGCGCTGATGGGCTATGCGCTGGGCATTGCTGTATTGATAGTGTCCCTCGCGGCCAGCGCCCTGGCCGCGCTGTGCATGCGCCGCTGGTTCACGCGGCGGCTGGGCGGCTTCACGGGCGACTGCCTGGGGGCCACGCAGCAGATCGGCGAAATCGCCATCTACCTGGCCACCGCCGTCGCGCTGGGGCCTGGCCTGCGGTGACGCAGCGGCGCCTGTGGCTGGTGCGGCATGCGCTGCCGCTCGTGGCGCCGGGCGTGTGCTACGGCGCGCTCGACGTGCCCGCCGACCCTGCCGCGACGGCCGATGCCGCCCGCCGGCTGGCCCGCGCGCTGCCCGGCACGCTCGCGGACATGCGCCACTCGCCGCTACGAAGATGTGAGCAGCTTGCGCAGGCCCTGATGGTGCTGAAGGCCGATTCGGCCAGCGAGCCCGACGCCCGCCTCGCCGAGATGGATTTCGGCACCTGGGAAGGCCGCGCCTGGGACGCCATTGCCCGGGCCGACATCGATGCGTGGACGGTGGATTTCGGCGCCCCCCGCGCCAGCGGCGGCGACAGCCTGGCCGCAATGCTGCTGCGCGTGGATGCGGCACTGTCCGAGGCACGCCAGTTGTCCCACGACCGGGGTGGCGATGTGCTGTGGATCACCCATGCGGGAGTAGCGCGCTGCGTACAGTGGCTGCAGGCCCGGCCCGGGCGCCTGCCGCGGGCCGACGAATGGCCGGTGGCCGCACCGGCCTATGGGGAATGGACCACGGTGCCGCTGGACGCGCCAACGCACTGAACGCTTCGGAGCCAGCGGCTTTCGCCCCATCTGAAACAGATGTCTTTCTTTGTGCCGCACACCCCGCGTGCGCCCCCCGAACCGCTACCGCTTGTCCGGAATTTCCAGCGTGACCGTGGCCGCGCCATCGTGCGACGGCCCCAGCCGCGCCTGGCGGCGGCCCAGGGCCTGGAGCACCAGCCCTTCGGCCACCGTGGCCCCGACGCGAAACGGCTTGGCCGGCTGGTTGTCCACGGCGATCAAGGCCGCGCCGCCACCGCTGGACGTGCCCGCCAGCACGCCCACCAGCGCGAAACGGCTGGGCTCGCGTACCGCCGGCGCGGACGGCGCGGCGGGCCCTGCCCCGAGCAGCCGCGCCAGGGCCTGGGCGTCGGGTGCCAGGGGCGCGGGCGCTGCCGCCGCCACGCCCGGGCCGGCCGGCCGGGCCGAGAGGCGCAGGCCCCAATAGACCACGCTGGCGCCCGCCAATGCCCATAGGGCCATCGTGCCCAGGCGCACGCCCCACCTGCCGTATGTGTTTGTCACCATCGCACGATTATGATTGACCGCATCTGCCCTATCCGAGTCGCCCCTCAGTGAATTCACACGCTTTCTCCCTTGCCCGCACCGCACGCCGCCGCCTGGCGGCCGGTTTCACCCTGATCGAACTGATGGTGGTGCTGGTGATCATCGGCGTGCTCGCCGCGCTGATCGTGCCCAACGTGCTCGACCGCGCCGACGATGCCCGCAGCACGGCGGCGCGCACCGACATCACCAACATCGTGCAGGCCCTCAAGCTGTACCGGCTGGACAACCAGCGCTATCCCACGGCCGAACAGGGCCTGCAGGCGCTCATCGCCAAGCCCACCTCGGGCCCCGCGCCAGGCAACTGGCGCCCCTACCTCGAAAAGCTGCCCAACGACCCCTGGGGCCGCCCCTACCAGTACCTCAGCCCCGGCATCAAGGGCGAGGTCGATGTGATGTCGTTCGGGGCCGATGGCCAGTCCGGCGGCGAGGGCAAGGATGCGGACATCGGCAGCTGGCAGTGACGGCCGCGCCACGGGGCTCCGGCTTGCGGCCGCCGCCCGCATGAACGCGCCGGCCCCCGCCCCTGTGGCGATCGACATCCCGTGACCCCGAATCCTTTCCGCCGCGCCCGGGGTTTCACCCTGTTCGAGTTGCTGGTGGTGGTTTCGATCATCGCGCTGGCCACGGCCGGCGTGGGCTTTGCGCTGCGCGACAACGGCCAGACGCTGCTGGACCGCGAGGGCGAGCGGCTCTCGGCGCTGCTGGAGGCGGCGCGCGCGCAATCGCGGGCGTCCGGCGCCACCGTGCGCTGGCGCGCGTTCGCGGGCGGCTTTCGCTTCGAAGGGCTGCCGGGCAATCCGTCGGCCGGCGCCTGGCTGGACCCCGGCACGCAGGTGCTGGGGCCGGGCCTGCTGCAGCTCGGGCCGGAGCCGCTCATCGGCCCGCAGCAGGTCGTGCTGGCCAACCAGGGCCACCCGGGGCGCGCGGTGCGCGTGGTCACCGACGGGCTGCGGCCCTTCGCCGTGGAGCCCGCGCCATGACCGGCCGCCCCGGCGGGCCGCGCCGGCCGCGCGAGCGCGGCTTCACGCTGGTCGAGGTGATGGTGGCGCTGGCCATCGTGGCGATCGCGCTCATGGCCGGGCTGCAGGCCACGTCAGCCCTCACGCGCAATGCCGCGCGACAGACCGACGTGCTGCTCGCCCACCTGTGCGCCGAGAACGAACTCGTGAAGGTGCGTCTGTCACGCCAGATGCCGGCCATCGGCGACAGCACGCTGGCCTGCGAGCAGGCCGGGCGCCGCTACGACGTCACGCTGGTCGTGCGGCCCACGCCCAACCCGCAGTTCCGCCGGGTCGATGCCCAGGTGTCCGACGGGCAGAACTCCGTGCTGCGCCTGTCCACCATCGTGGGGAGGTACTGACATGCGCCGCCCGACCCGGCTTTCGCGCGGATTCACGCTGATCGAGCTGCTCGTGGCCATCGCCATCATGGCGATCCTGGCGATCATGAGCTGGCGCGGGCTCGACGGCATGGTGCGCGCGCAGGAGCAGACGCGGGAGCGGGCCGACGGCCTGCTCGTCATCCAGGCGGCGCTCGCCCAGTGGGGCACCGACCTGGATGCGCTGCAGGCCATTGACCAGACCGAGCCGCTCGACTGGGACGGCCAGGTGCTGCGCATGACGCGCCGCAGCAGCGCCGAGCCCGACGAAGGCCCGGTGGTCGTGGCCTGGACCCGGCGCAACGTGAACGGCATCGACCAGTGGCTGCGCTGGCAGTCGCCGCCGGTGCGCACGCGGGCGCAATGGCGCGAGGCCTGGCAGCGCGCGGCGCAATGGGCCCGCACGCCGGGCGAGGCCGAGCGGCGCACCGAGACCGTGCTCATGCCCCTGGTGAACTGGCAGATCTACTACTACCGCGACGGGGCCTGGTACAACGCCCTGTCCAGCAGCGAGACGACCGCCAACCTGCCGCAATCGCAGGGCCCGACGGCCGCCACCAACATCCCCGAAGGCGTGCGCCTGCAGCTGACGCTGCCACCCGGCCGCGCGCTGGCGGGCACGCTCACCCGCGACTGGGTCAACCCGGTGAACGGCGGAGGCAAGACATGACCCGCGCCCGCCGCCCGCCCGCCCGCCGCCCCGCCGCACGCGGCGCGGCGCTGCTGGCCGCCATGCTCACGGTGACGCTGGTGGCCACGTTCGCGGCCGCGGCCATGTGGCAGCAGTGGCGCGCGGTCGAGGTGGAGACCGCCGAGCGCGCGCGGGCGCAGTCGGCGTGGATCCTGGCCGGCGCGCTCGACTGGTCGCGGCTCATCCTGCGCGAGGACGCCGCCGCGCGCGACAGCGACGGCACCGACCACCTGGCCGAGCCCTGGGCCGTGCCGCTGGAGGAAGCGCGCCTGTCCACCTTCCTCGCGGCGGACCGCAACGTGAGCCAGCCCGAGGATGCGAGCACCGACACGGCCGATGCCTTCCTGTCCGGCCGGATCATCGACCTGCAGTCGCGCCTGAACCTCTTCAACCTGGTGGACGGCAATGCGGTGCAGGAGATCCCCCTGCGCCAGTTCACCCGCCTTTTCGAGCAGCTCGGCCTGCCGCGCCAGCAGCTGAACCTGCTGGCCGACGGGTTGCGCCAGGCCAAGGCCACGGGCGGCGATGCGGGCAACGCGCCCCTGATGCCGCGCACCCTGTCGCAGCTGTCCTGGCTGGGCGTGGACGCCGCCACCATCGCGGCGTTGGAGCCCTACGCCACCGTGCTGCCGCGCAGCACGCGGGTGAACCTGAACACAGCCAGCGCCCAGGTGCTGCAGGCCAGCATCGAGGGGCTGGACATGGCCGGCGCGCAGCAGCTGGTGCAGGCGCGCGAGGCCCGGCACTTTCGCAACGAGGAAGACGCGCGCAAGCTGCTGAGCGGCTCGGCGCGGATGGACACCACCACGCACACCGTCTCCTCGTCGTACTACGAAGTGCTCGGCCGGCTGCGGCTGGGAAGCACCGTGGTGCAGGAACGCTCCCTGGTCTACAAGGCCGGCCGCGAAGCCCGCACGCTGTGGCGCGAACGCGGGGTCTTCGCGCGCAACGACGCCGCCACGGCCACCCGCTGACCCCGGCCGCGCGCACCGTCATGCCACGCCCCTAAAATGGCCCGCGAAACCCATCCATGAGCACCCTCATCCTTTCCTTGCCCCCGGGCCACCCGGGGCCGGCCACCGAGTACGGCTACACGCTGACCACCGACGGCCACACCGCCACACGACACGCGAACGCGCCCGCCGCGCTGCTGCCCGACCCGGGCCGCGCCGGCGAGGTGGTGGCCGTGGTGCCGGCCCGCGCCCTGTCGTGGCAGCGCGTCACCCTGCCGCCCGGTGCCGGCACGCAGGCGCCGCGCCTGCGCGCCGTGCTCGAAGGGCTGCTCGAAGAGCGCCTGCTGGACGATCCCGCCGCGCTGCATTTCGCGCTGGAGCCCGGGGCCCGCCCCGGCGCGCCCGCCTGGGTCGCGGTGTGCGACCGGGCCTGGCTGCGTGCCGCGCTGCAGGCCCTGGAGGCGGCCGGCCGCCCGGTGCAGCGGGTGGTGCCCGAGTTCGCGCCCGGCCCCACCGCCAGCGGAGCGCCCGACCACTTCGCCCTGGGCACGCCCGAAGACGCCCATCTGGTGGCCACCGCGCAGGGCCCCGATCAGGCCGTGGCGGTGCTGCCGCTGTCGCCCATGGCACTGCAGCTCACGGGTGCGATGGCCGGTGCGGATGCGGGGGGACAGCCCCCCGCCGTGCGTGCCGAACCCGCCGTGGCCGCGCTCGCCGAGCAGATGCTGGGCCGCCCCGCCGTGCTCTACACCGCCAGCCAGCGCGCTCTGGACGCCGCCCGCGGCGACTGGGACCTGGCGCAGTTCGACCTGGCCAGCAGCGGCCGCACCCGCGCGCTGCGCAAGGCCGGCACCACGCTCGGCACCTTCGCGCGCGCGCCGCAATGGCGCGCCGCGCGCTGGGCCCTCGGGCTGCTGGTGGCCACGCAGCTCGTGGGCCTCAATGCCTGGGCCTGGCAGGAACGCCAGGCGCTGGAGGCCAAGCAGGCAGGCGTGCGCGCCGCGCTCACGCAGACCTTTCCCCAGGTGAAGGTGGTGGTCGATGCGCCCGTGCAGATGGAGCGCGAACTCGCCCAGCTGCGCCAGGCCGCCGGCAGCGTTTCGCCACGCGACCTCGAACCCATGCTGGCCGCCGCGGGCGCCGCGCTGCCGCCGGGCCAGTTGCCCACCGCGCTCGACTACAGCGCGGGCGACCTGCGCCTGCGCGGGCTCGAACTGCCCGCCGAGGCACTGGCCAGCGCCAACCAGCGGCTGTCCGCCGCTGGATATTCCTCCCGCATGCAGGACGGCCAGTGGCTGCTGCGCACCGGAGGCCAGCCATGAAGCGCCCCGCAACCGCCGCCCCTTCTTCGCCCTCCAGCGCCGTCGCGCCCCTCAAGGCGCGCTGGAAGGCCCTGGCCCCGCGCGAGCAATCGCTGGTGCTGGCCGCCGGCGGCCTGGTCGCCGCCGCGCTGCTGTGGTGGGTGGCGGTCGCGCCCGCACTGCAGACCCTGCGCAGCGCGCCCGCCCGCCATGCCGAACTGGATGCGCAGCTGCAGCACATGCAGTCGCTGCAGGCCGAGGCCCTGCAGCTGCAGAGCGCGCCGCGTGCGCCGCTGGGCGACACCGCCCAGGTGCTGCGCAGCTCGCTCACGCAGCGCCTGGGCACCACCGCGCAGATGGCGGTGCTGGGCGACCGCGCCACCGTCACCCTCAAAGGGGCGCCCGCCGATGCGCTGGCCCTGTGGCTTTCGCAGGCGCGCAGCAATGCCCGCGCCGTGCCCATCGAGGCGCGCCTGGCGCGCAGCAGCACGGCCGTGGTCGGCCCCACGCCGGCCGGCAAGCCGCCCGCGGCCCTGTCCAACCAGCCTGCGGCGCCCGACATGCCGCGCTGGGACGGCACGCTGGTGCTGGCGCTGCCGCCGGGCTGATCCGCTGGTCCTTGCCATTCCTCCTCTCGCCCACCCCTTCCCCGAGCCCCCTTCTTGAACGCCACCGTGTCCCGCAGCACCGCCCCCCGCCCTCCGTTCGCCGGCTCCGCCGTGCCGCGCTCGCCGCGCGGCTGGGCGCTGGCCGGCGTGCTGCTGGGCGCGTTGCCGGCACTGCTGGTCTTCGCACCCGCGCAGTGGCTGGCCAGCGCCGTGGAGCAGGCCAGCGGCGGGCAGGTGCGGCTGGCGCAGGCGCGCGGCACCGTGTGGACCGGCTCGGCCCAGATGGTGCTCACCGGCGGCCGCGGCAGCCAGGACCAGGCCGCCCTGCCCGGGCGCCTGCAGTGGCGCCTGCGCCCGGCGTGGGACGGCGCCCGCGCCGAACTGCGGGCCGATTGCTGCACGCCCCAGCCGGTGCAGCTGCGGCTGCGCCCGCACTGGGGCGGTGCCCGCGTGACCGTGGCCGACGGCCGCAGCCAGTGGCCGGCCGCCGTGCTGGCCGGCCTGGGCACGCCCTGGAACACGCTGCAGCCGCAGGGCCAGCTGGCCCTGGGCACGCAGAGCCTTTCGTTCGACTGGTCCGCCGGCCGCCTCGTGGTGGACGGGCAGGCACAGGTCGATGCGCTGGACATGTCCTCGCGCCTGTCCACGCTGCGCCCCATGGGCAGCTACCGGCTGGTGCTGCAGGGCGGGCAGGCGCCCACCCTGGCGCTGTCCACGCTCGACGGCGCGCTGCGCCTGTCCGGCAGCGGCCAGTGGGTGGGCCAGCGCCTGCGCTTCACCGGCGAGGCCACCGCGGCGCCCGAGCGCGAGGGCGCGCTGGCCAATCTCCTCAATATCATCGGGCGGCGCACCGGCGCGCGCTCCATCATCACCGTGGGTTGACCCTATGACTTCCTTGACTTCGCAACGCCTGCGGTTCGCACTCCACGCTTTGGCCGCAGGGGCCCTGCTGGCCTGCGCGGGCGGCACGCTCCAGGCCCAGACGGCCGTGGGCACCGGCACCAGCAGCGTGCGCGCCGGCGAACCCGTTACGCTGAACTTCGCCAACGCCGAGATCGAGGCCGTGGCACGCACCATGGCCACCATCACCGGCCGCAACGTGGTGGTGGACCCGCGCGTGAAGGGCCAGCTCACCCTGGTGACCGAACGCGCGGTGACGCCCGCGGCCGCCTTCCAGCAGTTCCTGGCCGCGCTGCGGCTGCAGGGCTTCACGGTGGTGGAGGCCGCGGGCCTGTACAAGGTCGTGCCCGAGGCGGATGCCAAGCTGCAGGCCGGCAGCGTGAACGTGTCGGAAAGCGGCCTCGGCGGCACGCGTGGCGGCGGGCAGATCGTCACGCAGATCTTCAAGCTCAACTTCGAGAACGCGGCCAATCTGGTGCCGGTGCTGCGTCCGCTCATCAGCCCCAACAACACGATCAACGTGAACCCCGGCAACAACTCGCTGGTGATCACCGACTACGCCGACAACCTGCAGCGCCTGGCGCGCATCGTGGCGGCCATGGATGTCTCCAACGCCAGCGACGTGGAGGTGATCCCGCTGCAGAACGCGCTGGCCACCGAACTGGCGCCGCTGGTGTCGCGCCTGCTGGAGGGCAGCGGCACCGCCGCCGGGGCTGTGCCGGCCGTGGCCCAGGGGCAGTCGGACACGTCGTTCCGCACCACGCTGCTGGCCGAGCCGCGCAGCAACTCGCTCATCCTGCGCGCGGCCAACCCGGCGCGCCTGGCGCTCGTGCGGTCGCTGGTGCAAAAGCTCGACCAGCCCGCCACGCCCGGCAGCAGCGCCGCGGGCGGCAACATCCATGTGGTGTACCTCAAGAACGCCGACGCCACCAAGCTTGCGGCCACGCTGCGCGCGGCGCTGTCGGCGGCCACGGGCAGCGGGTCTTCGGGCTCGGGCACCACCTCCAGCGCGCCCACCGGCTCGGGCCTGGGCTCGACCGGGCTGACGGGCGGCATGTCGCAGACCGGGGGCAGCAGCTCCATGAACAACAACTCCACGTTCGGCGGGAGCAACAGCAGCGGCGGCGGGCTGGGCAGCAACGCCAGCAGCGTGGGGAATTCGTCCAACAGCAACCAGCCTTCCACCGGCGGGCAGATCCAGGCCGACCCGACGACCAACTCGCTCATCATCTCGGCGCCCGAGCCGCAGTACCGGCAACTGCGCGCGGTGATCGACCAGCTCGACGGCCGGCGTGCCCAGGTGCTGGTGGAAAGCCTGATCGTCGAAGTCGCCGCCAACAAGGTGGCCGAGTTCGGCATCCAGTGGCAAGGCTTGGTGGGCAACACGGGCAGCGGCACGGTGGGCGTGATCGGCACCAACTCATCGGCATCCACCTCGAGCGGTACCGCTAACATTCTCAATCTCGCATTGGCCGCTGCGTCCGGCAACACCACGACCCTTGCCAGCAGCGCGGCAGGACTCGGCAAAGGTCTCAACGTTGCCATTGCCCCGCGCATCAACGGCAACTACTACCTGGGCGCGCTGGCCAACTTCCTGGAGAACACGGGCGATGCCAACGTGCTCTCCACCCCGAACCTGATGACGCTGGACAACGAAGAGGCCCAGATCATCATCGGCAACAACGTGCCGTTCGTGACCGGCTCCTACGCCAACAGCACCGGCAGCAGCACCGTCAACCCGTTCACCACCGTCGAGCGCAAGGACGTGGGCCTGATGCTGCGCGTGCGCCCGCAGATCAACGAGAACGGCCAGGTCAAGCTCACGCTGTACCAGGAAGTCTCGCAGGTGGACTCGGCCACGCTCACCTCCGCCAACGGCCCCACGACCAGCAAGCGGTCGATCGAATCCACCGTGCTGGTGAACGACGGCAGCGTGATCGTGCTGGGCGGCCTGCTGGAAGACCGCTACGCGCTCGGCCAGGACAAGGTGCCGGTGATGGGCGACCTGCCCCTGGTGGGCGGCCTGTTCCGCAACGAGAACCGCTCGCGCAAGAAGACCAACCTGATGGTGTTCCTGCGCCCGCTCGTGATCCGCGACGCGGCCACCAGCGACGCGGTGATGACCGACCGCTACGAAGCCATCCGCGCGCTGCAGCAGACCACCCAGCCCGCGCCCAGCACCGTGATGCGCAGCGTCTCGGACGCCCCCGTGCTGCCGCCCCTGCGCGGCGACACGGCACCCGTCGCCCCGGTGGTGCCGCAGGCCCCGACCCGCACCGCGCCGCTCGCACCGCTCCTGCCCGAGCAGCGCGCCATCCCGCGGCCGGTGCCCACGCCGTCCGAGTACACCGCGCCCCCGGAAAAGCTCAGCCCCCAGTAAGCCCATGCGCCACCCGCTTCCCTACGCCTTCGCGCGCACCGCCCAGCTGCTGCTCGAGGACGACGGCCAGACCACCGTGCTGTGGCACGGCCCCGCGCCCGATGCCGGCGCCCTGTCGGAGGTGCTGCGCAAATACGCCGTGCGCGAACTCATGCCGCTGGACGCCCACGGGCTGGCGCAGCGCATCAGCGCGGCCTATTCGCAGGGCGAGTCGAGCGCGGCAACGGTGGTGAGCGAGGTCGAATCCGATGCCGACCTCTCGCGCATGATGCAGGAGCTGCCGGCGGTCGAAGACCTGCTGGAATCGGCCGGCGACGCGCCCATCATCCGCATGCTGAACGCGCTGCTCACGCAGGCCGCGCGCGACGGCGCGAGCGACATCCACATCGAACCCTACGAGCGCCACTCCAGCGTGCGCTTTCGCGTGGACGGCACCCTGCGCGAGGTGGTGCAGCCCAACCGCGCGCTGCACGCCGCGCTGATCTCGCGCCTGAAGATCATGGCCGACCTGGACATCTCGGAAAAGCGCCTGCCGCAGGACGGCCGCATCAGCCTGCGCCTGGGCACCCGCGCCATCGACGTGCGCGTGTCCACCCTGCCCAGCGCCCATGGCGAACGCGCCGTGCTGCGCCTCCTGGACAAGAGCGAGAGCAAGCTGAGCCTGGAGGCCGTGGGCATGCAGGGCAACACCCTGCGCCGCTTCGACAGCCTGATCCACCAGCCGCACGGCATCATCCTGGTGACCGGGCCCACGGGCTCGGGCAAGACCACCACGCTGTATGCCGCGCTCGGCCGCCTGGACGCGGCCAGCAGCAACATCATGACGGTGGAAGACCCCATCGAGTACGAGCTGCCGGGCGTGGGCCAGACGCAGGTGAACGCCAAGATCGACCTCACCTTCGCCAAGGCCCTGCGCGCCATCCTGCGCCAGGACCCGGACGTGATCATGATCGGCGAAATCCGCGATTTCGAGACCGCGCAGATCGCCATCCAGGCCTCGCTCACCGGCCACCTGGTGCTGGCCACGCTGCACACCAACGACGCCGCCAGCGCCGTCACGCGGCTGACCGACATGGGCGTGGAGCCCTTCCTGCTGTCCAGCTCGCTGCTCGGCGTGCTGGCCCAGCGCTTGGTGCGCAAGCTCGATCCGTCCGACCCCAGCGGCTACCGCGGCCGCACGGGCGTGTTCGAGATGCTGGTGGTGGACGACACGCTGCGCGCGCAGATCCACAACCAGTCCTCCGAGGCCGACCTGCGCGCCACGGCCCTGGCCGGCGGCATGACGCTGATGCGCGACGACGGTGAGCGCCTGGTGCGCGCCGGCATCACCAGCCCCGAGGAAGTGCTGCGCGTCACGCGGGATTGAAGCGGCGCTTCACGGAGCGGAGTACTTTTGGTGATCAACTGGTCCGTCGCCCCAATCAAAGTAGGTGATATCGCCATCTGCGGTGACGACCTCTGCCAATCCACCGGCGCGCAGCCGGTACTCTTTGCCTTCGATGGTGGTTTTGTAGTAGCAAGGCAGCCATGAGTAATCATCGAGGAACAACTGCCAGAAGTGCTTGGCCTGGTTGAACTTTTCATTGAACTGCTCGACGTTCATCTCAAAGCCGGCACACATCAAAGCGGTGTCGGGATCCATATCCACCTTGGCCACCTTCTCTATTCGCACAGCATGCACATGGGGCGTATGGGTGATCCACAGATAGGCGATGCAAGCGGCCAGCGGAACCGGCAACACAAAGAGAAAGAATGCTTTTTTCTTCATCTCAAGACCTCAATACGCGACCTGAGAGGCTTCCGATTCCAGTTTTCTGGAAACCTCGGGATGGCGGTAAACCGCCGTGCGTTTGAGGTTGAGGTGCTGCATCAAGGCGTCGATGAGCCACACGCTGGCAGCGTTTTGTGCGGCAGTCGGCGATGCGTATTGATCATCTTTCGAGGCGCCCACGACTTCGATGCCCAGGGAATCCAGATTGCTCGGGTACCTGAGATGGGCCGGTTTTTTCATTTCCAGTTGGTGTATCGCAAAGTCCTTGTCCTTCTGCGGCAAAGACGAAGCCAGGATGCTTTTCAGTGCCTTGGTCTGGTCTGGGGTGCAGGTATGGGTCACCCTGCACTTGGACTTGATTGCACCGACATGGAAGCAAACCCGATCCATTCGCGCCGTCTGGTAAATCAATCCGCCAGGCGCGATGAGAAAGTGCGCGCCCACGCTGCGCCAGTAATAGGCCAGCAGCGTCGGAAAGGCGGTGGTGCTGTTGGTCTGGTGCAGGATGATGCCGTTGACGCTCGACAATTCGCCATGCTCAAGATTCGAATAACGGTTGTGCAATATCCGTGAGCCATGAATCATTCCATCGACAATTTTCATAGAAGTCGTTGCGGTCGGAGCCGCGTTGTGTTGATCGTGTGATTTACCCTTGAGGCGATCACCCCTCCCTTGGGGGCCGAATATTACAAGGTGCCGACCCTGCGCGAGACGGCCTTGTCCATCGGCGGTATGAGTGGATGTCCATGGGCGAGCACAGGTTTGGCCGGCGCCCCACAATCGTCCGCATGACCTCTACGCAACGCCCCACGCAACGATTCCCCGCTCTCTCCATGCTCGATCTGGTGGCCGTTCGCGAAGGCGGCACGGTGGCCGAGGCCCTGCAGATCGCCGTGCGCACCGCCCAGCGTGCCGAATCGCTGGGCTTTTCGCGCTACTGGCTGGCCGAACACCACAACATGCCCGGCATCGCCAGCTCGGCCACGGCCGTGCTGGTCGGCCACATCGCCGGCGCCACGCAGCGCATCCGCGTCGGCTCGGGCGGCATCATGCTGCCCAACCACGCGCCGCTGGTGGTGGCCGAGGCCTTCGGCACGCTGGCCGAGCTGTACCCCGGCCGCATCGACCTGGGCCTGGGCCGCGCGCCCGGCACCGACGGCCCCACCATGCGCGCCCTGCGCCGCGACCGCGTGGAGACCGAGCAGGACTTTCCGCGCGACGTGGCCGAGCTGCAGCGCCTGCTGGGCCCCGTGCAGGCCGGCCAGCGCCTCGTGGCCACGCCCGGCGCCGGCACCGAAGTGCCCATCTGGCTGCTGGGCTCCAGCCTGTTCTCGGCCCAGCTCGCGGCAGAACGCGGCCTGCCCTACGCCTTCGCCTCGCATTTCGCGCCGCGCATGCTGCACCAGGCGATCGATCTGTACCGGCGCCTGTTCCGCCCCTCGCCCACCTTGGCCGCGCCCTACGTGGTGGTCGGCGTGCCGGTGATCGCCGCCCCGACCGACGCCGAGGCCGAATACCTCGCCAGCAGCACCTACCAGCGGGTGCTGGGCATCCTGACGGGCAACCGCCTGCAGTTGCAGCCGCCGGTGGAGGACTTCGCCGCGCGGCTGTCGCCCCAGGAGCGCGCCGCCATCGGCGACTTCCTGGCCGCGGGCGTGATCGGCGGGCCGGACACGGTGCGCGCCGGCCTGCGCGAACTCGCCGAGGAAACCAGCGCCGACGAGTTCATGCTGGTGAGCGACGTGTACGACCCGGCGCTGCGCCTGCGGTCGCTGGACATCGTGGCCGCCGCCAACCGGGCGGAGTGAGCGGCCGGCCCGGTGCCGCGCGCGACGGACGGCGCCGGGGCGGCAGGCGCCCGCCGGCCCGCCATCGCCGCGCGACACCGGCCTGCCACCGGCAGCGGCTACCATCACGCACCGCCCCGTTGCCCATCCCCCTCGCCGCCCCCGACTGAACCGCATGCCCGCCTTTTCCTTTGAAGCCCTCGACGCGCAGGGCCAGACCCGCAAAGGCACCATCGAAGCCGACACCGCCAAGGCCGCCCGCAGCCTGCTGCGCGCCCAGGCGCTCGTGCCCATGGCCGTGGAGGCGCTCGCGGCGGGCCAGGGCCCCACCGGCGGGGGCGCGGCCACCTTCAGCCAGCGGCTCTTCACGCGGCCCGTGTTCGGCGCCACGGCGCTCTCCATCTGGACCCGCCAGCTCGCCGGGCTCGTCGCCTCGGGCCTGCCGCTGGAGCGGGCCCTCACCGCCCTGGCCGACGAGGCCGACGACGAGCGCCAGCGCCACCTCGTGGCCACCCTGCGCGCCGAGGTGAACGCCGGCTCCACCTTCGCCCGCGCCCTGGGCGCCCACCCGCGCGAGTTCTCGGCCATCTACTGCGCCGTGATCGGCGCCGGCGAGCACAGCGGCAACCTCGGCCTGGTGCTGGAGCGCCTGGCGGACGATCTGGAGGACCGGCAGGCGCTCAAGGCCAAACTGATCGGCGCGGCGCTGTACCCCGCCATCGTCACCGTGGTGGCCATCGTCATCGTGCTGTTCCTGGTGGGCTACGTTGTGCCCCAGGTGGCGGCCGTGTTCGCTGGCACCAAGCGCGCCCTGCCCTTTCTCACCGTGGCCATGCTCGCCATCAGCGACGCGGTGCGCCACTACGGCTGGGCGGCGCTGATTGCTATTATTTTCATAGCATTCGGAGCAAGATATGCCCTGGCGCAGCCGCGTTTTCGCGAAAAATTCGATGCCGTGTGGCTGACCCTGCCACTGGTAGGCAAGCTCGCGCGCGGCTACAACGCGGCGCGCTTCGCCGGCACGCTGGCCATGCTGGCGGGCGCCGGCGTGCCCATCCTGCGGGCGCTGCAGGCCGCCGCCGAGACGCTGAACAACCGCGCCATGCGCGCCGACGCGCTCGACGCGCTGGTGCTGGTGCGCGAGGGCGCACCGCTGGCCTCGGCCATGGCGCAGAAAAAACGCTTTCCCGGCCTGGTCGCCATGTTCGCGCGCCTGGGCGAGCAGACCGGCCAGTTGCCCGTGATGCTGCAGCGCGCGGCCACGCAGCTGTCCACCGAGGTGCAGCGCCGGGCGCTGCAGCTGGCCACCATCCTGGAGCCCCTGCTCATCGTCGCCATGGGGCTCATCGTCATGCTGATCGTGCTGGCCGTGCTCATGCCCATCATCCAGCTCAACCAGTTCGTCAAATAAATGACCGGCCTGCCTTCCCTCCGCCGCCGGAGCCCCCCATGGCCATGACCCTGGACGACAAGCTCGTCGTCGCCATCTCCTCGCGCGCGCTGTTCGATTTCGAGGAGGAAAACCGCCTGTTCGATCCGCTGCAGCCGCAGACCTACATGCAGCTGCAGCTCGACCGGCTGGACACGCCCGCGCGCCCCGGCGTGGCGTTCTCGCTGGTCAAGAAGCTGCTGGCCTTCAACGAGCCCGGCCACCAGCGCGTGGAGGTGGTGGTGCTGTCGCGCAACGACCCGGTGAGCGGCATGCGCATCTTCCGTTCGGCCAGCGCCGCGCACGTGCCGCTGGAGCGCGGCGTGTTCACGCAGGGGCGCGACCCGTTCCGCTACTTGCGGCCGCTGGGCGCGCACCTGTTCCTGTCCGCCAACGAGGCCGACGTGCGCCAGGCCCTGCAACTGGGCTACCCGGCCGCGCGCGTGCTGACCGAATCGGTGCAGGCCAGCCACGCCAATCCGCACGAGGTGCGCATCGCCTTCGACGGCGACGCCGTGCTGTTCTCCGACGAGGCCGAGCGCGTGTACCAGGCGCAGGGGCTGGCCGCCTTTCAGCGCCACGAGACCGACAAGGCCGCGCAGCCGCTGCCCGACGGCCCCTTCAAGCCGCTGCTGGCCGCGCTGCACCGCCTTCAGCAGGCGGCGGGCAGTTCGTCGGGCATGCGCCTGCGCACGGCCCTGGTCACCGCCCGCAGCGCGCCGGCGCACGAGCGCGCCATCCAGACGCTCATGAACTGGAACATCGCCGTGGACGAGGCCATGTTCCTGGGTGGGCTGGACAAGGGCGGGTTCCTGCGCGAGTTCGAGCCCGATTTCTTCTTCGACGACCAGACCGGCCATGTCACTTCGGCGGCGCGGCACGTGCCCTCGGGCCACGTGAACAGCGGCATCTCCAACCCCGGTTGAAGGCCATCGGCCCAGCGGCCCAGCCACCGAAAGGCAAAGAAGCGCAAACCTTTGCAACCGCCGGTGAAACCCTGCCGCCCCCGATTGCAAAAACCCGCCGGCCCCACCATCTGTGACACCATGCCCCGAATGAACACCCCTGCCGCACCCCTGCCGTCCCGTGTCCATGCCGCCCGCGCCGCTGCGGCGCCGATCCAGCCCGGTGCGGCCGCCCTGCGTGCCATCGCGCTGTTTTCCCTGCTCGCCATCGGCCTGGCCTTCAGCGCCGTGGCCGCCACGCCCCCGGCCGCCGCACCCCAGGCCAAGGCGAGCGAGCCGCTGAGCAAGGGCGAAATCAAGGCGCAAAAAGAATTCAAGATGCTGGACTTCAACGGCGACGGCAAGCTGAGCCGCTCGGAAGTGGCGCTGTTCCCGCGCCTGGCCAACGCCTTCGACGACGCCGATACCAACCACGACGGTTTCGTGTCGTACGAGGAAGTGCGGGCGTTCGCCGCCAAGTACCGGGCCGAACGCGACCGCGCCCGGGCCGAAGAAGCGAAAACCCCGGCCAGCGCGGCCAAGCCCTAGCCGCCGCTCGCTACCGCAACCGCCACCGGACTCGTCGTTTTATAGCCAAAACGGCCTCCAGCACAATCAGTACTAGGGCATCCTGCTATTGATTTAAGAGCAAATCACCTTACAGCCCGCCCGTTCGCTTGACCTTGGGGTCGGCATAGGTGAGGGGCTCGTCCTTGGCCTCCTGGGCCAGGCGCTCCTGCAGCGGGGTCTTGTTGAGTTCCTGCGCCATCTCGACGGCGCTGCCGCTGGCGCGCCACATCGACTGGATGAACTCGAGCAGCTGCTTGTAGATGGGCTCCGGCGGCGGCTCCTGTTTCTCTTCGACCGTGTCCTTCTTCTTGACCTCGGTCCAGTCGCGGTTGCGCGTGTCCGGGTCGGACGGCTTGTCCGGCTCCCGCACGATGGCGCCCTCGCCCAGCCGGTCCATCGACTCGACGGGGTTGGCCGCATGGATGGGCCGGACAGGAACCGCGCCGGAGGCCCCCGTGGAATACAAATCGGCGCCCTGGGGACGCCAGCTCGGCGATCGGTCAACAGGTGGCATTTGCATGGCGGGGTCCGTTCGTGAAAGTGGAGCGGCAAGGGGAATTCATCCCTCGTCGTATTTCATAACGGCAAAAAGAAAGGGAAATTAAGTCCTTTTTAACGGATCAAGGCAAAAATCAGGGTTTACCCCTATCCCTTGGCCACGCCTGCGCCCCGCCACGCCGCAATGCAGGGCGGTAGCAACCGCCGCCGGCTCATGCCCGGCGCGGCCAGGGTGCTATAGAAAACGCTCCAGCAGCCGGCGCGAGGGTTTGTCCAGCGCCGCCACGTCGGGCACGCGGAACTGCACGCCGTCGGCCGAAGCGATCAGCAAGGTGGTGCGCCCGCCCAGCCGGCGGATGTCCTCCTCGGCCTTGAGCACCAACTGCGCAGGGCCGCGGTCCGTCTCCACCACCCAGGTGCTGGGGGTGGAAAACCCCGAGACGCTGACCAGCCTCTCCAGGATCGGCACGAATTCGCGCGCATGAAGGTCTTCCTCGACCAGCGCCCGGGCGGCAGCAGGCAGGTGGTCCAGGTGCTCGATCCACTGCAGTTCATGGCCGTCCGCCCCGACCAGGGAGATGCCCTCGGCGGGAGCGGCGATGGGAAAGGCCCGCACCGGCACCACTTCGGCGTGCTCGGCGCCGCCGGGCTGGGTGAGCACCAGGCGGCCGTGGGCGTTGCGCTGCAGGCGGATGCCGGCCACGGCCGAAGCGTTGGCAGGGACGGCGGCCGCAGGGGACGCGGCTGCGGACAAGGGAGAAGTCGAAGCAGTCATGGGCGTGCGCTCTCTTTCCAGGATCAGGAGTTGCCCGCGGGATGGGCGGGGTGCAGCAACGCGCTGTCGATGACGAGGCCCGACGCCTCGGCGTCCTCCTCGGCCCGGCGGGCCTGGGCTTCGTAGAGGCGCCAGTAGGCGCCCTGCTTTTCCATCAGGGCGTCGTGCGGGCCGACCTCGACCACCTCGCCCCGGTCCATCACCACCAGGCGGTCGGCCTTGCGCAGCGTGGACAGGCGGTGGGCGATGGCGATGGTGGTTCGGCCCTGCACCAGGTTGTCGAGCGCCTTCTGGATTTCCTTTTCGGTCTCGGTGTCCACGGCGGAGGTGGCCTCGTCCAGGATCAGGATGCGCGGGTCGATCAGCAGCGCGCGGGCGATGCTGATGCGCTGGCGCTCCCCACCCGACAGGCCCTGGCCGCGCTCGCCCACCAGCGAGTCGTAGCCCTGGGGCAGGCGCAGGATGAATTCGTGCGCGTGGGCGGCGCGCGCGGCCGCCACGATCTCGGCGCGCGTGGCCTCGGGCTTGCCGTAGGCGATGTTCTCGGCGATGGTGCCGAAGAACAGGAACGGCTCCTGCAGCACCAGCCCGATATGCCGGCGGTAGTCGGCCACGCGCAACCGGCGCACATCCACGCCGTCGACCTGGATCGAGCCCTCGGTCACGTCGTAGAAGCGGCTGATCAGGTTGACCAGCGTGCTCTTGCCCGAACCGCTGTGGCCCACCAGGCCGATCATCTCGCCCGGCCGGATATCCAGGTTCAGCCCCTTGATGACCGAGCGGCTGCCATAGCGAAAGCCCACGTTGCGCATCGCGATGGCGCCCTCGACGCGCTCCATGGTCACCGGCTGCACCGGATCGGGCACGTTGCTCACGTGGTCCAGGATGTCGAAGATGCGCTTGGCGCCGGCCGCGGCCTTCTGCGTGACCGAGACGATGCGGCTCATGGAGTCGAGCCGGGTATAGAAGCGCCCGATGTAGGCGATGAACGCCGCCAGCACCCCGACGGTGATCTGGTTGTGCGCCACCAGCCAGATGCCGAAGCCCCAGACGATGAGCAGGCCGATCTCGGTCATCAGCGAGACCGTGGGCGTGAACAGCGACCAGGTCTTGTTGAGCCGGTCGTTCACCTCCAGGTTGTGCTGGTTGGCATCGCGAAAGCGCTGCGCCTCGCGCTTTTCCTGCGCGAAGGCCTTCACCACGCGGATGCCGGGAATGGTGTCGGCCAGCACGTTGGTGACCTCGGACCACACGCGGTCGATCTTCTCGAAACCGGTGCGCAGACGGTCGCGCACGTTGTGGATCAGCCAGGCGATGAACGGCAGCGGCACCAGCGTGACCAGCGCCAGCCAGGGGTTGATCGAAAACAGGATGGCCGCCGTCATCAGGATCATGAGCACATCGGTCATGAAGTCGAGGGCGTGCAGCGACAGGAAGACGTTGATGCGGTCCGTCTCCGAACCGATGCGCGCCATCAGGTCGCCGGTGCGCTTGCCGCCGAAATAGTCGAGCGACAGGCGCAGCAGGTGCTCGTAGGTGGTGGTGCGCAGGTCCGCGCCGATGCGCTCGGACACCAGCGCCAGGATGTAGGTGCGCGCCCAGCCCAGCCCCCAGGCCAGCAGCGCCGACAGCAGCAGGCCGCCCAGGTACAGCCCCACGAGGTGCACCGGAATCTGCTGGCCGTTCTGATAGGGGATGAGGATGTCATCCATCAGCGGAATCGTGAGGTACGGCGGCACCAGGGTGGCAGCGGTGGAGGCCAGCGTGAGCCCGAAGCCCGTCGCCAGCTGCTTGCGGTAAGGCCGGGCGAAGCGCCACAGGCGCAGCAGCACCCAGGTGGAGGTCTGCGGGGCCGGCGCGCGGGCACAGGCGGGGCACTCCTCGGTGTCGGGCGGCAGCGCGGTGTGGCAGACCTCGCAGCGGGCCTCGTCCGCGGGCTCGGACTCGAGCGTGGCATCGTGCGGCATGCCCAGCGCGGCCAGGCGCTGGTCGAACTTCTGCAGCATGCGCAGGGCCTGCGGATGCGCGCCGAGGGTGAAGCGCCACAGCGCCAGGCGGCGCTCGGTGTCGTGCAGTTCCAGGGCGCCCACGCCGCCATGGTCGGACAGGCGCAAGGCCATGCCGGCGACCAGCGGCCACTCCTGCACGGCACCGCCATCGGTGCGCGACAGCAGGCGCTGGGAGGTCAGCACCAGCAGGCCGGGCGCGAAGCGCAGGGCCGGGCTCAGGTCAACCTGCAGCGCGGCCAGCACGTTTTCGTGGGGGGCGAGCCTGGCTCGCCATTCGGCCCCGTCGGGGCCATTCAAGACACTCGAGGCGTCCACAGGATGTTGATGTTGCATTTTGGTTGGTTTTTCCGCCCTGGACGGCCCGAGAAGCCAGCCCGTGCTCTGGTCCCCATTCTCCCCGATGCTCCACAGGCCGCTTTCGCATCTGCATGTAACGCCTTCCCCACTGGCCACGCTGACATCCTCTAGGCCACACCCGAGTGGGCGCACAATTGACCGACACTCCTTCCGCAAATCGGTCCGCTTCGGGCCGCAGTTTCCTTTACGCTGCACTCCATGGCGACATTCAATGACATCCAACTGCTGCGCATCAACTACCTGCGCGGTCCCAACATCTGGACTTACCGTCCAGTGCTCGAAGTCTGGCTGGATCTCGGCGCGCTCGAAGACCACCCGTCCAACGCCCTGCCGGGATTCAACGAGCGCCTGACCACCTGGCTGCCGGCGCTCATCGAGCACCACTGCGGCGTGGGCGAGCGCGGCGGCTTCCTGCAGCGGCTGGAGGGCGGCACCTGGTGCGGCCACGTGCTGGAGCACATCGTGATCGAGCTGCTCAACCTGTCGGGCATGCCCACGGGCTTCGGGCAGACGCGCAGCACCTCGCAGCGCGGCGTGTACCGCATGGTGTTCCGGGCGCGCGACGAGCGCGTGGCGCGCGTGGCTCTCGAGCAGGGCCACCAGCTCATCATGGCGGCCATCAACGACACCCCTTTCGATGTGCAGGCCGCCGTGGCGCGCGTGCGCACCGAGGTGGACGACCAGTACCTCGGCCCCAGCACCGCGTGCATCGTCACCGCCGCGACCGACCGCGGCATTCCGCACATCCGGCTGAACGACGGCAACCTGGTGCAACTGGGCTACGGCGCATCGCAGCGCCGCATCTGGACGGCCGAGAGCGAGTTCACCAGCGCCATCGCCGAAGGCATCGCCAGCGACAAGGACCTGACCAAGAGCCTGCTCAAATCGTGCGGCGTGCCCGTGCCCGAGGGCCAGGTCGTCAACAGCCCCGAAGAGGCCTGGGAAGCCGCGCAGGACATCGGCCTGCCGGTGGTCGTCAAGCCCTCGGACGGCAACCATGGCCGCGGCGTGACGCTGGACCTGCGCAAGCAGGCCGACATCGAGGCGGCCTACCACGTGGCCTATCCCGAGGGCAGCGACGTGATGGTCGAGCGCTTCATTCCCGGCGACGAGCACCGGGTGCTCGTGGTGGGCGGCAAGGTCGTGGCCGCCGCGCGCGGCGAGGTCGTGAGCATCACCGGCAACGGCCGCTCCACCGTGCAGGAGCTGATCGACACGCAGCTCAACTCCGACCCGCGCCGCGGCTACGAAGAGGAATACCCGCTCGAGCTGATCCAGGTGGACGCCAACGTGGCCGTGCAGCTCGAACTCAAGCGCCAGGACCTCAGCGCCACCGCCGTGCCCGAGGCCGGCCGCGAGGTCGTGGTCCAGCGCAACGGCAACGTGGCCGTGGACTGCACCGACGAAGTGCATCCCGAGGTGGCCTACATCGCCGCACTGGCGGCCAAGGTCGTGGGCCTGGACATCGCCGGCATCGATCTCGTGGCGCGCGACATCGGCCGCCCGCTGCAGGAGCAGAGCGGCGCGATCGTCGAGGTGAACGCCGGCCCCGGCCTGCTCATGCACCTGAAGCCCGCCATCGGCGCGCCGCGCCCGGTGGGCCAGGCGATTGCCGAGCACCTGTTCCCGGCCGAAGAAAACGCCGACGGCACGATCGGCCGCATTCCGCTGGTCGGCGTGGCCGGCACGCGCGGCACCAGCACCATCGCCCGCGTGGTGGGCTGGCTCATGCACCTGGGCGGGCGCCACACGGGCCTGGCCTGCCGCGAGGGCCTGTTCCTGGACCGCCGCTGCGTGGACACCGCCGACAGCGCCCACTGGGAAGCCGCTCACCGCCTGCTGATGAACCAGATGGTGCAGGCCGCCGTGATCGAGAACGACGCCCGCACCATCCTGCGCGACGGCCTGGCCTACGACCGCTGCCAGGTGGGCGTGGTGACCGACATGGACGGCAAGGACACGCTGGCCGAGTTCGACGTATTCGAACAGGACCAGATGTTCAAGGTGCTGCGCACGCAGATCGACGTGGTGCTGCCCGGCGGCGCCGCCGTACTGAACGCCGCCGAGCCCCAGGTGCTGGAGTTGGCCCCGCTGTCGGACGGCGCCGTGGTGCTGTACGCCCAGGACGGCACGCTGCCCGCGATCGCGGAGCACCGCGCGCAGGACAACGGCCGCGCCGTCTTCGTGAAGGCAGGCCGGGTGGTGCTGGCCACCGGCTCGGCCGAGCATGTGCTGGGCGCACTGGCCGACCTGACGTTCGGCCGCAACGCCGTGCAGACCGAGCCCGACACCTTGCTGGCCATCGTGGCGACGGCCTGGGCGCTGGACATCGCGCCGGACCTGATCGGCGCGGGCATCAAGACGTTCGAGCCCGAGCTTCCCTGCGCCGCCCCGGCCCGCTAGACCCCTTTCAACGACCGCATGGACTCGAGCCGGCACCCACGCCGGCAACCCCAAGAAAGAGACGCTTTTCCATGGACGTATCCCGCACCCGGGCCCTGCGCGGCCCCAACCTCTGGAGCCGCCACACCGCCATCGAGGCCGTGGTGACCTGCGCCGAATCCGAACTCGCCATGCGCCAGATCGATGGCTTCGAATCCCGGCTGCGCGCGCTGTTTCCCGCCGTGGGCGTGCTGCACCCCGAGGGCAGCGATGCCGATGTCTCCCTGGCCCATGTCCTGGGCGGCGCGGCCCTGGCCCTGCAGGCGCAGGCCGGCTGCCCCGTGAGCTTCAGCCGCATCTCGGCCACCGTGGACCGGGGCGTGTACCAGGTTGTCGTCGAGTACAGCGAAGAGGCCGTGGGCCGGCAGGCCTTCGAGGATGCCCAGGCGCTGATCCAGGCCGCGCTGCAAGGCGGCCACTTCGACGCCGAGGCCGCCGTGGCCCGCCTGCGCGAGCTGGACGAGGACGAACGGCTGGGCCCCAGCACCGGCTCCATCGTCGAGGCCGCCGCGGCACGCGGCATTCCGTGGCGCCGGCTCACGTCGGGCAGCCTGGTGCAGTTCGGCTGGGGCTCCAAGCAGCGCCGCATCCAGGCCGCCGAGGTCGATTCGACCAGCGCCGTGGCCGAATCCATCGCGCAGGACAAGGACCTCACCAAGCGCCTGCTGCACGCCGCCGGCGTGCCCGTGCCGCTGGGCCGCCCGGTCGAGTCGGTGGACGATGCCTGGAAGGCCGCGCAGCAAGTCGGCCTGCCCGTGGTGGTCAAGCCCCAGGACGGCAACCAGGGCAAGGGCGTGACGGTGAACATCACCGAGCGCTCGCAGCTCGACGAGGCCTTCCGCACCGCCGCCGAATACGGCACGGTGATGGTCGAGCGCTTCCTGCCGGGCCATGATTTCCGCCTGCTGGTGGTGGGCGACCAGCTGGTGGCCGCCGCGCGCCGCGAGCCGCCGCAGGTGCTGGGCGACGGCGAGCGCACCGTGCGCGAGCTGGTGCACCTGGTCAACCTCGATCCGCGCCGCGGCGAGGGCCATGCCACCTCGCTCACCAAGATCCGCCTGGACGACATCGCCGTGGCGCGGCTGGCCATGCAGGGCCTCACGCCCGACGCCGTGCCGGCCAAGGGCCAGCGCGTGATCCTGCGCAACAACGCCAACCTGTCCACCGGCGGCACCGCCACCGACGTGACGGACGACGTGCACCCCGAGGTGGCGGCCCGCGCCATCGCCGCGGCCCAGATGGTGGGCCTGCACATCTGCGGCGTGGACATGGTGGCCGAGAACGTGCTGCAGCCGCTGGAAGTGCAAGGCGGCGGCTTCGTCGAGGTGAACGCCGCGCCCGGCCTGCGCATGCACCTGGCACCCAGCTACGGCAAGCCCCGCAACGTGGGCCAGGCCATGGTGGACAAGCTCTTCGCCAACGGGCAGGACGGGCGCATTCCCGTGGTGGCCGTGACCGGCACCAACGGCAAGACCACCACCGCGCGCCTGATCGCGCACCTGTTCTCGGCCCAGGGCCTGCGCGTGGGCATGACCAACACCGACGGCGTGTACGTGAACGGCCGCCAGATCGACAGCGGCGACTGCTCCGGCCCCAAGAGCGCGCGCAACGTGCTGCTGCATCCCGAGGTGGATGCCGCCGTGTTCGAGACCGCGCGCGGCGGCATCCTGCGCGAGGGCCTGGGCTTCGACCGCTGCCAGGTGGCCGTGGTGACCAACATCGGCGCAGGCGACCACCTGGGCCTGAACTACATCACCACGGTGGACGACCTGGCCGTGCTCAAGCGCGTGATCGTGCAGAACGTGGCGCCGGACGGCTACGCCGTGCTCAACGCGGCCGACCCCATCGTCGCGGCCATGGCCTCGTCCACGCCGGGCAAGGTGATCTACTTCGCCAGCGACCGCCACCACCCGGTGATGGCCACGCACCGCGCGCAGGGCCACCGGTCGGTGTACATGGACGGCGAGTCCATCGTCGCGGCCGAGGGCTCGTGGCGCGAGACCATCCACCTGCGCGACGTGCCCATCACGCGCAACGGCAAGATCGGTTTCCAGGTCGAGAACGTCATGGCATCGGTGGCCGCCGCCTGGGGCGCGGGCCTGCCATGGCAGACCATCCGCCGCGGGCTATCGGGCTTCGTGAACGACAGCGACAACGCCCCCGGCCGCTTCAACGTGATGGATTTCAAGGGCGCCACGGTGATCGCCGACTACGGACACAACCCGGACGCGATGCGCGCCCTGGTGGCCGCCGTCGATGCGCTGCCGGGCAACCGCCGCAGCGTGGTGATCAGCGGCGCGGGCGACCGGCGCGACGAGGACATCCGCGACCAGACGGTGATCCTGGGCGCGGCGTTCGACGACGTGATCCTCTACCAGGACGCGGCCCAGCGCGGCCGTGCCGACGGCGAGGTGATGGCGCTGCTGCGCGAGGGCCTGGCGGGCGCCTCGCGCACCAAGCACATCGAGGAGATCCGCGGCGAGTTCATCGCCATCGATTCGGCGCTGGACCGGCTGCAGCCGGGCGACCTGTGCCTCGTGCTGGTGGACCAGGTGGAAGAAGCCCTGGCGCACCTGGCCAAGCGCTGCGCGGAGGTGGCCGCATGACCGCCGCCCGCCGCCTCTCCAATGCCCTGCCCCGTGCCGCGCTGGCACTCGGGCTGGCCGCCGCCGCGCTGTGCGCCCAGGCCGAGACCATCGGCACCGTGGACACCGCGTTCAAGCTCCTGGGCCGCGACCACGACATCATCGTGGAGGCCTACGACGACCCGGCCGTGCAGGGCGTGACCTGCTACGTGTCGCGCGCCCGCACCGGCGGCATCAAGGGCTC
The DNA here is from genome assembly GCF_030158995.1 of Acidovorax sp. SUPP2825. Classification (NCBI taxonomy): domain Bacteria; kingdom Pseudomonadati; phylum Pseudomonadota; class Betaproteobacteria; order Burkholderiales; family Comamonadaceae; genus Acidovorax; species Acidovorax sp. SUPP2825. The sequence continues at coordinate 41,610 of NZ_BQXK01000005.1, read as the reverse complement.
GCTCGGGCTGGCCGAGGACAAGGCCGAGGCCTCCATCGCCTGCCGTCAGACCGGGCCCATCGCGTTCCCCAAGCCGCCGCTCAAGCAGCAGGACGAGGTGTTCAGCGAACGCATCTCCATTTTGTTCAAGCGCCTGCGCATCGTGCGGATGGTGGACCCGGCCCGCAACACGCTGGTGTACCTGACGTACTCCGACCGCCTCATCGAAGGCTCGCCGCAGAACGCGGTGACCGCCGTGCCGGTGGACCGCGCCACGCCGATTCCGCTCAAGAAGTGACCAACGGGGCCTGGGCCAAGCGATTCGTGGCCGAATCGCCCCCATGCCCTAGTACTCATTGCCCCTATTGCTATTATTTATATAGCAAACAGCTGATCCGGATCACTGGCCGGCGGCGATCTGGCGCAGCGCCTGCTCGAACACCTCGGGCGGCTGGCCGCCCTGGATGAGGTGGCGGTCGTTGATGATGACCGCCGGCACCGAATGGATGCCGTGCTGCTGGTAGAACGCCTCGCGTTCGCGCACCGCGTCGGCGTATTCGCCCGAGGCCAGCACGGCCTGCGCCCGGTCCGCATCCAGGCCGGCGCCGGCCGCCGCGCGCACCAGCACGCCATGGTCGGCCGGGCTCTGCCCATCGGTGAAGTAGGCCTTGAACAGCGCGTGCTTCAGGGCCGTCTGCGCGGCCTCGCCGCCCACCTCGCTTGCCCAGTGCAACAGGCGGTGCGCGTCGAACGTGTTGTAGATGCGGCTGCGCTGCCCCATGTCGAACGTGAAGCCCAGCGCGGCGCCGCGTTCGGCGATGGCTTCGCGGTTGCGCTGCGACTGCTCGGGCGTGGCACCGTATTTTTCGGCCAGGTGCTCGGCGATGTCCTGGCCTTCCGGCGCCATCTGGGGATTGAGCTCGAACGGCTGGAAGTGCAGCTGCGCCGCCACCGTGCCGTCCAGCCGGTCCAGGGCCTGCTCCAGCGCGTGCAGGCCGATGGCGCACCAGGGGCAGGACACGTCGGAGACGAAATCGATCTTGAGGGGGACGGGGGTGGCAGGGGCCGGGGGGGTGGTCATGGCAACTCCATTGCAAAGGGCGAACGCGTGATGCTAGGCCGCCTCCCATGACCGTGCACGCCTGTGGGCACTGTCCGGCAGCTTGCGAATGCGATCGCAAGAACCGGGGTGCGGGCCCGCCGCGCCGTGCGTAGATTCCAGGGCAGGCCCTTACCATTGAACGAGGAATCGACGCCATGGCTTCCCGCCCCCACTCCTGCCCCACCCCCCGCACCATTTCCCCGGCGGCGCAGCGCGCCGCCGCCACGCTGGCCGACCCGCGGTGGGCGGCCGTCGCGGCGCGGGACGCCCAGGCCGATGGCCGCTTCGTCTATTCGGTCCGCACCACCGGCGTGTATTGCCGGCCCTCGTGCGCCGCACGACCTGCCCGGCCGGAGAACGTGGACTTCCATGCCACGGCCGAGGCGGCAGAGCGCGCCGGCTTCCGGCCCTGCCGGCGCTGCCATCCGGACCGGCCCGCCGGCTTCGATCCGCATGCCGACACGGTGGCGCGGCTGTGCCGCCTGATCGAAGCCAGCGAGCCTCCGCCCTCGCTGGACGCGCTGGCGCAAGCCGCCGGGCTCAGCCCGCACCACCTGCACCGCGTGTTCAAGGCGGCCACCGGCCTCACGCCGCGCGCCTATGCCGCGGCGCACCGCGCGGGAAAGCTGCGCGACGGCCTGCCCCACGCCGGCACGGTGACCGAGGCCCTCTATGCCGCGGGCTATGGATCGCAGGGGCGCTTTTACGAAGAGGCTGACCGCGTGCTCGGCATGGCGCCCGGCCGCTACCGCACCGGGGGCGCGCAGGTGCGCATCCGCTTCGCGGTGGGCCAGTGCAGCCTGGGCGCGGTGCTGGCGGCGGCCAGCGAGCGGGGCCTGTGCGCCCTGCTGCTGGGCGACGACCCCGACGCGCTGGTGCGCGATCTGCAGGACCGCTTTCCGCGCGCTGAATTGCTCGGGGCCGATGCCGCGTTCGAGCAGTGGATGGCGCAGGTGATCGGCTTCGTCGATGCGCCCCGGCGCGGGCTGGCCCTTCCGCTGGACGTGCAGGGCACGGTGTTCCAGCAGCGGGTGTGGACCGCGCTGCAGACCATCGCCCCCGGCGAGACCGCCAGCTACGCGCAGATCGCCGAGCGCATCGGCGCGCCGCGCGCGGTGCGGGCCGTGGCCCAGGCCTGCGGGGCCAATGCCTTGGCCGTGGCCATTCCGTGCCACCGCGTGGTGCGCACCGACGGCGCGCTCTCCGGCTACCGCTGGGGCGTGGAGCGCAAGCGGGCGCTGCTGGACAAGGAGGCCCAGGCGTGAGCGCGCGCGACCTGTGCGCCATCGACTGTGACGCCGTGGCCCAGGCGCTGGACGGCCAGGGCTGCGCCGTGATCGACGCGCTGCTGCCCGCGGCCGACTGCCGCGCCCTCGCCGGCCTCTACGCGCAGCCCGCGCGCTTTCGCAGCCGCCTGGTGATGGAGCGCCACGGCTTCGGGCGTGGCGAATACCAGTACTTCCAGTACCCGCTGCCCGAGGCCATCGCGGCGCTGCGCACCGGGCTCTATCCGCACCTCGTGCCGGTGGCCAACCGATGGCAGGCGGCCTTGGGCCTGGAAGACCGCTTTCCGGCGGACCACACGGCCTTCATCGCGCGGTGCCAGGCGACCGGCCAGACGCGCCCCACCCCGCTGCTGCTGCAGTACGGCCCGGGTGACTACAACTGCCTGCACCAGGACCTGTATGGCGCACACGTGTTTCCACTGCAGGTGGCCGTGCTGCTCTCCGCGCCGGGGACCGATTTCACGGGTGGGGAGTTCGTGCTGACCGAGCAGCGCCCGCGCATGCAGTCGCGGCCCGAAGTGGTGCCGCTGCGCCAGGGCGATGCGGTGGTGTTCGCGGTGCACCACCGGCCAGTGCAGGGCACGCGCGGGCCCTACCGCGTGCAGATGCGGCACGGCGTGTCGCGGGTGCGCTCGGGGCAGCGGCATACCATGGGCCTCATTTTTCATGACGCGGCCTGACGGCAAGGCCCCCGGTGGTGGCCCTGGCCTCGGCCCTTCTTCGCTCGTTCCATGACCGACGACCTGTTCGACACCGATGAAGCGCCGGGCGGCCGGCTCGTCCTCGGGCCCGGCGCAGTGCTGCTGCGCGGCTTCGCCCGCCCCGTGGCCGCGGCGTTGCACGCGCAGGTGGCCGCCATCGCGCGGCAGGCGCCGTGGCGCCACATGGCCACGCCGGGCGGGCGCCGCATGTCGGTGGCCACCACGAACTGCGGCGCCCTGGGCTGGGTGAGCGATGCGCGCGGCTACCGCTACGTCGCCGTGGACCCGGACAGCGGCCGGCCGTGGCCCGCCCTGCCTGCCGTGCTGTCCACGCTGGCGGGCGAGGCGGCGGCAGCGGCCGGCTTTGCGGATTTCGTCCCGGACGCCTGCCTGGTCAATCGCTATGCCCCGGGCACGCGCCTGTCGCTGCACCAGGACCGCGACGAGCGCGACCTGCGGGCGCCCATCGTCTCGGTCTCGCTCGGGCTCCCGGCCACGTTCCTCTGGGGCGGCCTGGCACGCGGCGACCGCGCCCTGCGCGTGCCGCTGCGCCATGCCGACGTGGTGGTGTGGGGCGGGGAGGACCGCCTGCGCTTTCACGGCGTGCTGCCGGTGCCGCAAGGCCACCACGCGGAGTGGGGAGCGGTCCGCGTGAACCTGACCTTCCGCCGGGCGGGGTGATCGGCAGTCGCTTGGCGCTACCGCCGCTCCCGTGCCCGCGCGAGCCACTGGCCCACGGACTCCCGCACGCCCTCGGACAGCGATTCGGCCACGCCACGGGCATACCCCTCGCCCAGCATGCCCTGCCCCGCATGGTGGAGGGCCACCACCGCGTTGGCCAGGACCACGCGGTCCAGCCCTGCGCTTCGCGGGCGGGGAGGTTCACCACGCGCCGTGGTGGTGCCAGGGGTCGCGGTGGTACGCGGCACCTCCGAGGGTGAAATCGGCGCAGTCGCCGGGGCGCGGTGCTTCAGGTGCCAGTGGGCCATCACCGCGCCGATCCCCACGAACAGTTGAAGTCCTGCCACGTCACGGTCGGGCAGCCGCTGGAGCAGGCCCTGGATCGCCTCGCCCAGCAGCTCGCCCGCCAGCCGCGCGGCATCCAGATCCACCAGCGCTTGCGCGATGCGGGCCACGGCTTGCGGGTCGTCGCGTTCCTGCAGTTGCCGCGACAGCGCGGCGGTGCCGGTGGCCAACAGCCCGGCCGCCACCGCCACGCGCTGCGCCAATGCGGTGGCGGAGGCTGGGTCCTGCAGCGTGTGCACGGCCAACAGGGTCCATTCGGAATGCGTTCGCATCTGCTCGCCCAGCCACAGGGCGGGAGGCGCCAGGTACCGCGCACCGATCCGCACCAAGGCGGGATGGGGCTGAAGCAGGTGCATGCCACGCGAGGCCAGCGCCCCCCAGGCGGGGCCGGAGCGCGGCGCTGGGGACGACGCCTGGCGCGAGGAACGGGGCGACAAGCTCGCCGTGCCCGCGGCGGCGGCGGCGTCACCGGGCGGGATGGGCGCGCGCGGCAGGATCGCGGTGGGCTCCTGCCGCTGCGCCGAAGTGCGGGGAGAACCGGGGGCACGGGTGTGTGGATCGGGCCGGGGGCTGCCGGACGCAGCCCCTTCGTGCGAACCACCGTCCACCGGCACGCGGCGGGAGGGGAGCGATGGAGGAAGAGCGGCAGATGGCATGACAGGCACTCGGCGTGGCAGGGTGGCGAAAGAAAGGTTTCGCACGCGCACGCCGACCGAGGCCGGTATCCCGCCCCTGTGCGCCCTGTGCCTGTTCCCGGGCCCTGTGCAGCAGGGTCCGGGCCACCTCTCCGTGAGGCTGCATTCCAACCTCGCGGGGAACGGAAAGGGGGGATTCACCCGAAGTGGCATGCCGCCTGGCGAAGCAGCTCCGGGCCTGTGCGCCGGACACGGGGAAGCCGTCAGCGCATCAACGCCGAGATGCATGATTGCTACAAAATATATAGCAAACAGGGCAATCGGTACTAGGGCGTCGTGCCACTTTCATGGTCACCATGGGGTGCCGCATGCCCGCGGCAGGCGAGCGATGCCCCGCAGGCATGGCGCGCACGCGGGCCGGCGGGCGCCGCTGCGCTCCCAAACCGAAGGCTTCAGCCGGCCATCACCGAGCGGCCGCCAGGGGCCGAATCGCTGCGCCCACCGGACATCACGGGCGATGCGCCCGAGTTCTGCGGCGCGTCGGTGGACAGAGCCAGGGACGAGTGCTGCGGCAACTGAAAGCCCCGCGACGGGTCCTGCACGGCCCAGGCTCGGATCTTGGGCGGCTGCGACTGCACGCTGCCGAAGATGGTGGCGAAAGCCACGTCCGCGGCATCCCGGCCGGTGGCCAGGCGCAGCATGCCCATGGGAATGGCCGTGCCCGACGGATCGAACAGGTACCAGCGGTCGCCGAGATAGGCCTCGACGTAGGCGTGAAAGTCCGGCGGGCCCAGCGCCGGGTCGGCGCCGTAGTCGGTGCCGGTGGCGATGCGCGCGGGAATGTTCACCGCCCGGCACAGCGCGATCATCAGGTGGGCGAAGTCGCGGCAGACGCCGACGCGTTCGACGAACGTGTCCACGGCCGAGGTGGTCGAATTGGAGGTGTTGGAGCGGAAGGCCACGTGGTTGCGCACCCAGTCGCAAATGGCCTGCACGCGGCTGTAGCCCTGCCACAGGTGCCCGAATTCGCGGAAGGCCAGCGTGGCCAGCCGGTCCGACTGGCAGTAGCGGCTGGGGAAGATGTAGCCCACGACATCGTCGGGCAGGTGGCGGACGCCGACCTCGGGAATGAGCGCCGGATCGGCGGTGTGGTGGTTCAGGTCCACCGTCGCGGTGTAGGCCAGCGTGAGCGGCCCGGGTTCGGCGTGCAGCCGCAGGCAGCGGGTGCCCGTGGCGGGATCGGTGTGCAAGTGCGTCGGAATGTCCTGGCTGATGACCAGGTTCTCGTCCTGAACGGTCTGGCAATGCGTTTGCGCTGCGTGGATGTTGAAGACGAAGTCAGCGCCGGGATCGCCTACCGCGTACTCCAACTCCAACTGGAGTTTCATTCGGATCATGGGGCCTGCCGTGGTGGTAGAGGGGAAAGAGCCTGCGTCTGGTGGGTCAGGAACCTGATCGATGCCGCATCAGACGCTGCTGGAGTATGTGTCCCATCGCGAGCGCGCCTTGTCAGTGGAGAGCGCATCGAAGTGCCAGCCCCCACGGCAGGTACCGCGGCGATCCGCCCTGCGGGCAGTTCGGCCGACGCGGGCTTGTCCTACACCGGTGTCCCCCTGCACGGCAAAAGATCGGCGGTCCCACGGTAATCAACCAAAAGGCCCCCATGGCAAAAGCACCCGCAGTTCAACGTCCCGTGAAAAAGGCCTCCGCCCCCCCGTCCAAGGCCCACGAAGGCGAAGAACTGCGCGGCACCGGGGGCGAGTTGCAGCAGCAGGCTGGAGGCGCGCACCCCGTGCTCACCACCCAGCAGGGCATTCCGGTCGGGGACAACCAGAATTCGCTGCGGTCCACGCCCCGTGGCCCCACGCTGCTGGAGGACTTCATCCTCCGCGAAAAGATCACGCATTTCGACCACGAGCGCATTCCTGAACGCATCGTGCATGCCCGTGGCACGGCCGCGCACGGCTTCTTCGAGCTGACCGAATCGCTGTCGAAATACACCACCGCCCGCATCCTCACCGAGGTGGGCAAGCAGACGCCGCTGTTTTGCCGTTTCTCGACCGTGGCCGGCGGCGCCGGCTCGGTGGACACCCCGCGCGACGTGCGCGGCTTCGCCGTCAAGTTCTACACCGAAGAAGGCAACTGGGACCTGGTGGGAAACAACATCCCCGTGTTCTTCATTCAGGATGCGATGAAGTTTCCCGACCTGGTGCATGCCGTGAAGATGGAGCCCGACCGCGGCTTTCCGCAGGCGGCCAGCGCGCACGACACGTTCTGGGATTTCATCTCGCTGATGCCCGAGGCCATGCACATGATCATGTGGGCCATGAGCGACCGCACCATCCCGCGCAGCCTGCGCACCATGGAAGGCTTCGGCGTGCACTCCTTCCGGCTGCTCGACGCAGAAGGCCAGAGCACGTTCGTGAAGTTCCACTGGCGCCCCAAGCTGGGCATCCAGTCCACCGTGTGGGACGAGGCTTTGAAGCTGCAGGCGGCGGACAACGATTTCCATCGCCGCGACCTGTTCGAGTCCATCCAGGCCGGCAGCTTCCCCGAGTGGGAACTGGGCGTGCAGCTGTTCACCGAGGAAGAGGCCGAGGCGTTTCCTTTCGACCATCTGGACCCCACCAAGCTCATCCCCGAAGAGCTGGTGCCGCTCAAGATGATCGGCCGCATGGTGCTCAACCGCTGGCCCGACAACTTCTTCGCCGAGACCGAGCAGGTGGCGTTCTGCCCTGCCAACGTGCCGCCGGGCATCGACTTCTCCAACGACCCGCTGCTGCAGGGCCGCCTGTTCTCGTACCTGGACACTCAGCTGTCGCGCCTGGGCAGCCCGAACTTCGTGCAGATCCCGATCAACGCGCCCAAGTGCCCCTTCCACAACATGCAGCGCGATGGTCACATGCAGATGCAGGTGCCCAAGGGCCGCGTGGCCTATGAGCCGAGCAGCCTGCTCGGAGACAGCCCGCGCGCCTCGCTGGCGCAGGGCACGCGGCATTTCGCCGAAGTGGCCGATGGCGGTTCCAAGGGCCGCGTGCGGCCCGAGAGCTTTGCCGATCACTACAGCCAGGCGCGCATGTTCTTTCGCAGCCAGAGCCCGCTGGAGCAGGCCCACATGGCATCGGCGCTGGTGTTCGAGCTGTCCAAGGTCGAGACGCCCGCCGTACGGACGGCCGTGGTGGCGCAGCTGCGCAATGTGGACGACAGCCTGGCCGGCCGCGTGGCCGATGGCTTGGGCATGCCGGAGCTCCCCGAGCCGTTCCCTGCCGCTGCGGCCGTGCAGGACCTGCCGCTGTCGCCCGCGCTGCGCATCATCGACCGCATGAAGCCCACGCTGGAGGGTCGCTGCGTGGGCATCCTGGTGGCCGACGGCTCGGCCGCCGCACCCATCGCCGCGCTGCGCAAGGCGGCGGAAAAGGCCGGTGCCACGGTGAAGATCGTGGCCCCGAAGGTGGGCGGCGCCGTGCTGGCGGATGGCTCGCGCCTGCCGGCCGATGGCCAACTGGCCGGCACGCCCTCCACGGTGTTCGATGCGGTGGCCTCGGTCCTGTCGCCCGAAGCGGGCGAGCAACTGTCGCGCGAAGCCGCCGCCGTGGACTGGTTCCGCGACGCCTTCGGTCACCTCAAGGCCATCGCCGCGTGCAAGGGTTCGCAACCGATCCTGAAGGCCGCGGGCATCCAGCCGGACGCCGGCGTGGTGGACCCCGCTGAGACCGCTGCTTTCATTCAAGCGGCCACCACGCGACAATGGGCGCGCGAACCTTCCGTGCGCACGCTGGCATGATGCAAGCGCTGGCCCACCCTTCCACCCCGTTTTCCACTGACGCGCGACCGCCAGCCGGAGACCTTCACAGACCGCTCGACCGGACCGACCACAGCATGACCCCTCCCTTGCGCATCCTTTACGTTGAGGACAACGCGGAACTCCGCGAGACCATCGGCATGCTGCTGGAGGGGGACGACCGGGAGGTGTCGCTGTGCGCCACCGCCGAAGAGGCGCTGACGCTGGATGCGCAGGGCGCCTACGACCTCGTCGTCACCGACGTCAGCCTGCCCGGCATGTCGGGCACCGACCTGTGTCGCCAGCTGGTGGCGGAAAATCCGCAGCGCTGGATCGTGCTGTGCTCGGGCTACCAGTTCGGCCACGGCCTGAATGCCCTGGGCCCCAATGTGCGTGCGCTGCTCAAGCCGTTCGAGCTGGAAGAGCTGGAAGAGCTCATGGATTCGATCCGCGACCAATTGCGCGGATCCAGCTCCAATCACCCTGCCTGACCGCAGAGCACCGCCACAGTGAACGGGGGGCTTCGTGCCCCCTTTTTTCGTTCTTCTGGCAGCGCAGCCGCCGCAGCCACGCCGATAGATCCCAACGCTCCCTGAAGCCGGCCCAGGCTGCAAGATCAGCGCGCTGCCGGACGGGCCGCGGCCGGTTGGCGGGGCAACTGCACATGAAAGGCCGTGTGGCCCTCGCGCGAGCAGACGTCGATGCGGCCGCCATGGCGCTGCACGATCTGGTGCACGATGTAGAGGCCCAGCCCCAGCCCCTGGTGCTGCCCCGGCTCGCGCTCCCGCCCCCGGAACGGATCGAACAGGTGGGGCACCAGTGCCGGGGGGATCGTCCCGGCATTGCGCACGGTGAGTTCCACCCGGTCGGCCGCCGTGCCGTCCAGCGTCACCTGCACCGGCTCGGCCGCATCGCCATGGTGAATGGCATTGCCCAGGAGGTTGGCCGCCACCTGGCACAGGCGCTCGGCATCCCACTGGCCCGTCAGGTTGCCCTTTTGCATGACCTCGATGGTCCGGTCGGGGTGGCTGACGTGCAGTTCGTTCACCGGACGCTGCACCAGCTCGCCCAGGTCGGCAGGCCCGGTCTTCACGGGCAGCCCGCCGGACTGGCGCGCCCGCGTCACATCCAGCAGGTCCTCGATCATTCGGCCCATGCGCTGCGCGCTCGACTGCATCTTGCCGGCGATGGTCTGCACCTTGTCGGGCTCCTGCGGCCGCTGCAGCACCAGCGCGCTCGCCAGGAGGGCGCTCAGCGGTCCCCGCAGGTCATGGCTCAGCACGGCCATGAACATTTCGTTCACCCGAAGGGCTTCGGTGCGTTCCTGCAGTTCGCGCGCGAGCGCCACCTTCTGCTTTTGCAGGTCGAAGAACACGTTGGCCTTGTTCACCAGCACGTGCGGATCGATGGGCTTGTAGAGAAAGTCGACGGCACCGGTCTCGTAGCCCTTGAACTGCCAGTTCTGGTCGCGCGAGCCCGCCGTCATGAAGATGAGCGGCACATGGCGGGTGCGTTCGCTGCCGCGGATCAACTCGGCCAGCTCGAAGCCGTTCATCTCGGGCATCTGCACGTCCAGCAGCGCCAGGGCCACGTCGGTGTGCACGAGGAGCAGCTCCAGGGCCTCGGAGCCCGAAGCGGCCTTGAGGATCTGCACGTCGTCGCGCTGCAGCAAGGCCTCCAGGGCGATCAGGTTTTCCTCCACGTCGTCGACGATCAGGCACTTCACCGGGGCAGTGCGCACGGGGGACGGCGGGATGGGGGCGGGTATCAAGAAGCTCTCCGATGGAACAGGGTCTCGAGCAGCGAAGCGATGCGCTGCGGGGAAAGAACATGGCCGGGCGTGCAGGCGCTCATCGCGGCTTCGGGCATGAAGGGCACGGGGGCGCTGTCCGGGTCCTGCACGACCGTGGTGCCCCCCGCGGCCTGCACGGCCGCCAATCCTTGCGCCCCGTCGCTGTTGGCACCCGACAGCAGGATGCCGAGCAAGCGCTCACCATACGCGTCCGCTGCGGATTCGAACAGCACATCGATGGACGGACGCGAAAAATGCACCGGATCATCCACGGACAGCGCCAGTGAAGGCCCGCCATCGATCAGCAGATGGTAGTCCGGCGGCGCGAAGTACACGGTCCCGGGCTCGACCGGCTCCTTGTCCTGGGCTTCGCGCAAAGGCACGGCACAGCTCGGCTGGAAGATTTCGCACAGCAGGCTGGGCCGCTCGCGCGGCAGGTGCAGCACCACGAAGACCGCGGCCCGCAGACCGGACGGCAGCGCCGGCAACAGGACCGAGAGCGCTTCGATGCTCCCCGCGGAGCCGCCGATCACCACCGCCTGCGGGCGGATGCTGTCGCTCATGCCCCACCCTTCTTCTGGTACAGGCGGTCCTGCGGCACGAGCTCTTCGAACTCGCCGGCATGCGAAGAAAAGCGCAGCGACTCCTTCGACCCCAGCCCGAGAAAGCCCTTGCGGCACAGCGCATCGCGGAACAGGCCCAGCGCGCGGTCCTGCAGGTCGCGGTCGAAATAGATCAGCACGTTGCGGCAGGACACCAGCTGCACTTCGGCGAACACGCTGTCGGTGGCGAGGCTGTGGTCCGAGAACACGATGTGCTTGCGCAGGCTCTTGTCGAGCACCACGCGCCCGTAGGCGGCGGTGTAGTGCTCCGACAGGGAGGTGCGCCCGCCCGACCTGGCGTGGTTTTCGGTGAAGGCCGGCACGCGCTCGATGGCGTAGATGCCCGCCTCGGCCTTCTGCAGGGCATTGGCGTTGATGTCGGTGGCATAGATCAGGGTGCGCTCCAGCAGCCCCTCCTCCCGCAGCAGGATGGCCAGCGAATACACCTCCTCGCCCGTGCTGCAGCCCGCCACCCAGATCTTGAGCGACGGGTAGGTGCGCAGCACCGGCACCACGGTCTCGCGCAGTGCGCGAAAGTACGTCGGGTCGCGGAACATCTCGCTCACCTGGACCGTGAGGTATTCCAGCATGGCGGGAAACACCTCCGGGTCGTGCAGGATCAGATGCTGCAATTGCGAGACCGTGCGGCAATGGAACCGTGTGAGCGCCGTCTGCAGGCGGCGCTTGAGCGAGGCCTGCGCATACCCGCGAAAGTCGTAGTGGTAGCGCCGGTAGATGGCCTCGACCAGCAGGTGCTGCTCGATGTCGAACGTCTTCTTTCGCTGCTGCTGCGCCGCCGGGTCTTCGCTCATTTGGGCATCCACACGCGAACGAGCGACAGCAGTTTCTCGACATCCAGCGGCTTGGCGATGTAGTCGTTGGCGCCGGCGGCCAAGCACTTCTCCTGGTCGTCCTTCATGGCCTTGGCGGTGAGCGCGATGATGGGCAGGCGACGCCATTCGGGGCGCTTGCGGATCTCGCTCATGGCGGTGAAACCGTCCATCTCCGGCATCATGATGTCCATCAGGACGAGATCGACCGTGGCCGCGTCGCCGGACTGCGCACGCTGCAGGGCCTCCAGCGCCTCGCGGCCGTTGCGCGCGATCTGCACCTTGGCACCGGTGGGCTCGAGCACGCTGGACAGCGCGAAGATGTTGCGCACGTCGTCTTCGACCACCAGGATGTTGCGCCCCTCGAAGGTGGACTCGCGGTCCCGGGCCATCTGCAGCATCTGCTGGCGGTCCGCGGGCAGCTTGGACTCCACCTGGTGCAGGAACAGCGTGACTTCGTCCAGCAGCCGCTCGGGCGAGCGGGCGTCCTTGATGATGATGGACTTGGAGTAGCGCCGCAGCCGCTGCTCTTCGTCGCGCGACAGCGAGCGGCCGGTGTAGACGATGACGGGCGGGAACGCCACCTCTTCCTGGCCGGCCATCTTCTCCAGCAGCTCGTAGCCGCTCAGGTCGGGCAGGTTCAGGTCCATCACCATGCAGTCGAACGTGCTGGTGCGCAGCAGTTCGAGCGCGCGCTGCGCCGTCTCGGCACCGACGATCTCGACATCGCCATTGGCCAGCAGGTGGTGCATGCTCTCGCGCTGTCGCTCGTCGTCCTCCACCACCAGCACGCGGCGCATGGCCTGGGTGAACTTGGCTTCCATGCGCTGCAGCGCCTGCACGAGTTCGTCGCGCTTGACGGGCTTGAGCGCATAGCCGATGGCCCCCCGGCCCATGGCCTCCTGGGCGTAGTCAGCCACGGAGACGACATGCACCGGAATGTGCCGTGTCACCGGGTTGCGCTTGAGCTGGTCGAGCACCGCCAGGCCGGAAATGTCCGGCAGGTTCATGTCCAGCACGACCGCACTGGGCATGTATTCGAGGGCCGCGGCCAGGCCTTCGCCACCGGTATGCGTGATCACGGACTGAAAGCCCATCTCCCGCGACAGGTCCAGCAGGATGCGTGCGAAACGCACGTCGTCCTCGACCACCAGGATGGTGCGGCGGCCGGGCGCCAACTGGTCCCGGTCGTCCGCCACGGCATTCGCCGGGCGCCGCACCGCGCCGGCGGATGGCGGTACGACCGGCGCACCGTCTGCCGGCGGCGCGGACAGGCCGGAAGGACGGCCGGCGGGCGCCGGAGCCGCGGGGGCCGGCGAGGCCTGCGCGGTGGGCCGCGCCGCGTCCTGCGGGGCATTCAAGGGTGCCACCAGAGGCAGCACCAGCGTGAAGATGCTGCCTTGCCCCGGCGTGCTTCTCACGGTGATGCTGCCGCCGAGCAATTGCGCCAGGTCCCGGGAAATCGACAGTCCCAGGCCCGTCCCGCCGTACCGGCGGTGGGTGCTGCCATCGGCCTGCCGGAACGCCTCGAAGATCAGTTCCTGCTGGTGCTCGGGAATGCCGATGCCCGTGTCGCCGACTGCGAACGACACCGTGCCGTCGGCGTTGCCGAAGACGCGCAGCGAGACCTCACCCTGCTCGGTGAACTTCAGGGCGTTGGACAGCAGGTTCTTCAGCACCTGGCCGAAGCGCTGCACGTCGGTCTGCAACGAAGCCGGGGCGCCCGGCTCCACCGTGCAGTGCAGGGCCAGGCCCTTGTCGTGCGCGATGGGCCGCAACGGGTCCACCAACGCGTTCACCGCGCGGGCCACATCCATCGGCTCGATGGAGATGGTGGCCTGCCCCGCTTCGATCTTGGACAGGTCGAGGATGTCGTTGATGAGGGACAGCAGATCGTTGCCCGCGCCATGGATGGTCTGGGCATATTTGACCTGCTCGCCCGTCAGGTTGCCGGACTTGTTGTCGGCCAGCAGCTTGGCCAGGATGAGGCTGGAGTTCAGCGGGGTGCGCAGCTCATGGCTCATGTTGGCCAGGAACTCACTCTTGTACTGGCTGGCCTGTTCCAGGTCATTGGCCTTTTGCGACAGGGCATCCTGCGCGCGCAGCAACTGCTGCTTCTGGTACTCCAGCTGCTGCGTCTGCTCTTCCAGCTGGGCGTTGCTCTGCTCCAGCTCGGTTTGCTGCGCTTCCATCTGGGCCTGGGACTCCTGCAGCACCCGGCTTTGCTGCTCGAGCTCTTCGTTGCTCACGCGCAGCTCTTCCTGCTGGGCCTGCAGTTCCTCGGCCTGGCGCTGGGTTTCTTCCAGCAGGGCTTCGAGCCGGGTCCGGTCGATGGCCGAGCGGATGGAGGTGGCGAGCAATTCCGACGCGCGGGTGAGCAATTGCAGATCGGCATCGCGCAGCGTGCGGAAGAACCCGAACTCGATCACCGCATGCACGACGCCGTTGTGCACGGCCGGCACCAGCACGATCTCGGCCGGCGTGGCGTGCCCCACGCCCGAGGAGATCGGCAGGTAGTTCGTCGGCACTTCCGTCACATGCATCAGCTGGCGGGAATCGGCCGCCTGCCCCAGCAGGCCCTGGCCGCTCAACACCCGGGCCCCGGCCTGCGGATCGGCCAGCGCATAGCTGCCGAACCGCTGGAACACGCCACCGCCTTCGGCCACATACGCCGCGCCCACCCGCGCGCCCAGCCAGTCCGCCAGGTAGTCCATCACGATCGGGCCCAGATCGCTCAAGCGGTGATCGCCCTGCAGCCGGTTGCCCAGCCCCACCAGGCCGCCCTTGATCCAGTCCTCCTGGGCCTTGGCGCGGTGATCGCTTCGGGCCAGCACGGCGGACATCAGGATCAGCAGCAGCAGTACGAACGAACTGACCCAGGTGAAATACGCGCCGAAGGTGGCCGCGGCGTCCCATTCGCCGCGCCGGGTGTCCAGCTCCTGGCGCTCGGCGTTCAGCATTTCCCGCAGGATGTTGCGGATTGCATCCATGGTTGCACGGCCCTTGTCCGTGCGGACCACATCCGCCGCGCCCTCCACATTGCCTGCGCGCCGCATGTTCACGGTTTCGTCGAGCTCCGCCATCTTCTGTGCCACCAGGGCCTGCAGATGCTCGAAGCGCTGCACCTGTTCGGGCGACGCCTGAACCAGGGTGCGCAGCCGTCCCATCTCGGGCTTGAGCGCGGCCTGCGCTGCCGTGTAGGGCTGCAGGTAGCGGGTCTCGCCGGTGAGCAAATAGCCACGCTGCCCCGTTTCCGCATCCTTCGTGATGGACAGGACGGTCTGCATCTGCGTAAGCGACTCCACGGCCGCATTGATGCGAGTCACCGCTTCGGCCCGCTCCTGTTGCGACTGGTAGGTGAACAGGGCAATGATGGTGGTGGCCAACGCGGCCAACATGAAGCCAGCGAACAGCCGGATCGGCATGCCTCGCTGGATCTGGGAGGAAGGGGCGTTAGATGTCATGGCGCGGATCGGAGTGGGCCCAAATCATAGAGCCCAATGGCATGGCGGTAACACCCGCACACAAGGTGCGGATACCCGCGGAACAGGTGGGGCGCGGTGGCGCAAATGCCCTTGCGCTCTGTCCCTAGGTGCCTGGCTGCGCCTGCCAGGCCGCCAGCTGGCGGCGCAGTTCCTCGTTCTCAGCCGTGAGTTCGGCCACGCGGTCGCGCAACGACTGCAGCGTATCGGGAGATGGGGCGTCGGCTTCGTCCCGCGGCTTGCGCTTGGCTTCGCGCACCCGCTTGGCCGCCTGCTTGAGTTCGTCGCCCCCGGCCATGGCCGCCGCACGCTGTTCGTCCTGCGGCAACGTGGCCACGGCCGCCGCCGCGTTGAGCGAGAGGGCGCCCGCCTTGACCGCGGCCACCACCTCGGGCGCGGCCTGCTTGCGTATTTTTTCGATCATCACCACCTGGCTGCTGCTCAGCCTCGCGGCCTTGGCGATGGCCTCACGGCTGGACAGCGGCTGCGGCTCTGGCGATGGTGCCTGCGCCGGGGCATCGGCTGCGACCGGGCCCGGCGCGGCGGCATCGGCGGTGTCCACGCCATCCCCTGGTTCGCCGAGGGTCGCTTCCCGAAGGGCTTCGCCATTGGCGGCGCGCACGTTGCGATCGGCCAGAATCTCCCGCTTGCGCAGGGCCAGCACGCCGCGCTGGAAGTCCGATACGCTACGCCGACCCAGGTGCTGGTCGATCATCCACAGGTGCACGTCTTCCATGGAGCGGAAATTTTGATTTTGAACCGTCTGGAACGGCAACCCATGCTTTTGGCAGATACCGTACCGGTTATGGCCATCGACCAGCACCTCGCCCCACAGCACCAGCGCATCGCGGCACCCTTCCGCCAGCAGGCTGCGCTCCAGGGCCGCGTGCTCTTCGGGGCTCAGGGGGTCGATGTAGGCCTTGAGTTCTTCGTTGACGACGATATGCATGGGCGGGGTTTCCAGGACCAAAGGGCCGGCATTGTAGAGAGCCGATCCTGATCCGGAGAAAATCGCCAGGCGTATGAAAACCACCGACAAGGCCAACGGCTCACGCCAGAGCTTCAGAGGACAGCTGACCCTGCTGTTCGGCGGGCTGTCGCTCGCCAGCCTGCTGGGCGTGGGGGTTTACGTGGGCCACATCGCCACGGGGGAACTGGCCCGGTTCGGCGGCGAACTGCTGCACACCAGTGCCCGGTCGGCCGCCGACCTGCTGGCGACGAACCTGCGCGAGCGGGCCCAGGAAATCGACCTCCTGCGCCAGTTGGCACTCTTCACCCGTGGCGACCTTTCCGCCCAGGAGATGCGGCAGGCGCTGGATCTGCGCAAGACCACCCACAACGAATACGCCTGGATCGGCGTCACCGACGCGAGCGGACGGGTCACGCAAGCCACCGATGGCGTGCTGGTCGGAGCCCAGGTCGAGCACCGGCCGTGGTTCCAGTCCGCCCGTTCCGGACTGTTCGTGGGCGACGTGCACGAGGCCGTGCTGCTGGCCAAGCAGTTGCCCAACCGCAACCCGGACCAGCCGCTGCGCTTCATCGACTTCGCAGCCCCCATCCTGGACGAACAGGGCCAGTTGCGGGGGGTGCTGGGTGCCCATGCCCACTGGTCCTGGGTGACCGAGACGGTGGAGTCCATCGTGGTGAACCGGGTCGGTCAGCACGGCGCAGAGGTGCTGATCGCGGACAAGGCCGGGCACATTCTTTACCCGTTCCAGCATGCCGGACTGCTGAATCTTCCTGCTGGTGCCTCGCCGCAGGCACAGTCGGAGCGCCTGCAATGGAGCGATGGCGCGGAGTACCTCACCAGCATGGTGGAGATACCGACCGTGGCGCACACCGATCTGGGCTGGCGCATCGTGCTGCGCCAGCCGCTGGACAAGGCACTGGCTCCGGTGAAGGCGCTGCGCCAGCAACTGATTCTGCTCGGCCTGCTCACGGCCCTGGCCTGCGCCTTGGTGGCCTACCGGCTGGCAGCGCGCATCAGCCGACCCATCGAGCAGCTGGCCCGCGCCGCCCGCATGATCGAAAACCGCGCTGGAACGCCGGTGTATCCGGGCGACGAACACGCGTCGGAGATCACGCAGCTCAACCACTCATTCCAGTCGATGACGGCCTCCCTGCTCGAACGCGAGCGCGAGCTGTCCCAGTTGAACACGTCCCTGGAAGCCCAGGTGGCGGAGCGCACGCAGGCGCTGCACCGGGCCAACCAGGAACTGGAGAACCTGGCGATTCACGATGCGCTCACCGGCCTCTACAACCGCCGCAGGTTCGACGAAAAGCTGCGCGAGTACGTGCAGCTCTTTCAGCGCACGGGCCGGACGTTCGCGCTGCTGGTCATCGACGCCGACCATTTCAAGCATGTCAACGACCACCACGGCCACCAGGCCGGCGACGCGGTGCTCCAGCAACTGGCCCAGGTGATCTCCGGCAGCGTGCGAATCACCGATTTCGTGGCGCGCTACGGCGGCGAGGAATTCGTGGTGCTGCTGCCGGAGCCGCAGGACCGGCAAGAGGGCCGCGTGGTGGCCGAAAAGATCCGCGTCGCGGTGAGCCAGAGCCACTTCCCGGCCGTCGGCCAGCTGACCGTGAGCCTGGGCATGAGCTTTTGCAGCCTGAAGGACACCAGCGAAACCGACATCGTCCAGCGTGCCGATCAGGCCCTGTACCAGGCCAAGCAGCAAGGGCGCAACCAGTTGGTGGTGGCGACCGAAAGCGCCTGACACCTTTTTACCCCGGCGGGAAAGAGGCAGAGACGCCGCTATGATTCGGCGACCTCGCCATGAACCATCGCCGCGCCCTCCTTCGCCTGCTCCTGCTTGCCGTGTTCCTGCACACGTGCATCGGGCTGCCCTTGCACGAGGCGGAGCACCTGCGGGTCGCCATCGGCACAGGCCCGGAGGCCGTCAGCGTGGTGCAAGACGACGCGCCGCATCCGGTGAAGCCGGCGCACGCGTTGGAGCACGGCCCCTGCGCCGGGTGCATGGCATTCGCGCAGCCCGCCGCCCTGCCCGGTGGCATCGGATTACCGGTGCCGCAGGCAGGCGCCGGCCCCAACTGCCCGCAGCCCACAGCGGCATTTGCCTTCGTGCCGGCACCTGGCCGCTGGCCTTTTGCATCGCGCGATCCCCCTCTTCCCATCGCCTGATGCATGCCGCCCCGCAAGGCGGTCGCATCCCAGTTGGATCTTCTCTCTCGCCGTGGCGGCGCTGCCGCCGCGGGCGGGTCCGTGCATGCCATCCGGCCGCCCTGCATCGCGGCCGGCGATTTTTCTTCAGTACGTCCATGTTCCTCATTTCCTGCCGGGGCGCTCGCGCCCCCTTTCCACTCACGCTCGCCATGGCGGCCCTGTCGTGCGGCTCTGCCATGGCGCAGACCGCCGACAATGCGCCCCAACTGTCCACCGTCGAGATCGTCGGACGCACCGAGTCCGGGGCCTACCATGCCGAAGAAGCCGCGGGTGCCAAGACCGACCTGCCGCTGCGGGAGCTGCCGCAATCGGTGCGGGTCGTCACCCGCCAGGCCATCGACGACCTGGGCGCCACGCGGCTCGATGATGTGCTCGACTATGTGGGCGGTGTGTCCCGCCAGAACAATTTCGGCGGGCTGTGGGACAACGTGGCCATCCGCGGCCTGCCTGGCAATGAAAACACCGGCATGGCCACGTTGATGAACGGCTTTTCCTCCAACCGGGGCTTCAACGCGCCGCGCGATCTGGCCGGCGTGGAGCGCATCGAATTTCTCAAAGGCCCCGCTGCAGCGCTCTATGGCAGCAGCGAGCCCGGCGGCACCCTGAACATCGTCAGCAAACGTCCCTTGTGGAAGGCAGCCAACGCCGTCGAGGGCTCCGTGGGTAGCCAGGGCCTCAAGCGGGGCGCATTCGACAGCACCGGCCCCATCGGCGAGAACTTCGCCTATCGCCTCAACGTGGCAGCGGAAGACAGCGACAGCTTCCGCGACCATGTGAGCTCCGAACGGCGCGTGGTCGCCCCGGCATTCACCTGGAAGCTGGGCCGCGACACGTCGCTGGAATACGCCGGGGAGTTTCTGCGCCATGCCACGCCTTTGGACCGGGGCGTCGTGGCCGTGGGCAATCGGTTGGGCACCATCCCGCGCAGCCGATTCCTGGGCGAGCCGGGCGATGGCGATGTGACGGTGGAGAACCAGACCCATCAGTTCATCCTGTCGCACGAATGGAACCCTCAATGGCGCAGCCGCGTGGGCTTGTCGTACCGCGAGACCTCCATCCAGGGCTTCTCCACCGAAGCCAGCGCACTGCAGTCCAATGGCCTGCTCACCCGCCAGCGCCGCTTTCGGGACTTCGCCTCGGACGACATCGCATTGCAGGCCGAACTGCAGGGCAACGTCAGGGCCGGCGGCATGGAACACGAACTGCTGTTCGGCGTGGAGAGCTTCAAGTTCCATCTGGACACGCTGATGCTGCGTGCCAACCCCACGGCGACCTCGCCTTATGCGATCGACATCCAGGCCCCTGTCTACGGACAGTCCCAGCCCACGCCATTGCCCAACACCGACACCCTGGAGCGCCAGCGCAACACCGCGCTTTATTTTCAGGATGCCATCAAGCTGTCGCCGACGTGGCGCCTGGTGGGCGGGGTGCGCGTGGACCAGTACCGGCAGTCGCTGGAAAACCGGCGCAATGGCACCACGGTCCGCCAGGAGCCGTCATCCACCTCGCCGCGCGTCGGCCTGAGCTGGCTGCCGTCCTCGCAATGGACGGTGTACGCGAACGCGGGGCGTTCGTTCCGCCCGAACGTGGGGTCCGACAGTGCTTCGCAGCCTTTCGATCCGGAAACCGGGCGTTCCCTGGAAGTCGGCGCAAAGTGGGAGAGCGCGGACCAGCGCATGGGTGCCACGGCCGCCCTGTTCGACATCCGCAAACGCAATGTACTGACCTCCGACCCGCTCAATTCGAGCTATTCCGTGGCCGCTGGCGAAGTGCGCAGCCGGGGCCTGGAGCTGGATTTCGCAGGCCAGGTGACGGCCCGCTGGCGGGTCAACGCCAGCCTGGTTCTGAACGACGTGGAAATCACCCGGGACAACACCCTGGAGGTCGGCGGCCGGCTGCTCAACGTGCCCAAGGTCAATGGCAGCGTGCTGGCGGTGTACGAGAACGCCTTCGACAACGGGCAACGCTATGGCATCGGGGGCGGCGTCACGCACGTCGGCCGCCGCCTGGGCCAGGCCCGCACCCAGGCCGAGGCCAATGCGGGATCGGCGGCCTTCGATCTGCCCAGCTACCGCACAGCCAAGCTGGTCGCCTACTGGCGCATCACCCCGGCCGTGCGGCTGACCCTGGACGTGGACAATGTTTTCGACACCACGTACTACACCAGTTCGTACAGCCGCCTCTGGGTTGCACCGGGCACGGCGCGCGCGGTGACGCTGGGCGTGCAGGCACGTTTCTGACACATCGCGCAGGGGGTGGAGGGGGCAGAGACAGCGGATGACATCCGGCGTGAGCAACGTCTGACGTGGGGGAGATGCGGCCCCCGCCAGCATGGCAGCCTATGCCTGTCATCCCGCCCCAGCCCATACCCGCCTCCCCCAAACGTGCCCGCCCGCCGAGAGCACCTTGCAAGCCGTCAGCGGCACGCATCCAGTCGGTGCTGAAGAGGACGTTCGGTTTGCGCGAGCTGCGGGCGGGCCAGCGCGAGGTGATCGACCGCGTGCTGCAGTCCGAAAACACGTTGGCGGTGATGCCGACCGGGGCGGGCAAGTCGCTTTGCTACCAATTGCCTGCCCTGATGATCGAAGGCAGGACGGTGGTGGTGTCACCGCTCATCGCGCTCATGCGGGACCAATGCGACTCGCTGCGCGAGCGGGGTGTTCCTGCCGTGCAACTGCACAGCGCACTCACACCGCAGGAAACGCGCGAGGCAGAGCAGGCCATTGCCGATGGCAGCGCACGCATCGTGCTGACCACCCCGGAGCGGCTCGCCGACGCAGAATTTCTGGCCTTGGTTGCCTCCAGCGGCCCGATCGGCCTGCTCGCGGTGGACGAAGCCCACTGCATCTCCCAATGGGGCCATGACTTTCGGCCGGCCTTTCTCGAAATCGCCGGAGCGGTGGCACGGCTGGGCCGCCCGACCGTGCTGGCGCTGACCGCTACAGCGGCCGGACCGGTGGCGGCGGACATTCGCAAGCAACTGGGCATTCCTGCCGCGGGCGTCGTCGACACGGGGACTTACCGGCCGAACCTCCGCTACCGCGCCGAAGCGCTGGCCAACGAAGCGGACAAACGGGCGCGCCTCATCGACATCGTGAAAGCGGCCGAGGGTTCCGGGCTGGTCTATGCCGCCACGGTGAAAGCGGCGCAGGAGGTTCATGCGGCGCTGCGCGCTGCGGATGTCGCGGCGGGCCTCTACCACGGGCGCATGCCAGCCGCGGAGCGCAGTGAAGCCCAGGATGCGTTCATGCGGGGAGAGGTCCGCGTGATGGTCGCCACCAATGCGTTCGGACTGGGCATCGACAAGCAGGATGTCCGCTTTGTCGTGCACTACCAGATGCCGGGCGGCCTCGATGCGTACTACCAGGAATCAGGGCGTGCGGGACGCGATGGCGATCCAGCAGATTGCACGCTGCTGTTTCTCCGCAAGGACAAAGCAGTGCAGCAATTCTTTCTGGCAGGCCGCTACCCGAGCGCGGACGACATCGACGCGCTCTACCAGGCATTGCGCGATCCCGCGCCGCAAGACCCGGGCGTATGGACGCTCGACAGCCTGCAGGCCCGCCTGGACCGGCCTCGCAGCAAGCTGCAGGTGGGACTGGGCCTGCTGCAGCGGCACAAGATTGTCTCGAAAGCACGCAGCGGCGCACTCTCCCTGCGCAAGACTGAACTGGAGCCCGCGTCGGTGCGTGCGCTCCTGCAGGCCTATGCCGACAAGCGGGAGCAAGACCAGCAGGCGCTGGAGCGCATGGTGTTCTATGCGCAGACGGGTCGCTGCCGTTGGCAGGTGCTGCTCGAGTATTTCGACCCATCGGACGAACCGCAGCGTTGCGGTAACTGCGACAACTGCATTCGCATGGCCCAGCTGGCCCAACAGGCTTTGGCCGAGCGGGCTGCCGACACGGTGCGGAACCTGGGGGCGACCGACCTGGGCGAAATGGGAGAACCGGCCATCGCGTCGGCAGCGCAAGCCCGTCGTGATGCCCAGGCGCTCGAACCGGGGGCAACCGTTCGCGTCAAACGGTATGGCCAGGGCACCGTGGCGGCCATCGACGCGATTTCCGTCACGGTGGATTTTGCCGATGGGACCCAACGCTGCTTTCAGCCGGACTTCGTGCGGCGGTTTGTTCCCCGGGGCACCCGGGCCAAACCGCTGTCTTGAGCCGGGCCCACAAACCGGAGTGGGTTGGCTGAACGGGGCCTGCCGCTTACGCCGTCGCTGGGCGTCCAAACCCTGCCAGTTCTGCGCACCGTGCAAAGCCCCTTCAGCCGTTGCGCGTTTCCCGGCAGGAGGGGTAGTCAGAGCATCCCCAGAACGATTGACCGGCCAGCACGCCCCGTTTGGCGGTGCGCCGCACCATCCGGCTGCCGCATTGAGGACAGGACACTTCGGACCGCACTGCCGGGGTCTCCTGCGGTGAGGAAGGGACCGACACCTTGGACGCAGTTTGCAGGGACGGGCTGCGATCCGCAGTGGTTTCGCGAATGAGTTGCAGCAGTGCGGCGCCATCGATCAGGCGGATGTTGCGCCCGCTGGCGAACGCCGTGGCGTCTTGCGTGAAGCGCCCGGACGTCACCACGAAGCCGGCGGACGCGCCGTGGGCGGCCATCACGCCATACAACTCGCGGACCACCGGGACGCCGACCTGGAAGGCTTTCCAATGCTTGCACTGAACGAGGGACATTTCCCCCGCTTTGGTGAGGACCAGATCCACCCCACCATCCGCGCCCTCTTGCGCCCGCTCCTGCACTGCATAGCCGCGCCGCCGGAATCCCTCGCCCACGAGCTTTTCGAAAGCCTGCCAGGACATTCCTTGCAAGGCCTGTGCGCTGGAGCTGGCGGTCCCGCAGTCGTCCAACAGATGGCGCCGCTCCCGACGCCTCAGGGCGGAAAGCACGGCCCCCATCAGGCACAGAAGCGGCAGCACGAATTGCCCGGCATAAGCCAGACTGCGCCAGAGCGCACCGGTGACCACCAGCCCCATCTCGTGCGGCGTTCTCATCGCCGGCATGGGCTGGGATGCCACCGCGTGCAGCGCCCAATAAATCATCGCCGCCAGGCCCAGCCCGACCCACCATGGAAGCCGTGCCACCCAATCCATGAAATCGTCTGCGGCACTTTGTTTTTGACGTCTTCTTGCCATTTCTCCCCTCCTGCATTCCGTCAAGCGGATCAATCGAACATTTTGCAACAAATCGCCGGTCGGAGGCCAGGGGGCCGGGAAATTTGCGGAAGATAGGAGGGAAGGAATCTGCCCGGGCGGAGATAACATGCTGTCGCCTTTCACGCCTGCCCTTCGCCCAGGCCACGCTGCAAAACGGTCATGCCTCCGCCTGCCGATTGCGCCACGCCCGCCCGTCTCAGTGGACACAACGCCTTCCGAAACCCGTGCGCACCGTTCCCTTGAAAACCCAACTGCTGCTGGTGGCTGCGGCGGCGATCCTGCCGCTGGCGGTCGTGTGCGGCATCTCCCTGTCCGCCCTTTTCGAAAGCCAGCGTGCGCAAAACGAGGCGTCGAGCCTCGGTGTCGCACGCGCGCTGGCCACGGCAGTGGAGGGAGAGTTGCGACTGACGATGTCCGCCTTGCAAACGCTGGCCCTGGCCGATCCGCTGGGCACGGCGGATGGCGAGGGCAAAGCGCAGGCGCTCGCACTCAGCCGGGCGGTGCGCGCCTCCCATCCGGAGTGGCGGGGCTTGCTGCTGGCGGACCCTTCCGGGCGCGTGGTGTTCTCCACCGAGACCGACCGCCCCACCAGCGCGAACGTGGTGGAGCGATCCAGCTTTGACGCAACAGTCCTGACCCGACGGCCCGTCGCCGGGTCCATGGCGCGTGGTGCCGGGGGCAATCTGGCCTTTCCGGTCCGCGTTCCGGTGGTACGGGACGGGGTGGTGAAATATGTGCTGACAGCCATCATTCGACCGGAGGCCATTGCCGCCGTGCTGCGTGCGCAACGCGTTCCCGAAGGTTGGTACGTGTCCGTCTTCGATGCCAATCTGGCTCGCATCGCCCGCACGGTGGATGACGAAAAATGGCGGGGCTCCGGCCCCAGTGAATCGCTCAAGCCCTTTTTCCAGGCACTGGGCCACGACAAGCAAGAACTCCTGGGCACCAGTACCAATGTCGATGGCGTGCTTGCGAAGACCGTGCTCGCGCGGCTCGACGAAGGGGGCTGGACGCTCGTCCTGGGCACATCGCTGTCGAAGGCAGAAAGCTCCTGGTGGCGCACCGCCGGGGCCTATGTGCTGGGTCTTCTGGCATCGCTGATTCTCGGGGGCACGGGTGCCTGGTGGATGTCGAAGTCCATCACGATGCCCATGCGCAGCCTGCGTGACGACGCCGATGCCCTGGGCCGGGGCGAATTGCGGCCATCCGGCATGTCGCGCATCATGGAAATCGACGCCGTGGCCCGGGCGCTCGAATCGGCCGCCGTGCAACGCGCCGGCAGCGAGGCAGAGCGGGAAGAGTTGCTGCAGCTCGAAAGCCATGCACGGTCCGCGGCCCAGGCGGCCGAACAGCGGCTGGGGTTGCTGGTCAATGCCAGTGCCGTGCTTTCCGGATCACTGGAGGAGTCGGACACGCTCGACGCGATTGCCCGCCTGGTGGTGCCCGCCATCGGCGATGCCTGCCGGATCGATCTGCTGGATGAGCAAGGGGCGTTGCTGCCAAGGCTGAGCCATTCCAAAGGGTCGGAGCACAGCGGCAGGCTTGCCGAACAAGACAGCATGCCGGTCCATTCCGCGGAAACACCGCAAGTGCTGATCACCGCCCTGAAGACCGGCAAGCCCAGCCTGCATCCATCCGGCCAGACTGGCGAAGACGACGGCCGCAGCAAAGACATTTCAGCGCTTGTGCCGGAATTCGAAGCCGTCGCGGCCTGCGTCGTGCCGCTCATTGCGCGTGGGCGCACGATCGGCACCATGGCGGTGCTGCAGGCCGGCCCTAGCCGCATCTTTGGAGCGGAAGACAGCGCACTGATCGGCGAGCTCGCGCAACGCGCAGCCTTGGCGCTGGACAATGCACTGCTCTTGTCGGAGGCGCGAAAGGCGCAGCGCGAAGCCGAATCGGCCAACCGCGCGAAAGATGAATTCCTGGCCATGCTGGGCCATGAACTCCGCAACCCTCTGGCGCCCATCGTGCTGGCCCTTCAGTTGATCGCCCGCCGGGATCCCACGGCGTTTTCCCGGGAACGCGAAATCATCGGCCGCCAAGTCAAGCACCTGTCGCGCCTGGTGGACGATCTGCTCGACATCTCGAGAATCGTGTCGGGGAAGATCACCCTGGCGCTGGAACAGGTGGATCTTCAAGAGGTGGTGGAGCGTGCGCTGGAGCTGACGATGCCCGCCTTGCAGGCACGCAGCTCCATGCCCCAGCTGACCCTACCGAACGGGCCTGTCCTCGTGCAGGGCGAATTGCTCCGGCTCGTTCAGATCGTCTGCAATCTGCTCAACAACGCCGCGAAATTCAGCCCGCCGGAAACGCCCATCCGAATCGAACTCGCCAGCGAGACGGGCTGGGCCGTGCTCCGCGTCAGCGATGAGGGCGTGGGCATTCCGGCCCACCTGCTCCACCACGTATTCGAGCGGTTCGTGCAGGGCGAGCAAGCCTTGGAGCGCGCGTCCGGAGGGCTCGGCCTGGGACTGGCCATCGCCCGCAGCTTGACGGGCCTGCACTCCGGCACCATCGAGGCGCACAGCGACGGACCGGGCAGAGGAAGCACTTTCACGCTGCGCTTGCCCTTGCTCGGCCAACGACAAGCCACCGATGACCCGCAAGGAGATGCGGGATCGGAGGCGTTGCCCGCACTGCGATTGCTTTTGGTCGATGACAACAACGATGCCGCCGACCTGCTGGCGGAATGGATGCGAATGGAAGGCCATCGGGTACAGGCGACCTACAGTGCCGCCGAGGGCCTGGCCCAATTGGCCGAAGCACGGTTCGACGCGGCCATCTTCGACATCGGTCTGCCCGAGATCAGCGGGTACGAACTGGCGCGCCGCGTCCGCTCGCAGCCAGATACCCGGCACCTTCCTTTGATTGCATTGACAGGCTATGGAAGCGATGCCGACCGGCTGCTCGCGCTGGAGGCGGGTTTCGACGACCATTTTTCCAAGCCGGTGGACATGGGCCGGCTGCTGGAGCGCTTGAAAACGCTGCTGGCCGACCGCCACGAAAAGGATGCAGCACTGCATCCCCGCCCATGAACCCGGACTGACGGCCCGTCACGCTCCGGTCGCGCGCCGCAGCAGCCCTGGCCGCTTACAGGGACAAAGCGTCCTCTGTGGAAGACGGCACGGCGGGTGGTGCAGGGAGCATCACCTTGTCAGGCGTCATGGGGGTGGAGCGCACGCGCCGGCCAGTGGCATGGAAGATGGCATTGCACACGGCCGCCGCCACACCCACGATGCCGATCTCGCCCACCCCTTTGGCGCCCAGGCGGCTGACGATGCAGTCATCCTCCTGCACAAAAATCACATCGATCGGCGGAATGTCGGCGTTGGTGGCAACGTGGTATTCCGCATAGTTGTGATTCATGAACCGGCCCAGGGCATGGTCGGTCTGCGTCTCTTCATGCAATGCCTGGCTGATGCCCCAGACCACGCCTCCGGTGATCTGGCTGTGGGCCGTTTTGGCATTCAGAATGCGCCCTGCGGCGATGGCACTGACCACCCGCGTGACACGAACCGTCCCCAGGGTCTCGTCTACCCGCACCTCGCAGAACACGGCGGAATGCGTGGCCCGCACGAACTTTTTTTGCCGGAGCAGGTTCGGAAGCATGAGGTGACGCACCTCGATCAACGAGCGCCCTTGCGACGCCAGGATGTCGGCGAATGCGACGCCCAGGTCCTGCGGTGGGGCGTCCCGGCGACGCATGCGACCCGCCCTGAATTCCACCTCCTTGAGCAGCACCTTGCCGAAGCCCATGCTTCGGCTGCGCCTTGCCAGCGCCCAGAGCAACCGCTGCAACTTCTCGCATGCGCCCTCCACCGCGGCACCGACCGTCGCTACATGCGACGATCCGCCTTCCACAGGGGCCAACGGCAGGTTGGAGTCGCCCAGGGCGAAGGTCACCTGTTCCAGTGGCAAGCCCATCGCTTCGGCGGCGATCATGGCCATGACCGTGTACGTGCCGGTACCGATGTCGGAGGCCGCACTGCTCACGACCAACCGCCCATCCGCATGCATCACCGCGCGGACACGCGCGAACATCTGCATGGCATCCCAGGTACCCGTGGCCATGCCCCAACCAATCAGCTCTCGCCCCTGCTGCATGGAACGCGGCTCCAGGGGGCGCTGCGCCCAACCGAAACGCTCCGCACCTTGCTGGTAGCACGCATGCAGCTCCTTGGTAGAGAAAGGCAAACCCTTCGAGGCATCGCGCTCCGCATAGTTCTTGAGCCGCAAGATCAGCGGATCCATGCGCAGCTGATAGGCCAATTCGTCCATGGCCACTTCCAGCGCGTGCACACCATGGGCCGCCCCCGGTGCGCGCATGTCCAAGGGGCTGTACTGGTCGAGCGGCACCAGTCGGTACCCGAGGCTGACGTTGTCGCACTGGTATAGCTGACCGGACCAGTTCACCACCACTTCCACATAGTCTTCCAGGCGCGAGGTCTCAGCCACTGCCTCGTGCATGACGGCCTTCAGGGTACCGTCGCGATCAGCGGCGAGCCTGACGCGCTGCCATGTCTCTGGCCGGTGCCCGAACGTGAACATCTGCTGCCGCGTGAGCACCACCCGCACCGAACGCTGCAGGTGCAATGCGGCCATCACCGCCAGGATGAGCGGGTACTGCGGCCGCAGGCCCGACCCGAATGCCCCGCCAACGAAGGGGTTGCGAACGGTCACCTCTTCCTGCGAAAGACCGAACACGCGCGACACCACCCATCGGCTGTTCTGCGGGCTCTGGGTCTTGTCGTAGATGGTGAGATGGCCATCGGCACCGCGCAATACGGTGGAGGCATGCATCTCCATGGGATTGTGGTGCTCTACACCGCTGTAGTACTGGGCGTCGATCTTGACAGGCGCCGCGCCGAACGCTCGCGGTGCGTCACCCCGGGGCTTGGGTGGCGGTGAATAGCCCGCCTTGAGCCTGCTCGGCTCCCGCGCGCGGCGCAAGTTGTGCAGCAGGTGGGTCTCGTGTTTTTCGACCTCGTAGTCCAGTTCCACCAAGGCGGCCGCACAGCGCGCCGCCTCGAAGGACGTGGCCACCACCAGCGCGACCGGCTGGCCGCTGTAGTGGATGCGCGCGTCGTGCAGCGGCTTGAACGGCGAGCCCCCAGGGGCGGTCATGTCCTTGTAGAAAAGATCGAGCGACCGAACCGCGGGGCGGTTCGTGTGTGTGATGACATCGAGCACGCCCTGCACTGCAAGCGCTCGGTCTGTCCGCAGATTCAGGATCCGCCCTTTTGCCACGGTGCTGTTGACGACCACTCCATACACCAGGTCATCGCTGGCATGCTCCGCTGCGTAGCGCGCCTGGCCCATGACCTTGAGGCGGCCATCGATGCGGGAGACGGGCGCGCCCGTCTTCACCAGCCCGGTGCCGGGCTCCGCCATCGGCTGCTGGGAGAGGGCCTGCCCGGCGCCGGTGTCTGTCCGGAAATCATCGTGGGTGCTCATGGCTGAAATTCCTGCACAGGTTCGGTACCCAGCTCTCCGGTGTTGGTCAGTTCGCCATCGCGCGCCATCTCGAGCGCACGCACGATGGCACGCCGGGCCAGAACGATCTTGAAACGGTTGTCGCCGGGTCCACCCGGGGCACCATGGCCACGGGCGTCCCGCAGAAGCAAATGCGCAGCCGCGTGGAAAGCCGCGGCCTCCGGACGCTGTCCCTCCAGAAGCTGTTCTGCCTCGGCGTCGCGCCAGGGTTTGTGGGCCACGCCACCCAACGCAATGCGGGCGTTTCGCATCAGCCCGGAAGCGTCCAGCTCGAACGCCGCAGCCACCGACACCAGGGCGAAGGCATAGGAGGCCCTGTCACGCAGCTTCAGATAGGTGCTGTGCCGCTGCAGCCCGTTGGCCGGCAACTCGATGTGCACGATGAGTTCATCGCCTGCCAGCGTGTTGTCGCGCTGCGGCGCGTTGCCTGGCAAACGATGGAAATCGGCGAACGCGATGGTCCGCTGCCCGCTCGGCGATTGCACATGTACCACCGCATCGAGCGCGGCAAGCGCCACGCACATGTCCGACGGATGCGTGGCCACGCAATGGTCGCTGGTCCCGAGGATGGCTAGCTGCCGGGCCAGCCCTGCCCGCGCGGGACAACCTGTGCCCGGTTCACGCTTGTTGCAGGGAGTTCCTGTGTCGTAGAAGTAGTGGCACCGTGTGCGCTGCAACAGATTGCCCCCATTGGTCGCCACGTTGCGAATCTGCGGCGATGCGCCCGCCAGGATGGCAGCCGACAGCAAGGGATAGCGCTCCCGCACCAGGGGATGGCGCGCGGTGGCAGCATTCCGTGCCATGGCTCCGAGGCGCAAGCCGCCCTCGGGCCGGGCCTCGATGGCGGCCAGCGGCAGGCGGCTGACATCGATCAGCCGCCGTGGGCGCATGACGTTTTCCTTCATCAGGTCGATCAGGTTGGTTCCCCCCGCAAGAAACTTGGCCTGCGGTGCGGTCTCGCCAATGTCGGGCGCTTGGCCGGGCATCGCCGCCAGCGCAGCGTCGGCAGTGGCGACGGCTTCGTACACGAATGCCCTCATGCCTGGCTCTCTTGCACTGCGAAGGGGGCAGGCGACGACAAACGCATGGCATCGACCCGAATGCCAGCCACCTGAGCGACCGCCTGCACGATCTGCGGATAGGCGCCGCAACGGCAGAGGTTACCGCTCATGCGTTCGCGGACATCGTCCGCCGTCTTCGCACCGCCTTCGTTCATCAGACCCACGGCGGAGCACAGCTGCCCTGGCGTGCAATAGCCGCACTGGAATGCGTCATGGTCGATGAAAGCCTGCTGCAAAGGATGCAGTCCGGCACTCGTGCGGCCCTCTCCGGCCAGTGCAGGCAGGCCCTCCACCGTGGTGATGTCGGCCCCCTCCTGCATGACCGCGAGCGTGAGGCAAGCGTTGATGCGCTGCCCATCGGCCAGCACGGTACAAGCGCCGTACTGGCCGTGGTCGCAGCCTTTCTTGGTTCCCATGAGTCCCAACCGCTCGCGCAGCAGGTCCAACAGCGTGACCCGACTGGGAATTTCGACTTCATGGTCTTGCCCGTTCACGCGCAGACGCACGTAATGGACAGAGGCGAGGCCGTCGCCGGGGCTCTCTGTACGAGCTTCTGACGGGGGTGGGCTGGAGTGCATGGCGCTTCTTTCACGGCCGGGTGGGCGGGCCAGTTTGCTGGGCGGGCTGCAGCCAGGTTGTAGGAATTGCGCCTGCATCCACCCCGGCGTGAAATTTCTGCCAAGCTCCGGGAAAACCTCCCCGAACATCGCTCCATCCCATTGCCATTCGTCCCAGATGCCAGTCCCTGATCCCACGGGTGCTCTCCCCGTGCTGTTTCCCCCATTCCTGCCCTGGCGGACCGTGGGCACCTTGCAAAGACTGTATCTGCACAGTCCAGCCGCTTTGGAACCCCAGTCCGTCGCTGAAGCCACTGCCATGGCCGATCAGGGATTGCTTGGCGACCGGCATGCCCAACGGCTTTCGCCACGCCAAGTCCTGCTGGCTGGGACCGACGTGTATCGCGATCTCCAAATGCCATCGTTCACACTGCGCGAAAACCTGCTCATCGATTGGCCTACGGCAGGCCTTCCCTCCGGCTCCCTGTTGAAGATCGGCCCGGAAGTGGTGCTGTGGATCACCTTTGAGTGCGAGCCCTGCGCCCGCCTGGAGCAGCGCAAGCCAGGCGTCGTCAAGGCCTTGAAGGGCCGCCGCGGCGCGTTGGCGCGGGTGTTGCAAGGCGGCGTGCTGCGGGTAGGCGATGCGATCTGCCAGGGACCTGCACCGATTCCCCCCATGAGCAACGATTGGAAGGACCGCATCGTCCACATCGTGCGACGCATACCGGCTGGAAAGCGCATCGGGTATCGGCAGTTGGCTGAACTCGCTGGCGTCGCCAAGGGATACTGCCGAGCATTCCCGCGGGTGCTGGGCCAGTTGTGTCCTGATGTGGCAGAGCGTGCTCAAGCAGGCAGCGTGGCGATGCATGCAGAGCAGCGCTGGGAGGGCACTGAACTCTTCGATGTACACGCATACTTGGCTGCGCAGGCCACGCACCATGCGACGGGTGGGCAGCCCGTTACATGGGCCGTTTCAAAGCTTGCAGAAAAAATTCGTTGAATCCCCGTACAGACCGTACTGCGGCGTGCCGGCATGCGCCTGACGCCGAGGGGACGATCCACCCTTCCCTGGCGATCAGCCGCCCATGGCGGCAACCAGTGAACGGGGCCGCATATCCATCCAGTGGGCCTCGATGTACGCACGGCAAGCGGTTCTTTCGGACGCAGGCAAGGCCACCTCCCAGCCAGCGGGCACATCGAGAAACGCGGGCCATAGCGAGTGTTGGCCTTCAGGATTGGTCAGCACCAGAAAGTGGCCGTTTTCGTCGTCGAATGGGTTGCTCATGTCAGATCTCCTTGGTCATGCAAATTCCGCGATGGCGGAGGATGTTTCACGCAGTGCCGCCAGGGCCGATGCGATCTCGGTCAGCGCGTGGTGGCGCGCGAAATCCAGTCGCAGCGCTCGGGCGCGCTGCCGGTAGGAAGGGTTGTCCAGCAGCTTGCGCACTGCATCGCCGATCTGTCGCGCGCTGGGCTGCCCGGTGGCCAGGTTGATGCCGGCGCCTGACCAGGCGACGCGCGCGGCAATTTCCGGCTTCTCTTCGGTCGCACCCGCCACGGCCAGCGGCACGCCCAGGCTGAGCGCGTGGTTGACCGATCCATATCCACCATTGGTGACCATGGCATGCACCTTGGGCAACAGACGGTCATAGGGCAGAAATGGCACCACACGGGCGTTGGCGGGAAGCATCGCTGCGCTGAGGCCCGGGGGCACCGGTCCGCCCGTGGTGGCAATCACCTGGATGTCATCGAACCTGGCCAGCGCCTGCACGGTGGGCCCGATCAACTGCGCAGGGTTCTGATTGGCCAGCGTGCCCTGCGTGACCAACACGACGGACCGGCCGTCATCCAGTTCGGGCCACCAGTCGGGTGGGTTGAAGTCGGCACGTGACGGTGCCAGCAGCGGCCCCACGAACCGGACGGAGCCAGGCAGGTCGCTGCGCGGATACTCGAAAGATGCCGACGTCAGTTGGAGGTACAGATCCGGCAGCGTCACCATCGCATCGATGAAAAAGCGGGGCAGTGCCGGCGCCCCCAAGCGTGCCAGTTCGCCATTGAAATGGCGTTGCACGTCGCCGAACATGGCCTGCTGAAGATTGCGGTTCATGGCTTGGTTGCGAATGCGACCTTCGGCCGTGGACGAAGGCGGTAGCGCCGTGCCAAAAAAGGCAGTGTCCCGGCTGGACAGCGCCAGCGCCGAAATGCCGATGGCGACGATGGCGGGCCGCTCCTCCCTCGGTCCCAGCAGCAGCGGAAACGTGCCGCAAAACATCGTGTCCACCAAAATGGCATCGGCATCGAAATGCGCCAGGATGCGCCGCAACCCCGCCAGCTGCGGTGCCATCGCGTCGGCAAAGAAGTGCTTCAGTCCAAAGCACAGCTGCGCATGGGCAGAGGGCTGTTGCAAACGTTGCGGAAACCGCCGGTCCAGCTCCTGGTGCTCGAAATCAATCGACGGATCGAATGCGGTGAAAGACGCACCCGTGGCCAAGGCTTGTTCCCTGAAGTGGCTGGCAGTGTGCACCTGCACCTCGTGTCCCTGGCGCACCAGATGCTGGGCGATGGCCAGCATGGGCAACACATGTCCCGGCAAGGCGGTCGCTGCTATGAGATAACGTGCCATGGTTTCCCCTTCGTTCATGAAATGCTGGTTTCCAGGGCACGGTGCGCCTTGGCATCGATACCCAGATCGACGAAATAGCGGTGCAGCAGATCGCGATTCACCGGGCGGATCGCCGCGCCGATGGATTCGAGCTGCGCGTGCGTCGCCGCGCCGCACACCTTCGGTGGCGTGGCCGATGCGTCGTAGCGGTCCAGGATCGCCAGCACGGCAGCCAAATCGCGGTCCTGGCCCTCGGCCAGCCGCACATGGGCACGCCGCAGCCAGGACTCCAGCGCCAACGGTTCCAGGTGCAGGCCGAGACGCTCGAACACCGGAGGAATGTCCCGCACCCGCAGCGGCGCCGGACTCATCAGGTGATACACCTGCCCCCAGGAAGACGCCCGGGCAGCCAGACCCAGGATGGCCCGCGCCACATCGTCCACCGGGGTCATGTTCAGAGGCAAGTCCATGTCGGGGATGGATTGCAGGTCCGCATACAGGTGTGCCACCCGCCAGATCAGGTCAGCGGCATTGCAAATCGCGTGATCGTGGTCACCGGTCACGGCACCGAGCCGGTAGATGGCCACCGGCATTCCCCGCGCCTGCGCTTCCCGGGCCAACGCGTCGGCGACCCACTTGCTCTGGCTGTAGCCGTCCACCAGGCCGTTCCAGGAAGGCAGCGCCGAACGCTCCGTGACCGTGCCACCGTCTTCGTTCTGGCCAATCACGGCCAGCGTCGAGACGTAATGCAGGGTCTTGGGTCGCCCTTGCGAAGTCCATTCGAGCAACGTGACCACGCTGTCCACATTGGGGCCCTTCAGGCTGGCATAAGGATGCAGAAAGTCCACTTGTGCGGCACAGTGGTAAATGACGTCGCAGCCATCGCGGACCTGTTGCACGGCGGCGTCATCCAACCCCAGCCGCGGTGCACCCAGATCGCCGGTGACCACCTGGATTCGCGCATCGTCCCAGAGGGTGCCCAGTTGCCGCTCGGCCATGGTGCGCTGCAAGCGCTGCCGCCCCTGCGCCTCGTCGGCAGCCCGCACATGGCAGACCACGCAAGCCGAGGTGTCACGCAACAGCGCTGCCAGCAGATGGCTTCCGACGAATCCGCTGGCCCCGGTGAGAAAGACGCGCGCCGGCACCAGGGTGGGCGCGACGGCCTGGCCCTGGATGTGCTCCGGCAAATGGATCTCGCGCGCCAGATCCAGGGCTGCGCCGTCATCGCCGGCCTGGTCGATCCACTGGGCCAATTGCGCGATCGACGGGCAGTTGTAAACCTCGGCATGCGGGAAATCGGGGTGGATCTGGTCCCGGATCCGCATACCCAGTTGGATCGCCATCAGCGAATGACCACCGATTTCGAAGAAGTTGTCATGAATACCCACCCGCGGCAAATGCAGGATCTCAGCCCACAGCGCGGCCAAAGCGACTTCCGTGTCGGTGCGTGGCGCGGCGTAGGGCTGGTCGCCTGGCGCCTGCGGCACAGGCAGTGCCTTCCGGTCGAGCTTGCCACTCGAGTTGAGCGGCAATACCGCCAGTTGAACGAAGGCCGCAGGCACCATGTACTCGGGCAGCGACAGCGCCAGATGGCTGCGCAGGTCGCCGGGGGAAAGCTCGCCCTCACCAGCGGCCACCAAATAGGCCACCAATCGCTTTTCGCCTGCCACGTCTTCGCGGGCAACCACCGCTGCCTGCGCGACCCAAGGATGCTGGAGCAATGCAGACTCGATCTCTCCCGGCTCGATGCGCAGGCCGCGGATCTTCACCTGCTGGTCGGCACGGCCCAGGAAGTCCAGGCTGCCATCGGCACGCCAGCGCGCCAGATCGCCCGTGCGGTACATGCGGCTGCCCGGCCCGCCATGCGGATTGGCCACGAAGCGCTCTGCGCTCAGCACTGGGCGCCCCAGGTAGCCCCGCGCCAGGCCTGCCCCTGCGACGTACAACTCGCCGGCCACGCCCGCGGGCACCGGCTGGAGGTTTCCGTCCAGCACGTACATATGCGTGTTGCAGATCGGTTGTCCGATCGATGGCACGGTCCCGGCCTTCATGGGCTCGCTCAGGCTCGCGCAGATCGTGGTCTCCGTCGGGCCGTAGGCATTGATCATGCGGCGACCCGGCGCCCACTGCGCTGCGAGCGCGGGAGGACACACATCGCCGCCGACCACCAGCGTTCGAAGCGCTGGGAATTCGCCGAGCGGCACCGAGGCCAGCGCGGCAGGTGGAATCAGGGCATGGCTGATCGATTGGCGAACCAGCCCCTTCGCCAGATCCTGCCCCAGCCATGGCGCAGGCCCGGGCACCACCAGCGCCGCACCGACGTGAAAGGCCATCAGCAGGTCCATCACCGAAGCATCGAAACCACTGGAGGAAAACTGCAGCACGCGGGAATCCGGGCCGATCTCCATCCGCTCCGCCATGGAAGCGGCCAGGCTGTGAAGGCCTGCATGCGGCACCACGACGCCCTTCGGTGTCCCGGTGGAGCCCGACGTATAGATGAGGTATGCCGCCTCCTGCGCGTGGGGGCCATCCTGAGGTCGCGCTCCGCCCGAACCACCTGGACGGTTGTCCGACTGGATCGCCAGGGCCGCAACCGTCAGGTCGCTGTCAAGCGCCATGCAATGGGCCACCTCGCTCAGCCTCGGCAGCAGCGCTTCATGCGTAAGGACGGCGGTGGGAGCGGCCTCTTGGAACACCAACGCACTGCGTCCTGCCAGATGGTTCGGATCGAGGGGCAGGTAAGCCGCCCCGGCCTTGACGATGGCCAAGTGCGCCACGACCAGATCGAGCGAGCGCGGCAGCACCGTCGCGACGATGGCCCCCGCAGCCACGCCCCGTGCCTGCAGCAGGTGGGCCAGGCGGTTGGCCCGTGTGTCGAGCTCGCCATAGCTGACCGTGGTGTCATCCAGAACCACCGCAGGTGCGTGCGGACGCCGGCTGACGTGGCCCTCCACCATGGAGGCAATGGTCTTGGTGGCCAAAGCTCGTTCGGAGTCGCTCCACTTCCGCAGCAATCGGCGGCGCTCCTCGGGATGCAGGATGTCGATGCGGCCCAGCGCCTCGTCCGGTGTGTCGCACGCCTGCTCCAGCCAGTGCGCCAGCCGGGCCGCCAGAGACTCCACCGTGGTCCTGTCGAACAGATCGGTGCTGTATTGAATGCCGCCGGAGATCCCGCCGGGCAGGCCATCGTGATGGCGTTGCTCTGTCAGGATGAAAGACAGGTCGAATTTCGCGGTGTCGACGGCCACAGGCTGCGGCGTGATCGACAGCCCCGGAAGGCTGAATGACAGCCGGCTGCTGTTCTGAAATCCCAGCATGACCTGAAACAGCGGCAGATTGGACCGCGAGCGCCCCGGCCGCAGCAGTTCCACCAAGCGGTCGTAAGGAAAATCCTGGTTCGCGTAGGCCGCCAGATTGGTGGCACGCACGCGCTCAATCAGTTCGCGAAACCCGGGCTGGCCCGACGTATCGGTACGCAAAACGAGCGTGTTCACGAAACAGCCGATCAGCCCATCGAGGGCATGATCGCTGCGCCCCGCGACCGGGCTGCCGATCACGATGTCTTCGCCCGCCCCCAGGCGACTCAGCAACGCGGCCAGGGCAGCCTGCAGCACCATGAATAGGCTGGCTTGCCCGTCTCGGGCCAAATGCAGCATGCGTTCATGGACCGCAGCCGGTATGTGCAGCGGAACCACGTCGCCACGGTGGCTGGGCACCAGGGGGCGCGGACGGTCCACAGGCAATGCCATTTGCTCGGGCAGGTCGCGCAGCGCGTCATGCCAGAACCCGCGCTGCCGGCCGGCCAGGCTGTCGGGATCGTCTTCGCTGCCCAGCATTGCCTGCTGCCACAGCGCATAGTCGGCGTACTGGAGCGGCAGCGGCTCCCAATCCGGAGTCTGGCCGCTGCAACGCGCGGCGTAGGCCACGCTCAGGTCCCGCGCCAATGGCAGCAGCGAAGCACCATCGCCTGCGATGTGGTGGGTGAGCAGCAACAGCACATGCTCGTCCTCGGCCAGCCGGAACAGCGAGACCCGCAAAGGCATCGAATGGCACAGGTCGAAGGCGTGGCGGGCCGCCGCGTGCAACTGCGCAGTCAAATCGTCTTCGCAGGCCTCCGCCTCGATCACGGGTGGGTTGGCGTCGGCACCATCGAGGATCTGCTGGTATGGCAGTCCCGCCTCATGCGGGTAGATCGTGCGCAAACTCTCATGGCGCTGCACCAGATCGCCCAGGGCGACGTGCAGCGCCACGCGATCAAGCAGGCCGGACAGGCGCAACGCCAGGGGCATGTTGTAGGCCGGATTGGCGCCGTCCAGCTGGTTCATGAGCCATAGGCGACGTTGTGCGGACGACAGCGGAATCCGCACCGGGCGGGGCATCGGTGCCAGGCGCGGCCGCGATACCGCCTCCTGGTCCAGCCGCTCCGCAAGCCCCGCAATGGTGGAGACCTGGAACAGGGTGTCCAAGGGAAGATCGATCATGAACTGCTGCCGGATCATCGAGATCAACTGCACGATCATCAGAGAATGCCCACCCAACTCGAAGAAGTTGTCGTGAATGCCGACGCGGGGCAAATGCAGTGTCTCGGCCCACAGGTCCGCAAGTGCCTTTTCCGTCGGTGTGCGCGGTGCCGCATAGGCAACGGCGCTCTGCACTTCGGGTGCAGGCAGGGCCTTTCGGTCGAGCTTGCCACTCGGACCGAGCGGCAAGGCCGCCAATTGAACGAAGGCCGAAGGCAACATGTACTCAGGCAAAGACAGCGCCAGATGGCTGCGCAGCTCACCGGGCGCAAGCTCGCCTTCACCGGCGGACACTACATAGGCCACCAGGCGCTTTTCGCCTGCCACATCCTCGCGAGCAATCACCGCCGCCCGCGCGACCCAAGGGTGCTGCAGCAATGCCGACTCGATCTCTCCCGGCTCGATGCGCAGGCCGCGGATCTTCACCTGATGGTCAGCTCGGCCCAGAAAGTCCAGGCTGCCATCGGCACGCCAGCGCGCCAGATCACCCGTGCGGTACATGCGGCTTCCCGGCCCGCCATGAGGATTGGCCACGAAGCGCTCTGCGCTCAGCACAGGGCGACCCAGGTAGCCTCGCGCCAGGCCCGTTCCCGCGATGTACAACTCGCCCGTCATCCCCACGGGCAAGGGCTGCAGGCCACTGTCCAGCACCACCATTTGTGTGTTCCAGATGGGGCGGCCAATGGGCACGCCTTCCGACCTCGGTTCCATCAGCGGCGTGCTTGGGCAGGCCCATGCAGTCACATCGACGGCCGCCTCCGTAGGGCCGTACAAGTTGTGCAGTTCGCACCCCAACTGCTGGTGAAATTTTCGCGCCAGCGCAGACGACAAAGCCTCGCCGCTGCAAATCACTCGCCGAAGGCTGGAGCAGGCGGAGGCGGCCGGCTCCAGCAAGAAGACCTCCAGCATCGAGGGCACGAAATGCAAGGTGGTGATGTCTTCGCGAACGATGAGCTCCGCCAGGTACGCTGCATCCTTATGCCCACCCGGCTTGGCAAGCACCAGCGTGGCGCCGTCGATCAGGGGCCAGAAGAACTCCCACACCGAAACATCGAAGCTGGAGGGGGTCTTCTGCAACACGCGGTCATCGGCTTGCAGGCCATACTGGTCCTGCATCCACCGGAGCCGGTTGACAATAGCGCGGTGCGAGACGGCGACCCCTTTCGGATTTCCGGTCGATCCAGACGTGTAGATCACATAGGCCGGCTGCGCGGTATCGAGCGTTCTCAGCGGCTCGGGGCGGGTTTCGGGATGGCTGCCCAGTTCATGGATGGTTTCCGGGCCATCGAGCAGCACGAACGACACCGACGCGGGCAAGGTCTGCGCCAGCGCCTGCGTGGTGACGAGGCATACCGGCCGGGCATCGCCGAGCATGTAGGCAATGCGATCTGCTGGAAAATCCGGATCGACCGGCAAATAGGCCGCCCCGGTTTTCAGAATGGCCAGCAAAGCCACCATGAGATCCAGCGACCGCGGCACGGCGATCGCCACAACGCGCTCCGGCCCCGCACCACGCGCACGCAGCAGATGCGCCAGCCGATTTGCCCTTTGATTCAGTTCACCACGGCTCAGCGCCTGGTCCTCGAACCGCAAGGCAATGGATTGGGGATCGGCCAGCAAGCCGGCTTCGATGCAGGTGGAAAGGTGAGTGTCGGGCACCGCGTGCTCTGTATCGTTCCAGCCCACCAGCACCTGTTGGCGCTCCTGGACGCCCAGCAGTTCGATGCAACCAATGGCCTGATCCGGCCGCTCGATCACTGCCGCCATGAGCGTCAGCAGCCGCCGCTGGTGCTCGGCCAACGTCTGTGCGGTGTACAGCGCAGGATTCGCATCGAAATCGATCTGCAGATCTTGGCCGTTGCCGCGCTCGTATAGAAAGATGCCCAGATCCTCTGCCGTTCCGTTGGAAAGATTGCGTGGTTTGGCCACGTGCCCCGCAAAACGGAAGTCGTAGTCGAAAGGCTCCACATTGACGACCGTCGTGAAGAGTTGTCGATGATTCAGCAGAAGATTCAAATCACCGCGCAGGGTTTCGTATCGGTAGCACTGGTGTCGCAGAATCTGGCGCATCTGGCGCCCCACTTCGCGAACGAGCTCAGGGAAGGACAGGTCAGGGCACATCGACAGGCGCAGTGGCAATGCATTCGCCACCATGGCAGGCACCCGCCGCATGCGCTCGTTGTGCCGCGCAGTGACCGGGATGCCGATCACCATGTCTTCCACCCCCGTCGCGCGGTAGAGGTAAGCGGCTGTCGTGGCGATCAGGATCTGAGGCAGCGTGCTTCCCCAGGCCTGACCGATGGCCTGCAGCGCTTGAACGCTGGCAGCCGGCAGGTGCACGGTCTGGCGCAGGAGGCCGCCGATGTTCACCGACTGGCGCGACGCCAGGGTCAAAGGTTCCGGCACGTCAGCAAAGCGCTCCATCCAGTATTGGCGGTCTCTCGGAAACCGACCGGATTCACGGTAGGCGCGCTCCTCTTCGGCCAACTGTGCCATCGGCGCAAGTCGCGAAGCTTCAGGAACGACGCTCCCCTGCGCCAGCGCCGTATAGAGATCCGCAATGCGCCGTGCCACCAGGCCACCACCGAAACCATCCAGCAAGATATGGTGGCTGCGCTGATAGCAAACATGCTTTCCTGGTGCGAGCCGGATGAGCGCACAGAGCCACAGCTGCCCTGATGCCAGTTCCGCCCGATGGCTGAAATCGGCCTGCATCCAAGCCTGCGCCGCAGCCATCGGGTCGGCCTCGCCACTGAAATCGAGGAAAGTAAGGTCCCCAGTGAAGGTCGGTGCAAGCACCTGCGTCGGGCCGTGCCCCGCATCGACGAAGTGGAGCCGCGTGGCCTCGGCTTCGTGGGTGACTCGGCGCACAGCCTCGGCGAACAGCCTCGGCGAACAGTGCGGGATCGATGTCTCCCTCGATGTCGATGGCCTCAGCCAAGTTGAAGTTGGTGTCTGCCGAAGCGAACTGAGCCCCCAGCCACATGGCCATCTGGCCTGCCATGAGTTGAATGGAACCACCGGATTGATCGACCGTGCTCATGCAATTCTCCCTGTCGTATGGACGAAATTCAACATCCGCACCTGTACGGGCACGGACGTATGTCGCTCTTGAAATCGGTACTGGCAGGCTCGGACGAGCCTGGGACAGATCTGCCCGGCCAGGAATGGCAGGGTGTGGAAGTGCAGGCATCGCACGGCCTTGGAGGCCGCGCCTGCGCACTCAGTCGACGGTAGAGATCACGGGGAAAAAGATCTTCACCGTTGCTTCTGAAACCGGATGAATGCCCAGGCCATCCGGCCTGTGCCCTGCCGCATGACGGAGCAGTGGCGCATTGCAGAGGCGTGGCGCAGAAGGCATCCGCGCAGCAAATGCACCGAAGGAACGAAAGCGTTTGCGCGCATGGAGGCGCTGGTAGGCGGTACAAGGACAAGCCCTGCCCGGGCCCGCTGGTGGGAATACCCTTCGGTGCTCGGCGTCGCTTGCTTCGGCACACGCCCGCAGGCGCAGGCCGAGCCCCTCAGCAACTTGGAGGCGCATGCAATGACACGCCTTCCGAATCACACCCGTGCGCGGCGTGCGCCCTCCCCATTGATTCAATGACATGAATCCCTCTCTTCCCTAACCATTACGGCTGTTTATTCTGAGCCGACACATTTATTTTCAAAAAGTCTATTAGGGAAGGTCTGCATAAATCGCCCCACGACATGCTTGGCATGGAGATGAAGCCCTGAGACGATACGTCACATGAAGCAGCACAGCCTGGGCTTGGGAATGACGGCGAAGCGAACGCGGCGGCGGG